>CAXTFU010000025.1:11734-24506 GCA_964243385.1 uncultured bacterium | reverse complement strand
CGCCCGACCGCCGCGGCGCGGCTGCTCGCCGACGTCGCCGACGACGTGCTCGACCGGCTGCTCGACGCCGAGGCCGCGCTGTCGTCGCTGCGCGAGGGCCGGACGGGACGGCTGCACCTCACCTCGTTCCCGAGCGCCGGCGCGGCCCTCGTCCCGCCGGCCGTGGTCGCGCTGCGCCGCTCGCACCCCGACGTCGACCTCGTGCTCGGCGTGGCGGAGCCGGACGTCGCGCTGCCCGACCTGCGGGCCGGCGACGTCGACGTCGCGGTCGTCGTGGAGCCCGCCGCGAGCCCCCCGCCCGCGGACGACCTGTCCCGCACCCACCTGCTCGACGACCCGTACTCGGTGCTCCTGCCGGCCTCGCACCGGCTGGCCGGCGCGACCGACGTCGACCTCGCCGACCTCGCGCTCGACCCCTGGGTCGACACCGCGTCGGCCCCCGGCCACTGCCAGGCGGCGGCGCTGGACGCCTGCCGCGCGGCGGGCTTCTCGCCGACCTGGGCGGTGCAGGCCGACGAGTACCCGAGCACGCAGGGCTTCGTCGCCGCCGGCCTGGGCGTGGCGCTCGTGCCGGGCCTCGCGCTCGGGATCGTGCACGACCGGGTCGTCGTGAAGCGGGTGCGGGGCCCGCAGCCGGTGCGGCACGTGTACGCGGCGGTGCGGGCCGCCCGCTCCGGCGACGCGCTCGTGCGCGCGGCCGTCGAGGCGCTGTGCACGGCGGCCCGCCAGCTGGCGCGCGCCGACCGGCGCTAGAAGAAGACGCTGCGCCGCTGCATGAGCAGCGTGTACAGCGTCGACTGGATCGTCTCGCGCACCTGGTCGGTGAGGTTGAAGACGAGCATCGGGTCCTCGGCCGCGGCGGCGCCGCCGAGCGACGCGGTCTCGATCGGCTCGCCGAACTCGATGATCCACTTCGACGGCAGCGGGACGGCGCCCAGCGGGCCGAGCAGCGGGAACGTCGGCGTGATCGGCAGGTAGGGCAGGCCCAGCAGCCGCGCCAGCGTCTTGACGTTGGCGAGCATCGGGTAGGTCTCCTCGGCGCCCACGATCGAGCACGGGATGATCGGCGCGCCGGTGCGCAGGGCCGCCGCCACGAAGCCGCCGCGGCCGAAGCGCTGCAGCTTGTACCGCTCGCTGAACGGCTTGCCGATGCCCTTGAAGCCCTCGGGCCAGACGCCCACCAGCTCGCCGTTGCAGAGCAGCCGCTCGGCGTCGGCGTTGCAGGCCAGCGTGTTCCCGCCCTTGCGGGCCATCGGGGCGAGCACCGGGACGGAGAACACGAGGTCGGCGGCCAGCATCCGCAGGTGCCGGTGCGCCGGGTGGTGGTCCAGCAGGGCGAGCGCCGTCATGAGGGCGTCCCACGGCAGCGTGCCGGAGTGGTTCGCGACGACGAGCGCCGCGCCCGTGTCGGGCACGTTGTCGAGCCCGCGGGTCTCGACCCGGAACCACCGGTCGTAGACGGGGCGCAGCGGCGGCAGGAGCACGTGCTCGGTGAGGTCGGGGTCGAAGCCGAAGTCGTCGACCGGGTAGTCGCCGGTGAGCCGCCGGCGCAGGAACGCCAGGCCCCCGGCGAGCTTTCGCTCCCAGTCGGGCGGCTCGGCGCCGGTGCCGGGCTCGCCGGCGGGCGGCTGCGGCCCGGGCTGCGGGTCGCGCAGCGGGATGACGTTGTCGGCCCGGGTCGCTGCCCCGCCGCTGCGATCGTGCTCAGGCACCCAGCACCTCCGGTCCGGACAGGGCCGTCCCGCGTCCGCGGGTCAGCAGGGAGAGGACGGCCTGCTCCACGGCGGCCGCCCGTGCGGGGTCGACCAGGCGGGAGCGGGCCGCCGTGACGAAGTCGTCGAACGCCTCGGCGGTCGGCCGGGGTCCCCAGCCGAACGCCGAGCGCAGCCGGCTGACGTCGGCCACGCGCCCGTGCTGCAGGAAGCGCATCTGCTCGGGCGAGACGTCGACGAGGCCGCCCGCCCGCAGCGCGCGCGCCACGAGCGAGACGCCGGGCGGCGGCACCGCGATCGACGGGCGGCCGAGCCGGCGCAGCGCCTGCGACAGCAGCAGCACCCCGCGACCGCCGACGTTGTAGGTGCCGGGGTGGCCGCCGCCGACCGCCCGGCGCAGGACCTCGAGCCCGTCGTCCTCGTGGCACAGCTGCAGCCGCGGGTCGAAGCCGAGCACGGTCGGGACGACCGGCAGTGACAGGTACCGGGTCAGCGGGGTGTCCAGGCCAGCGGCGATGAAGTTCGTGAACCGCAGCAGGGTCAGTGCCACGTCGGGGCGCCGGCGGCCGAAGCCGCGCACGTACCCCTCGACCTCGACGGCGTCCTTGGCGTAGCCCGTCCCCTGGGTGCGCGGGGCGAGCTCCTCGGTGAACAGCGCCGGGTCGCGCGGGCTCGAGCCGTAGACGGCCGTCGTCGACTTCACGACCAGGGTGCGCATGCTCGGCGCCTTCTGGCAGGCGGCGAGCAGCTGCATGGTCCCGATGACGTTGGTCTCCTTCATCGCGGCCCGCCCGCCGGCGCCGCCGGGGGTCGCGATGAGGTTCAGGTGGACGACCGTGTCGACGTCGGCGGACGCGATCACCTTGGCGATGAGCGGGTTGCGGATGTCGGCGCGCACGAACTCGGTGCGCCCGAGGGCGGTCCGCAGCTCGCGGGCCGGCGCGACCGTGTCGACCCCGATCACCCGCTCGATGCCCGGGTCGGCGGCGAGCACCGCGGCCAGCCGGCTGCCGAGGTGGCGGCTGACGCCGGTGACCAGCACGACCCGAGGACTCACGCAGCCGATCCTACGGGCCGTCCCCGGCCCCCGCCGACACACCAGCGACCCGCCCCGGAGCACCGGAGCGGGTCGGCGGGACGGGCGACTACTTCTTGTTGCGACGCTGGACGCGGGTCTTCTTGAGCAGCTTGCGGTGCTTCTTCTTGGCCATCCGCTTGCGGCGCTTCTTGATGACGGAACCCACGTTGGAACCTCTGCTCGCGTGTCTGGGGTCGGCGAGATCGCCGGGGAGCAGACAGCCTAGCGGCACTGCGCGGCGACCCTGCCGGCGCGCGCTCGGGCGGCGGCCCCTCCGGGGCCCGGTGCCGCGCCGGGGCTCAGCCGACCTCCGGGAAGCCCGCCTTGAGGTACTCGTGGACCGCCCGCTCCGGCACCCGGAACGACCGGCCGACGCGGACCGAGGCCAGCTCGCCGCTGTGCACCAGCCGGTACACCGTCATCTTGGACACGCGCATGACCGCGGCCACCTCGGCCACGGTCAAGAACTTCATGTCGGCAAAGCTGCTCATGCAGATCCCACCACCGTCGGCACGCATCGCGGCCACCGGCTTCCCCACCGGTGGCATCGGACACGCACGTGCTGCGTGAGGGTAACGGGACAGGAGGCATTCGCACAGTCACCCGTTCGGCCCTACTTCGTCGCACACAGTCGCGACGGAGCTGCGGACGGCTACCAGCTGGTGACGAAGGCCGACACCGGGTCGTACAGCTGCGGCGGGACGTTGTCGTCCAGCGGCACGGTCACGATCGGCTTGCCCTCCTCCTCGGCGACGAACAGGGCCGGGTCGTTGCAGTCGGCCATGCCGAGGGTCTCCAGGCCCGCCTGCGCGGCGGCGCCCGCCCAGCCGTGGTCGGCGACCACGAGGTCGGGCGGGGCGTCCAGCGCCCCGAGCAGCGCGTGCATCGGCTCCGGCTCGTGGGTGTGCAGCAGCTCGCCGCCGGAGGCCAGCACGTGCACGCCGTTCAGCGCCCGGACCGACCGCGGGCGGTCGCGGCCCCACGCCTCGGGCCAGGGCCACGTCCAGCGCATCGTCGGCACCAGCACGTCGGCGCCGGCCGCCCGCAGCGCCGCGGCGACCTGCAGGTGGACGACCAGGATGCCGGTGGGGTGGCCGGTCGCCAGCAGCACCCGCTCGCGGCGCGCGGCCGCACGCGCGAGCCGCTGCCGCCACCGCTCGAGCTGGGCCAGGGTGAGGTCGGGGTCGATCGTGTCGACGCCCTCGCGGTAGGTCAGGTCGGCGGACGTGCCGCAGCGCCGCGCCATGACCCGCAGGACCTCGTCGGTCGTCCAGGCCCGCTCCGGCACCAGTCCGAAGTCGTAGCGGCGGCGGCCCTCGGCCATCCGGGAGGCGTTGCGGATGTTCTCCTCGCGCGGGGTCGCCACCTCGCCGGCGATGCGGCTCGCGACGAGGTGCTCCCGCAGCGCGTCGAACGGGTCCTGCGAGCGGGCCGGGGCGCTCATCCGGCCGCCACGAGCGGGTCGAGGCCGAGGTGCGGGAAGACCGCCTCGCGCGTCTCGAGCACCGCCCGGTCGACGGCGTCGTCGGGATCACCGCTGCCGCCCTCCCAGGGGACGAAGGCGGGGTCGCGCCCGTCGGTGAGGCTCGTCGGCGCCGTCTCGTGCCCGCGGCGCGAGGCCAGGTCGCGCCAGTCGTCCGGGGTGGCGCCCTCGAGCGGGGCGCCGGTGACCTCGGCGAGCAGGTGCGTCCAGGCCCGCGGGACGACCTGCACCGGCTCGTAGCCGCCGCCGCCGACCGCGATCCACCGGCCGCCGCACAGCTCGTGCGCCAGCTCGTGCAGGCGCCGGTTCGCGACCCGCTGCCCGTCGACGCTCATGAGCAGGTGGGCCAGCGGGTCGAGCGCGTGCGTGTCGCAGCCGTGCTGGCTGAGGATCACCTGCGGCGAGAAGGCCCGCAGCACGGGCGGGACGACCGCCTCGAACGCCCGCAGCCAGCCGGCGTCGCCGGTGCCCATGGGCAGCGCGACGTTGACGTTCGCGCCGACGCCCTCGCCCTCGCCGACCTGGTCGGCCCAGCCGGTGCCCGGGAACAGCGTGCGGCCGCTCTCGTGCAGCGACAGCGTCAGCACGCGCGGGTCGTCGTAGAAGGCGGCCTCGACGCCGTCGCCGTGGTGCACGTCGACGTCGACGTAGGCGACGCGGGTGGCCCCCTGGGCCAGCAGCCAGGCGAGCGCGACCGCCGGGTCGTCGTAGACGCAGAACCCCGACGCGCGGTCGCGCATCGCGTGGTGCAGCCCGCCGGACAGGTTCACCGCGTGCTGGTGCGTGCCGGTCCAGACCGCGCGCGCGGCGTCGACCGACCCGCCGGTGACCAGCGCCGCCGCCTCGTGCATGCGGGCGAACACGGGCACGTCGGTCGTCCCGAGGCCGTAGCGCAGCGAGAGCCGTCCCATGAGGTCGTCGGGGGCGCGCTTCACCGACGCGACGTACATCGGGTCGTGCACGAGCTCGAGCAGGTCGTCGCCGGCGGCCGTCGGCGCGCCCACCTGCACGCCCGGGCGCGCCAGCACGCCGAGCTGGCCGGCGAGGGCCATCGTCAGCTCGAGCCGCAGCGGGCGCAGCGGGTGCGTCGGCCCGAAGTCGTACTCGCCGAAGACCTCGTCCCAGACCACGAGGGTGCTGTCGCTCATCGGCTGCGTCCTGTCACTCGGTGGCGCCCGTCGTCGCTCGTGCCGGTCGCTCGGCGCGAGGGTCACCCGGCACGAGGGTCACTCGGTGCGCAGGGCCACGACGGGGTCGAGGCGTCCTGCGCGCCGGGCCGGCACCACGCCGAAGAAGATCCCGACCGCGGCGCTGACGAAGAACGCCAGCGCCGGTGACCACCAGGTGACCACGGCCGGGAGCTGGTCGACCACGGCGGCCAGGCCCAGCGACCCCCCTACCCCGAGGGCGATGCCGATCACGCCGCCGACGGTGGTGAGCAGGACGGCCTCGAGCAGGAACTGCAGGGTGATGTCGCGGGTGCGCGCGCCGACGGCCTTGCGCAGGCCGATCTCGCGGGTCCGCTCGCGCACGCTGACGAGCATGATGTTGCTGACGCCCACGCCGCCGACCAGCAGGCTGATCGCGGCGATGGCCGCCAGCACGGTGGTGAGCAGCCCGAGGATGCGCCCGACGGTGCCGAGCACCTGGTCCTGCGTGACGGCGCTGAACTCCTCGTCGGGGTAGCGCTCCTCGAGCACGTCGAGCGCCGTCTGCCGGGTCGCCTCGATGGACCCGGTCGAGGGAGCCTTGAGCGCGAACGCGTCGACCCGCACGTCGCCGAACAGCCGCTGGGCGGCCGTGATCGGGATGTGCACCTCCTCGTCGCGGTTCGCACCGAGGGTCGAGCCGACCTCGGCGAACACCCCGATCACCCGGAACCGCACGCCCCCGACCGACAGCGTGCGCCCGAGCGGGTCGGCGCCGTCGAACAGCCCGTCGGCGATGCCCGAGCCGATGACGGCGACCCGCCGGCGGGTGTCGACGTCGCTGTCGCGCAGGTAGCTGCCGCGCTCGAGCGGGCGCACGAAGACCTCGGGGACGGCCGGGTTCGTGCCGCTCACGGTGGCAAAGGCGCTGCGCGCGCCGAAGCGGACGGTCTCGCCGCTCGAGATCGTCGCGGCGATGCCGCCGGGCTGGTCGAGCGCGCGGCCCAGCCGCTCGGCGTCGTCGAGCTGCAGCCGGCTGCGGGTGGGCGCCGAGCCGAGCTCGAGCCGGCCGGGGACGACGATGACGAGGTTGGCGCCGAGGCCGTTCACCTGCGCCTCGACCTCCTGCTTGGCGCCGGTGCCGATCGCGACGAGGACCACCACCGCGGCGACGCCGATGACGACGCCGAGCATCGTCAGCAGGCTGCGCAGCCGGTTCGCGCGCAGCGCCGTCAGCGCCACCCGGAACGCCTCGGCCAGCCTCACCCGGTCTCCTCGAGCGGGGCGTCCTGGGGCGGGGCGTCCTGCAGCGGGCCGGCGTCCTCGAGCAGGCCGTCGCGGACGCGGATCTGCCGGTTCGCGCGGGCCGCGACGTCGAGGTCGTGGGTGACGAGCACGACCGCGACGCCCTGCTCGCGGTTGAGCTGCTCGAGCAGCGCCATGACCTCCTCGCCGGTGCGGGTGTCGAGGTTGCCGGTCGGCTCGTCGGCCAGCAGCACCTGCGGCTCGCCGACGAGCGCGCGGGCGATCGCCACCCGCTGCTGCTCGCCGCCGGACAGCTGCGCCGGCCGGTGGTCGAGCCGGTGCCCCATGCCGACCCGCTCGAGCGCTGCCCGCGCCCGCGCCCGGCGCTCGGCCCGGCGGGCCCCGCGGTAGACGAGCGGCATGGCGACGTTGTCGACGGCGCTGGTGCGCCCGAGCAGCTGGAAGGACTGGAAGACGAAGCCGATCGTGGCGTTGCGGACCTGGGCGAGCTCGTCCTCCGACAGGCCGGCGACGTCGCGGCCGCCGACGCGCAGGACGCCCGTCGTCGGGCGGTCGAGCCCGCCGAGCAGGTGCATGAGCGTCGACTTGCCCGAGCCGGACGGTCCGACGACCGCGGCGTAGTCGCCCCGCGCCACGGTGAGCGACACCCCGCGCAGCGCCTGCACGGTGACGCCCTCGAGCACGTACGCCCGGGTGACGTCGACCGCCTCGAGGGCCGGTGCGGCGCTCACGCGGTGCCCGCGGTCGGGCTCCTGGCACGCCGGAGCACTGCGGGCAGCCGTCACGTGCGGACGGCCTGGCCGTCCTCCAGCCGGTCGGCGTCGCGGACGACGACCCGCGCCCCCGGCTCGAGCCCCCCGGTGACCTCGACGAGGTCGTCGCCCTGCGCCCCGAGCACGACCTCCCGGCGCACCGCCCGACCCTGCTCGACGACGAAGACCACGTCGGCGCGTCCGTCGCGCACGACCGCCGCGGCCGGGACCGCGACGACGTCGGCGGACGTGCGCACCTGCAGGTCGACGATCGCGCTCATCCCGGGGCGCGGCGGCGGGGCGGCAGCGCTGCCGCGCAGCGTCCCGCCGCGCAGCGCGAGGCGCACGCCGTAGCTGACGCCGCCACCGGTCGACGTGGTGGGGGCGAGGTCGACCGCGGTGACGGTGGCCGGGTACGAGGCGTCGGGCACGGCGTCGACCTCGACGGTCGCCGTGGTCCCGACCTGCACCAGCAGCACGTCGGTCTCGTCGACCTCGGCGGTCACGGTGAGGCTCCCGAGGTCGGTGACCGTGAGCAGCGGTGCGCCGCTGCTGACGGGCGCGCCGACGGCCAGGCCCTGCGCGGTCGTCGTCGTGGTGCGGCTGCCGCCACCCGCCGCCCCGCCGAGCGCCTCTGCGGCCTGTCCCTGCACCTGCGCCGGCAGGCCCTCGACGAGCCCGGCCAGGTCGTCGGCGCCCGAGCCGGCGGCCTCCCCCGCGCCGAGCGTCACGACCCCGGCGATCGGGGCGCGGACGACGAGCGCCTCGACGGTCGCCCGGGCCGTCGCGACGGCCGTGCGGGCCGACGCCCGCTGGCTGCCGGTGACGGAGGCGAGCGCCCGCTCGAGGCCGGCGGCGCTGGCGTCGACCTCGCTCTGGGTGGTGCGGGCCGCGGCGCTGGACGCCGCGTACCGGCGCTGCGCCTCCATGACCCGCGCCATCGCGGCGGCACGTGCCGCGGGGTCGGTGATGAGGGCTGCGGCCGAGCGCCCGGCGGCGAACGAGGCGGCCGCGGCGGCGTCGAGCGAGTCCTGCAGCGGGCGGACGTCGGCGCGGGGCACCGGGACGTCGGCGCCGGAGGCCGAGGCGAGGGCCGACTCGGCCGAGCGCAGGCGCTCCTGGGCCGCCGCGCTCGACAGCCGCACCAGCACCGCGCCCTTGGTGACCTGCGCGCCGTCCTCGACGAGCACCTCGGCGACCGTCGCGTCGGTCGGGGCGGCCACCGCGGCGGTCGCCCGCGCACCGACCGTGCCGGGCGCGTCGACCGTCTCGGCGACGGTCGCGCGGTCGACGACGGCCGTCGCGACCCGCGGGTCGGGGTCGCCGCTGCAGGCCGCGGTCAGGACTCCGGTCGCCAGCACGGCGACGGGCACGGCCAGGGAGCGCATCACCGCTCGATCCTAGGCAGCGCGGACGCCGTCCGCCCTCCCCGTCGCGGTCTGCCGCCGGACGGGGCCGGGCTCAGCTGCCGGCGGCCAGCTCGCGCGAGCGGTCGTGGGCGGCCTCGATGGCCGCGAGCATGGCGGCGCGCACCCCGTGGTCCTCCATCGTCCGGATCGCGGCGATGGTCGTGCCGCCGGGGCTCGTCACGGCCTCGCGCAGCAGCACCGGGTGCTCGCCCGACTCGCGCAGCATGCGGGCCGAGCCGACGGCCGTCTGCACGATGAGCTCGGCCGCGACCGCCCGCGGCAGGCCGAGCAGGATGCCGGCGTCGATCATCGCCTCGACGAGGAAGAAGAAGTACGCCGGA
Organism: uncultured bacterium; assembly: GCA_964243385.1. GTDB lineage: Bacteria > Actinomycetota > Actinomycetes > Mycobacteriales > SCTD01 > SCTD01. Next base: position 15,317 of record CAXTFU010000025.1, on the reverse strand, counting down.
CCGCTGCCGGACAGCGCGGTGACGGCGTCCTGCTGCGACTCCGGCACGCGCACGACCTTGCCGACCGGGCCGAGCAGGTCCTCGACCACCTGCAGGTGCGCGCCGGTGGCGTGCGAGCCGGCCGAGATCGCCGACATCGCCTCGTCCACGAAGACCGGCGTGTTCGTCATGACGCGCACGACGGGGGTGCCGGCGGGCACCAGCTGCTCGACGAGCGAGGTCGGGATGCCGGCGGCCATCGACACCACGAGCGTCCCGGGCCGCAGGTGCGGCGCGACCTCGCCGAGCAGCGTCCGCATGTCCTGCGGCTTCACCGCGAGCAGCACGACGTCGGCGCCGGCCGCGGCCTGCTCGGGCGTCGGGCTCGCCACCCCGTACCGCTGGGCGATCTCGGCGGCGCGCTCGGCAGAGCGCTCGGCCGCGAGCAGGCGGCCGGCCGGGGTCCCGGAGCGCAGCAGCCCGGACAGCAGCGCCTCGCCGAGCTTGCCGACCCCGAGCAGGCCGACCACCGGGCCGGCGCCGGCCCCGGGGGCGGTCACGACCGGCCGTCCGCGCCGCGCGGGCAGGTCGGGTGCATGGGCAGGTGCACGGGGCGTCGTCGCATGCGCACAGCCCTACCACCGCGCGAGCCGCGGCGGGGCGACCCGCAGCAGGTCGAGCGGGTCGAGCTGCGCCAGGTCGAGTGTCGGCGGGTCAGACGGTCCGGCCGGCGCGGCGCGCGGTGAGCCAGCCGCTGGCCGCGGCCCAGGCCGGGCTCGAGGGGTCGATGGGGTCGCGGTGGGCGCCGGCGGTCTCGACGAGCGGGACGCCGGTGCGGGCGCTGTAGGCGCGCGAGCGCTCGACCGGCACGGTCGTGTCGTCCGTCGGGTGCACGACCAGGGCCGGCACCGGAGGCGGCCCGGAGCGGACCGGGTCGGCCTGCGCCCAGCGCTCGGGCTGCTCGGCCGGCGGCGCGCCCAGCAGGGCGAGCGCCGACGCGCCCGCGCTGCGCAGGTCGGTGACCGGTGCGAGCGCCACCACGGCCGACGCGCTGACCCGCGGCGCGGCGCCGACGGCCCCGGCCGGCAGCAGGGGGCGCGCCGCGGCCCACAGCGCGAGCTGGCCGCCCGCGGAGTGGCCGACGAGCGTGACGTCGGACAGGTCGAGCGGCGCGTCGAGCCCGGCGAGCAGGTCCAGGCCCGCGGCGACGTCCTCGAAGGTCATCGGCCAGCCGCCCCCGCCGCCGCGCCCCCCGCCGTCGGGACCTGAGCCGAGCCGGCGGTACTCGAGGTTCACGACCGCGCAGCCCTGCCGGACGAGGTCGCGCGCCAGCGGGCGCATGACGAGCTTGCCGTACGCGGTGCGCCAGTACCCGCCGTGCAGCAGCACCGCGACGGGCAGCGGGCCGTCCGCGCCGCGCGGCAGGTGCAGCTCGCCGACCTGCGACGGGTCGGGGCCGAAGCGCAGCGCCCGGCCGCCGCGCGGCAGGGTGAGCGCGACCTGCAGCTCGAGCCGCACGTCAGCGCCGGAACGCGCTCGTGTCGGCGACCACCGGCGCCGCCAGGTTGAGCCGGGTGAAGGCGAGCGCCTCGGCGAGGTCGGCCTCGCGGTCGGCGCGGTCGTCGCACTTGCGGGTGTTCACCTCGACGACGACGAGCCCGTCGAAGGACCGCCGGGCCAGGCCCTCCAGGAACTCGGCGCACGGCTGGGTGCCGCGGCCCGGCACGAGGTGCTCGTCGCGCGCGGTGCCGGTGCCGTCGGCGATGTGCACGTGGGTCAGCCGGTCGCCCATCGTCGCGGCCATGTCCAGGGCGTCCGACCGCGACACCGAGGTGTGCGACAGGTCGAGCGTGAAGTCCGGGAAGTCCTCGGTGGTCGGGTCCCAGTCGGGCGCGTACGGCGTGACCTCGCGGCCCCGCGCCCGCAGCGGGAACATGTTCTCGACGGCGAAGCGGACGTCGGTCTCGTCGGCCATCTGCTGGATGCCGCCGAGGAACTGGCGCGCGTAGTCGCGCTGCCAGCGGAACGGCGGGTGCACGACGACGGTCTGCGCACCGCAGGTCTCGGCGGCGTCCTTGGCCCGCACGAGCTTGGCCCACGGGTCGGTCCCCCAGACCCGCTGCGTGATGACCAGGCACGGCGCGTGCAGCGCCAGGATCGGCACGCCGTGGTAGTCCGACAGCGCGCGCAGGGCGTTGACGTCCTGGCTGACCGGGTCGGTCCAGACCATCACCTCGACGCCGTCGTAGCCCAGCCGGGCCGCGATCTCGAAGGCGTTCGCCGTCGACTCGGGGTAGACGCTCGCTGTCGACAGGCCCACCTGAGCGGCCGGCACGGTCACGGCTGGGGACGACGTCATGGCCTGGACAGGCTAAGCGGACCGCTGCGGGAGCGCCCGGTCGCGGCGGGGCGCCTCCGCACGGCGCAGGCGTCGGGCAGGCGCGTCAGGCGGGGGCGGGCTCGGTGCTGGACAGCCAGTCCAGGCGCCGCAGGATGACGCCCTCGCGCAGCGCCCACGGGCAGACGGCGACCTCGTCGAGGCCGAGGACCTCCAGCGCCGCGTGCGCGACGACGGCGCCGGCGAGCAGCTGGGAGGCGCGGCTGGGCGAGACGCCAGGCAGCCGAGTGCGCTGCGCGGCGGTCATGCCCGACAGCCGGTCGACGGTCTTGGCGAGCCCGCTGCGGCGCAGCCGGCGGGGCACGCGGGGTCCCTCGGCGTACGGGGCGGCGCCGTCGAGCCGGGCGAGCGAGCGGAACGTCTTGCTGGTGACGACGCCGCGGTCGGGCGTGCCGGCGGCGAGCAGCTGCGGCCGGACCTCCTCGACGAGCTCGCGGGCGTAGGCCCTGACGGCCTCGACCTCCTTCTTCTTCGGCGGGTCGCCCCGGAGCCGGTCGCGGGTGAGCCGCCCCGCGCCGAGCGGCACCGACAGCGCGACGTCCGGCTCCTCGTCGATGCCGGACGCGAGCTCGAGCGAGCCGCCACCGATGTCCAGGCACAGCAGCCGCCCGGCGCTCCAGCCGAACCAGCGCCGCACCGCCAGGAACGTCAGCCGGGCCTCGTCCTCCCCGGGCAGGACGCGCAGGTCGACGCCGGCGTCGTCGCGGACGGCCGCGAGCACCTCCGCCGAGTCGGTCGCCTCGCGCACGGCCGAGGTCGCGAAGGCGACGAGGTCCTCGACGCCCTCGTCCTCGGCGGCCTGGCGGGCCTCGCGGGCGGCCTGCACGAGCACGGCGGTGCCCCGCCGGCCGAGCGAGCCGTCGCGCTGCAGCAGCTCGGCCAGGCGCAGCTCGTTCTTGTGCGAGCGGACGGGGTCGGGGTGCCCGCCCTGGTGCGCGTCGACGACGAGCAGGTGCACGGTGTTCGACCCGACGTCCAGGACCCCGAGTCGCATGCGCGGCAGGCTACCGAGACGCCGCAGGTCCCCCGGACGAGGGCGCGACGGTGCGGGCTCGGCCCGGTACCCTCGTCCGGGTGTCCGTGACCCGACCTGCGCTGCCGTGACCCGACCGGAGGCCCACGCAGCACGCGGATCGTCGGAGCTGGCCGCCTCGGAGCTGGCCGCCTCGGAGCTGGCCGCCTCGGAGCTGGCCGCCTCGGAGCTGG
>CAXTFU010000025.1:0-11634 GCA_964243385.1 uncultured bacterium | reverse complement strand
CGGGAGGCGGGACCCGCGCGGTGCAGCGCGCCGTCGAGGACGGCGGGTCGCGCGGCGCGCTGCGCGCGCACGCCCTGCCCCGGGTGCTGCACGACAGCCCCGCTGCCGTCCTGCTGCTCGACCTCGCCGACAGCTGCCTGGTGCAGGCGAACCCGGCCGGCCGCGAGCTGGCGCCCCGGCTCGGCCTGCCCGTGCCCGTCGCGGAGTGGGTCGGCACGGCCCGCGTCCGGCGCGCCGACGGCTCGACCCACGCGGCCGGCGACGACCCGCTGAGCCGCATCGCGGCCGGCCAGGCGGTCGACGGCGAGCCCCTGCTCGTCGGACAGGACGGCACCCTCGTCTGGATGACCGGGTTCTCCATCCCGACCGACCGCGAGGGGCCGCCGCAGGCGCTCGTGGTGCTGTTCGCCCTCGACCCGGGCGAGGACGCCGAGATCCGCGACCGCGCCGTCGTGGCCGCCGGGCTGTCGTTCACCATCAGCGACCCGCGGCTGCCCGACAACCCGCTCGTGTTCGTCAACCCGGCCTTCGAGCGCACCACCGGCTACCTGCGCTCGGAGGTCCAGGGGCTCAACTGCCGCTTCCTGCAGGGGCCGGACACCGACCCGGCCGCCGTGCAGCGGATCCGCGACGCGATGGCCCACGAGGAGCACGCGACGATCACGCTGCTCAACCACCGCAAGGACGGCTCGGCGTTCTGGAACGAGCTGTCCCTGTCGCCGGTCTACGACGCCGACGGCACGCTGACGCACTTCGTGGGCATCCAGGCCGACGTGACGGCGCGAGTGGCCGTCGAGCAGGAGCGCGAGCGCCACCTGGCCGCCGAGCGCAGCGCGCGGTCGGCGGCCGAGCGGGCGCAGCGCCGCCTCGCGCTGCTCGCCGAGGCCACCTCGATGCTCGCTGCGACCCTGGACGTCGACGAGTCCCTCGACCGGCTCACCAGCCTGGTCGTGCCGCTCATGGCCGACTGGTGCACGGTGCACCTGCTGTCCACCGACGGGCGGGTGCAGCGCGTCGCCGCCCGGCACCGCGACGACGAGAAGGTCGACCTGCTGCGGCAGCTCGAGCAGCTCCAGCCGACCGGGCTGACCGACGGCTCGAACACCGCGCGGGTGCTCGCCGGCGGGCCGCCGGTGCACCTCGAGATCACCGACGACGACCTCACGACGGGCATCGCCGACCCCCAGCTGCTCGAGGTGTACCGCCGGCTCGGGCTGCGCAGCGCCCTCGTCGTCCCGCTGCGCGCCCGCCGGCAGGTGCTCGGCGTGCTGTCGCTGTTCACCGACGGCTCGGGCCGCACCTACGACGAGGACGACCTCGCGACCGCCGCCGACCTCGCCCGCCGCGCAGCGCTGACGGTCGACAACGCCCGGCTGTACCAGCGCGAGCACGACGTGGCCGAGCAGCTGCAGCGCAGCCTGCTGCCGCAGCTGCCGTCGATCGCCGGGCTCGACTGCTCCGCCCGCTACCTGCCCGGCTCGGTCGCGGCCCAGGTCGGCGGCGACTGGTACGACCTGTTCCGCCTGCCCGACGGCCCGGTCGGCATCGCCATCGGCGACGTCATGGGCCACGACATGGCCGCGGCGGCCTCCATGGGCCAGCTGCGCTCGGTGCTGCAGAGCTACGCCTGGCAGGGCAGCGACCCGTCGGTCGTGCTCGACCGGCTCGACCAGCTCGTGCAGGGGCTCGACATGGCCCAGCTCGCGACCTGCGTCTACGGCCGGCTCGAGCTGCCCGTCGACGGCGAGCCCGGACGGCTGCGCATCGCCAACGCCGGCCACCTGCCGCCCGTCCTGCGCAGCCCGGACGGCACGGTGCGCCTCATCGCGACCGCGCCGGCGCTGCTCGTCGGCGCGGCGCTCGGCACCGAGCGGCAGACCGTCGAGGAGCCGGTCGAGCCGGGCAGCATCCTCGTCCTGTGCACCGACGGGCTCGTGGAGCACCGCGGCCGGGCCCTCGACGAGGGGCTCGCGGCGCTGCAGGAGGCCGTCAGCACCGCACCCGCCGACGACGCGGCCGGCATCTGCGACCACCTGCTCGCCGCGCTCGCCGGCGACCTCGAGGACGACGTGGCGCTGCTGGTCGTCCGAGTCCTGTGAGCCCCGCTGCTGCGGGTCCCGGTCCGGTGGGCCCCGGCCCGGTGACCGGAGCGCGGGGCCGGTGACCGACCTCCCGTTCCCCGGCGTGCGGCGCGAGGTCGACCCCGACTTCCCCCGCGACTGGGTCGAGTTCGTCGACCCCGCCGACCCCGCCGGCCTCGTCCGCGCCGACCTGACCTGGCTGCTGTCGAGCTGGACGTGCGTCTACGGCTCGGGGTGCCAGGGCGTCGTCGAGGGACGGGCCGACGACGGGTGCTGCAGCCACGGCGCGTTCTACTCCGACGAGGCCGACGAGCAGCGCACCGAGCGCTTCGCCCGGCAGCTCAAGCGCAAGACCTGGCAGTACGCCGACGCCGGCCGGTCGCAGGGGGTGTCCGAGCTCGACGAGCTCGAGGGCGAGCCGTCGCGGCGGACCCGCACCGTCGACGGCGCCTGCGTGTTCCTGAACCGGCCGGGCTTCGCGGGCGGCGAGGGCTGCGCGCTGCACGCGCTCGCCGACCGGCTCGGCCTGCACCCGCTCGAGACCAAGCCCGACGTCTGCTGGCAGCTGCCGGTGCGCCGCACCCAGGAGTGGGTGATGCGGCCGGACGAGGTCGAGGTGCTCGTCACGTCGATCGGCGAGTTCGACCGCCGCGCGTGGGGGCCGGGCGGGGCCGACCTGCACTGGTGGTGCACCTCGTCGCCCGACGCGCACGTCGGGGCCGACCCGCTCTACGTCAGCTACGGACCCGAGCTCACCGCGCTGCTCGGCCGGCCGGCGTACGACGAGCTCGCCCGGCTGTGCGCCGAGCGCCGCGCCGGACGGGCGGCCCAGCACCCCGCGACCGCGCGGGCGGGCGCGCCGGGGGCACCGGGCGGCGCCGAGCCCGCGCACCCCGTCTGAGCCCCCGGTCCGGGCGGGCGGCGCCTCAGGCCTCGAGCTTGTAGCCGAGCCCCCGCACGGTCACCAGGTGCTGCGGCGAGCCCGGGTCGGGCTCGATCTTCGCCCGCAGCCGCTTGACGTGGACGTCGAGGGTCTTGGTGTCCCCGACGTAGTCCGCGCCCCAGACCCGGTCGATGAGCTGCGAGCGGGTGAGCACGCGGCCGGCGTTGCGCAGCAGCAGCTCGAGCAGCTCGAACTCCTTGAGCGGCAGCGGGACGTGCTGCCCGGACACGGTGACCACGTGCCGCTCGACGTCCATGCGCACCGGGCCGGCCTCGAGCGCCGCGGCGCTCGTCTCCTCCGGCTCGCTGGCGCGCCGGCGCAGGACGGCCCGCACCCGCGCCACCAGCTCGCGCGAGCTGAACGGCTTGGTGACGTAGTCGTCGGCGCCGAGCTCGAGCCCTACCACCTTGTCGATCTCGCTGTCGCGGGCGGTCAGCATGATGACCGGCACGGACGAGCGGGCCCGCAGGGCTCGGCACACCTCCGTGCCCGACAGGCCCGGCAGCATCAGGTCGAGCAGGACGATGTCGGCGCCGCTGCGCTCGAACTCCGACAGGCCGTCCGGCCCGGTCGCGGCGACCGCGACCTCGAAGCCCTCCTGCCGCAGCAGGTAGGACAGCGGGTCGGAGATCGACTCCTCGTCCTCGACGACCAGCACTCGCGTCACGCGGTCTCCCCCTCGGTGCGGACCTGAGCTCCCGCCGACTGCGGGAGCCGCAGGGTGAACGTCGATCCGGAGCCCTCGACGCTCCAGACGCTCACCTCGCCACCGTGGTTGGTGGCGACGTGCTTGACGATGGCGAGGCCCAGGCCGGTGCCACCGGTGCTGCGGGAGCGGGCCGGGTCGGCGCGGTAGAAGCGCTCGAAGACCCGCTCGAGGTCCTTCTCGGCGATGCCGATGCCCTGGTCGGTGACGGTGATCTCGATGGCGCCGTCGCAGCGCCGCGCGGCGAGCGCCACCCGCGTCTGCTCGGGGCTGTAGTGCACGGCGTTCTCGAGCAGGTTGCCGACCGCGGTGACCAGCTGCGCCTCGCTGCCGTCGACGACGAGCCCGCGCTCGCCGCCGCGCACGAGGGTGATGCCGCGCGCGGCCGCCGCCGTCCGGGTGCGGTCGAGCGCCTCGACGAGCACGCGGTCGACCGGGACGGCCACCGGCTCGGGCAGCGGGTCGGCGCCCTGCAGGCGGGACAGGTCGATGAGCTCCTGCACGAGGCGGGCCAGCCGGCCGGCCTCGCGCTGCAGGCGGTCGCTGAAGCGGCGCACCGCGACCGGGTCGTCGCTCGCGCCGAGCAGGGCCTCCGACAGCAGCGCCATCGCACCGACCGGCGTCTTGAGCTCGTGGCTGACGTTCGCCACGAAGTCGCGCCGCACGGCCTCGACGCGGCGGGCCTCGGTGATGTCCTCGACGAGCAGCGCCACGTGGCCCTGCTCCCCCACCGGCACCAGCCGCGCCCGCACGGCCTCGGGCAGCCGCTTGAGGCCGTTGCCGGTCAGCGCGAGCTCGACCTCGCGCAGCGACCGCGTGCGGCGGACGTCGCGCACCAGGCTGCGCAGCTCGGCGACGAGCAGCCGCTCGTCGCGCACGACGCCGAGCTCGACGGCGTTGCGGTTCGCGAGCACGACGGCCCCGGCGACGTCGAGGACGGCGAGCGCGACGGGCAGCGCGTCGATGACGTCGACCGAGCTCGGCGGGGCGTCCTGCGCCGCCCTCGCCTCCGCGCGCGCCGGGGCCGACCCGCGGTCCGTGCCGGGAGCCTGGCGGCGCAGCGCGAGCGCCGCGAGCAGCGCGCCGAGCAGCAGCCCGACGACGAGCCCGACGAGCACGCCGGCGGAGGTCACGGCCTCGACAGTAGGTGCCCCGCACGCACCAGCCGGCGACGGCGCGACAGCCGGCGAGGACGGCGTTCCGACTGTTCACCGGACGGTCGACAGGGGTTCACGCCCTGACCGGTCGGGGGCCCCGTGCCGCACTAGCCTCGGACCATGCGCGACACCTACCACGACGACCTCGACGCCATCTCGACCTCGCTCGTGGAGATGGCGAACCTCGTCGGCTCCGCGATGAGCCGGGCGACCACGGCCCTGCTCGACGCCGACCTGCAGCTCGCCGAGCAGGTGATCAGCGCCGACGACGCCGTGGACGCGCGCTACCGCGAGACCGAGGCCCGCGCCTTCGACCTGCTCGCCCGCCAGCAGCCGGTGGCGAGCGACCTGCGCGTCCTGGTCACCTCGCTGCGCATGGTCGCGGACCTCGAGCGGATGGGCGACAACGCCAGCCACGTCGCGAAGATCGCCCGCCGGCGCTACCCCTCGTCGGCCGTCCCGCCGGCGCTGCGCTCGACGGTGCTGCAGATGGGCCACGCCGCGGAGGAGATCGTCGCCAAGGCGGGCAGCGTCATCGCCGGCCGCGACCTCGTGCTCGCCGCGCAGCTCGAGAAGGACGACGACGTCATGGACGAGCTGCACCGCCAGCTGTTCACGGCGATCCTCGACGACCGGTGGGACGACGGGGTCGAGGCGGCCATCGACATCACCCTCGTCGGCCGGCACTACGAGCGCTTCGCCGACCACGCCGTCTCGGTCGCCCGCCGGGTCGTCTACCTCGTGACCGGCGAGCGCCAGGACTAGCGCTCCCCAGCACACCTGCGGCGCAGGTCCTCCGGGACCTGCGCCGCGCGCACGTCCGGTGCTAGCGGCCCTGGGCGGCGACGGCCTCGGCGGCGGCCTTGGCCGCGTCCTCGTCGAGGTACGTGCCGCCGGGGACCAGCGGGTGCATGTCGTCGTCGAGGTCGTAGCGCAGCGGCTGGCCGGTCGGGATGTTCAGCCCGACGACGTCCTCGTCCGACAAGCCGTCGAGGTGCGCCACGAGGGCACGCAGGGAGTTGCCGTGCGCGGTGACGAGGACCGTCTCGCCGGCCTGCAGGTCCGGGACGATGGTGTCGTACCAGTACGGCAGCATCCGGTGCACGACGTCCTTGAGGCACTCGGTGCGGGGCACGAGGTCGGACGTCAGGCCGCGGTAGCGCAGGTCGCCGCTGACGTCCCAGTCGGAGCCGACCTCGATGGGCGGCGGCGGCGTGTCGTACGAGCGGCGCCAGAGCATGAACTGCTCCTCGCCGAACTCCTCGAGCGTCGCCTTCTTGTCCTTGCCCTGCAGCGCCCCGTAGTGCCGCTCGTTGAGCCGCCAGTGCCGCTTCACCGGGATCCAGCTGCGCTCGCACGACTCGAGGGCGATGTTCGAGGTGCGGATCGCGCGCGTCAGCACCGAGGTGTGGAGCACCGTCGGGAGCAGGCCCGCCTTCTTCAGCTCGAGCCCGCCGAGGCGCGCCTGCTCCTCGCCGAGCGCGGTCAGGTCGACGTCGACCCAGCCGGTGAACAGGTTCAGCTCGTTCCACTCGCTCTCGCCGTGACGGAGCAGCACCAGGGTCGCCATGCGGCCCATCCAACCTCAACGGCCGACGTGGCTCAACGACGGACGTCGCGGCGCGGCGCCCAGTCGGGCGTCCCGGCCGGACGCCGCCCGGCGCCGTCGGCGCGCACCTTGTCCGCGAGCGCCGGGTCCTGCTCGAGCCGCCCGCCGTAGGCCAGCCGGGCGATCGACGGCAGGGCGTCCTCGACGAGCTCGAGCACCTCGCCGAGCAGCCGGTCGACGGTCGGCAGGTCGAGCGCGGGGTGCGGCAGCGACCCGGTCAGGAAGACGTCGCCGACGTCGTCCAGCCCGAAGTGCACCTCCCGCAGCCGCAGGTTGCGGACCAGCAGGTAGCGGTGCACCGCCGACGGGTCGGCCACCTCGACGAGGTGCAGGACGAACGCCTCGACCGCGACGGCCTGCTCGCCGGCGATGAGCCACACGTGCGTCGGCCGGCGTCCGGGCAGCGTGACGACGTACGCGCCGGCCTCGACGCGCTCGTACGGCGCGCCGAGCTCTGCCAGCACGTCGAGCAGGCGACCGTCCAGCTCCCAGACGACCTCGCTGGTCACCCGCCGGCGCCCGTCACCGGTCGGCGGCTCACCGGTCGGCGGCTCACCGGTCGGGGTCGGCGAAGCGGGCGAACGCCGCGAGGTTCGCCGTCGACTCGCCGTTCTTGAGCCGCCAGGCCCACTCGCGCCGGATGGAGCCGGCGAAGCCGATCTCGAGCAGCCGGTCGAACGACTCGTCGGCGTACTGCAGCACCGAGCCGAGCAGCCGGTCGAGCTCGTCGGCCGTGATGGCGTGCAGCGGCAGCCGGCCGACGAGGTAGACGTCGCCGGAGGCGTCGATGGAGAACGAGACGCCGTACAGCCGGGCGTTGCGGCGCAGCAGGAAGCGGTAGAGCTCCTCGACGTTCTCGTCCGGCCGCCGGCAGACGAAGGCCTCGACGAGCAGGGCGTGCCGGCCGGCGACGAGCCAGCAGTTCGTCGCGAGCTTGTGCGTGCCGGGCAGCACGACGAAGAACTGCCCGTCGCCGGGCGAGGTGTACTGCAGCTCGGCCTCGTCGAGGGCCGCGGCGATGGTCTCGTGCAACGAGCTCGCCGGGCCGCCGCTGCCGGGGCCGCCGCTGCCGGGGCCGCTGCTGTCCGGGCCGCTGGTCACCGGGCTGCTGCCAGCGGCAGGGCGGTCCGGTCGGCGAGGGCGTCGCGGTAGGTGGCGAGCAACCCGTCCGCCGTGCGCTCCCACGAGAAGGCCGACGCGTGCGCGACGGCGCCCGGCGACAGGCTCGGGCGGTGCTGGACGGCGCGCCGCAGGGCGGCGGCCCAGCCGTCGGCGCCGTGGCCGGGCACGAGCAGGCCCGAGACGCCGTCCCGGACGGTGGTGCGGAGCCCGCCGACGTCGGTCGCGACGACGGGCGTGCCGCACGCCTGCGCCTCGAGGGCGACCAGGCCGAAGGACTCGTTGTGGCTGGGGACCGCCACGACGTCGGCGGCGACGTACCAGTCGCGCAGCCGGTCGCCACCGGCTGCGCGACCAGCGCCGTCGACGCTGCCCTGCGGCCGCTCGAAGCGGACGACGTCGGCGAGGCCGAGCTCGTGCGCGAGGTCCTGCAGGGCGGTGGGCTCGAGGAGCCCGGTGCCGCTCGGTCCGCCGACGACGGCCACCACGAGGCGGTCGCGCAGACCCGGGTCCTGCTGCAGCATCCGCGCGGCGGCGTGCAGCAGGACGTCGGGCGCCTTGAGCGGCTGGATGCGCCCGACGAACAGCAGCAGGACGGCGTCCGGGGGCACGCCGAGGCGGGTGCGCGCACCGCTCGCCTCGCCGGGGCGGAAGCGCTCGAGGTCGACCCCCGGCGCGACCGTGACGACCCGCTCGGGGTCGGCCCCGTAGAGCCCGACGAGCTGGCGCGCCTCGTCCGCGGTGTTCGCGACCAGCCGGTCGGACGCGGCCACCACCTGCTCCTCGCCGACCACCCGGCGCAGGGGCTCGGGGGCGTCGCCCTCGGCGAGCGCGCGGTTCTTCACCTTGGCCAGGGTGTGCGCGGTGTGCACGAGCGGGACCCCCCACCGCTCGCTGGCGAGCCAGCCGACCTGTCCGGAGAGCCAGTAGTGCGAGTGCACGGCGTCGTACCAGCCGGGCTCGTGCGCCGCCTCGGCGCGCAGCACGCCGGAGGTCAGGGCGCACAGCTGCGCGGGCAGGTCCTCCTTGGACAGCCCCTCGAACGGCCCGGCCGTGAGGTGCCGGACGGTGACGCCCGGCGCGAGCTCGACGACCGGGGGCAGGTCGCTGCCCGTGGCCCTCGTGAACACCTCGACGTCGACCCCGCGGGCGGCCAGCCGCAGCGAGGTCTCGACGACGTAGACGTTCATGCCGCCGGCGTCGCCGGTGCCCGGCTGCTCGAGCGGCGAGGTGTGCACGGACAGCACCGCGACCCGCCGCGGGTGCAGCGACGTGCTCCGGTGCCCGGCCGCGCCCGTCCTGCGTCCCACTGCCCCTACCTCCGCGCTCGACGGCGTGGCCCGGGCAGCTCCCGGACTCCGACTCCTGTGCCACGGTCCTGGCACCGCTCTGCTGGCACCACTGTGCCCCGACTCCGACCAACACCGCCCGATCAGGCACACTTCCCGTCCATGACAGCGCCCGCAGCCAGCAGGACCGCCGTGGTCACCGGCGCGAGCAGCGGCATCGGCGCCGCCACCGCGCGGCGCCTGGCCGCCGACGGGTGGCAGGTCGTCGCCGCCGCCCGGCGCCTCGACCGGCTCGGCGAGCTGTCGGCCGAGCACCCGGCGATCCGCCCGTGCGCGCTCGACGTGACCGACCCGCGCTCGGTCGAGGCGCTCGTCGACGCCGTCCCGACGTGCGACCTGCTGGTGGCCAACGCCGGCGGCGCGTTCGACATGGCGCCGATCGCCGAGGGCGACCCGGAGACGTGGCTGCGCACCTACGACGTCAACGTCGTCGGCACCGTCCGCACGCTGCAGGCGCTGCTGCCGGCGCTGACGCAGGCGCGCGGGCACGTCGTGCTCACCGGCTCGACCGCCGGCCGCTGGGTGTACGAGCGCGGCGGCAGCTACGTCGCCGCCAAGCACGCGCTCGCCGCGGTGCGCGACGTCCTGCGGCTCGAGGCCGGCGAGGCCGGCCTGCGGGTCAGCGAGATCGCGCCCGGCATGGTGCAGACCGAGGAGTTCTCGACCGTCCGCTTCGGCGGCGACGAGGAGCGCGCGGCAGCCGTGTACGCGGGGGTCGACGCCCTCACCGCGCAGGACGTCGCCGACGCCATCGCCTGGGTCGCCTCGCGGCCGGCGCACGTCAACATCGACCTCGTGCAGCTCGCCCCGCAGCAGCAGGCCGGGGTGACGAAGGTCCTGCGCCGCTGACCGGCGCCGTCCCGCCCGCGCGCCGGCCGAAGCGGTACGCCGCCGGGCGCGCCCGGGCGCTGGGGCTGGCGACGCGCGGCACCACCGCCCCGAACCGGCTGCGCCGGGTCGACCGCTGGCTCACCGCGGTGCACGGCGACCTGCTGCGCGGGTCGGCCGAGCCGCCGCTCGTCGTCGACCTCGGCTACGGCGCCTCGCCGGTGACCACCGTCGAGCTGTCCGACCGGCTCCGGGCGGTGCGGGCGGACGTGCGGGTCGTCGGGCTCGAGCTCGACCCGCAGCGGGTCGAGACCGCGCAGCCGGCGGCCCGCGAGGGGCTCGCGTTCCGGCGCGGCGGCTTCGAGCTCGCCGGCCTGCGCCCGCTCGTCGTGCGGGCGCTGAACGTCCTGCGGCAGTACGACGAGGGGCCCGCCGCGCACGCCTGGGAGGTGCTGCGCGGCGGGCTCGCCCCGGGCGGGCTGCTCGTCGAGGGCACCTGCGACGAGCTCGGCCGGCGCGCCGCCTGGGTCGCGCTCGACGCGCAGGGGCCGCGCACGCTCACCCTCGCCGCGCACCTGCCGACGCTCGACCGGCCGTCCGCGCTCGCCGAGCGGCTGCCCAAGGCGCTCATCCACCACAACGTCCCGGGCCAGCCGGTGCACGCGCTGCTGGGCGAGCTCGACGAGGCGTGGGACCGGACGGTGGCCTGGGCGCCGTTCGGCCCGCGCCAGCGCTGGACGGCGGCCTGCGAGGCGCTCGCCTGGCCGCAGACCGGGCCCGTGCGGCACCGCCTCGGCGAGCTCACGGTGGCCTGGGCGACGGTCGCGCCGACCGGGACCGGAGCGGACGGCGTCCCGGCGTGAGTACAGTCCGGCCATGTCCGACGAACTGGTTGTCCTGCGCGGCGGTGTCCGCGACGGTGAGTCCACGACGGTGCAGGACGGCGTGCGCCGCCTGCTCGCCGCGAGCGACGCTCCCGGCCTGGTGGAGGTCTACGAGGCGAACGGCCAGACCGCCGACGTCCGTGGCAACACCGAGTCGGCGCTCGTGTTCATCCACGTCGGCCAGGAGCCGGCCGGCGACCTCGCCCCCGAGCTGCAGCACAGCCCCGCGCCGGGCTCCTAGCAGCAGGAGCGCTCAGCCCCAGGGGCCGCCGCGGCGCAGCTCGCGCACGGCGGGGCGCACGTCCACCAGGTAGACGATGGCGGCCACGGTGCCCAGCAGGCCGAACAGGCCGAGGACGTCGCGCGCGCCCAGCAGCACCGCCGCCGCGAGGATCGCCACCCAGGCGATCTTGGTGAGCTTGCCCGCGGCGACGTACGCCGCCTGCGGGCGGGTGACCGCGTCGACCAGGGCCCACAGCTTGAGGCCGAGCACGCCGAAGCCGAGCACGAGCAGCAGCAGAGCGTCCATGCCTCCATGGTGCGGCATGCGCGCTCCCGCCCGCTCGTCCGGACGTGCAGCGGCCCCGGGCTCGTGGAGCACCGGGGGCCGCTGGACGGACGAGGACAGGACTAGCCGAGCTTGCCGGCAGCGTCCTGGACGGCCTTCTCCCCGGCGCGGACGGAGTTCTTGGCGGCGACGGCAGCGGCCTCGGCCTTGCGCACGGCCTCCTTGCCCTCCTCCAGGGCGGCCTCGGTGGCCGGCTGGCGGCGGATGGCGGTGACGAGGCGCTCCCCGCGGACCGACAGCTCGGTGTAGAGGCCGGTCGCCCGGTCGGTGACCTCGCCGACGCGCGTGGCGACGTCGCCGCGCAGGCCCTTGACGGACGTCGGCAGCGTGCGGACCTGCGCCGGGAGGTCGGCGATCCGGGTCGAGACCCGGGAGACGCCGGTGCTGACC
>CAXTFU010000024.1:0-25442 GCA_964243385.1 uncultured bacterium | reverse complement strand
GAGCAGGACCGGCCGGTGCAGGTCGGAGCCGCGATCCGAGCCGTCGGTGCGGTGTTCTGGGGCGGCGTCGCGCCGGCGCTGATGGTGAAGGAGTCCGTGAAGGAGCCGTTGGTCCCGACGAAGCGGCCGGTCAACGTGCCGGCGTCGGCCAGCACGTCGAGGAAGCCGTGCGTCGGCGTCGCGTTCAGGCCGGTCCAGCTGCGGAAGTAGCCGACCTCCGGGTCGCTGGTGACGACGTTGCGCAGCACCTGCCCGCCCGTGCCGACGGTGGCGATGACGGTGCCGGCGCCCTTGGCGAGGGCGTCGTCCCCGTCGGCCACGCAGGCCGGCTCGTAGGCGTTCAGCACGAGGCTCGGGCAGCCGGCGCCGAGGGCGAGCTGCTTTGAGCGCTGGTAGTGGTGCTCGTGACCGTTGAGGACGAGGTCCACCTTCTTGGCCATGAGCAGGTTGTTGATGTCCTGCTGGCCGTCGCACGCGTACTGCCCGATGGAGATGCACGGCTTGTGCACGCCGACGACGACCCAGGGGATGCCCGCGGCCCGCGCCCCGTCGATGGCCGCCGCGGTCCACGCGTGGCGCGGCGTGCCGGCGGCGTAGGACCAGGTCCCGTCCGGGAACACCAGGCCGGGGGAGATGAGGATGAAGCGCGCCGTGGGGTTCTGCTTCGGGTGGTCGACGTACCACTGGCGGCCGTAGGTCCCGACGGCGCCGGGGAGCTGGTTCGGCAGACAGGCGGAGAAGTCGTTGATGTCGCCGTTCAGCGTCCCCTCGCTCTCGTGGTTGCCGCTGATGAGCTCGAAGGGGAAGCCGTCCCCGACGCGGGCCTTCACGAAGTCGCACCAGGCCTCCTCCGCGGTGCCCGAGCCGTAGGAGAGGTCGCCCAGCGCGAGGTTCAGATCCGGCGAAGCGGCGTGGATGCCGTCCAGCACCGTGGACGTGGCCGCGGTCGCGGCGTAGTCGCCGGCGGCGGTGAAGTGGATGAGCGGAGGCACGGCCTGCACGACCCGGCTGTCCAGCGCGACGCTCGTCGCCGCCAGGCCACCCAGCACGAGGACCAGGACGGCCCGGCGCAGCGCGCCCCGACCCAGTGCACCCCGACCCGGTGCACCCCGCCCCAGGGACCGCCGCCGCAGCGACCCCCGCGCGGACGTCGTCGCCGTCGCCGTCGCCGTGCTCGCCATCGCGGCCCCCTCGCCCCCGGCCCGGACGCAGCATGGCACCACCGGGGAGCCGGAGCGATAGCCCGACCGGGCCCCCGCCGCGCCCGTCGGCGCGCTGGCCGAGCGACCGTCCGGTGCGGCTCGACCTCGGCCGCCAGGGCTCGACGCCGACCGCGCCCCGTGCGCGTCGCTCGGGCGGGCGGGTGGGGCGCGCCGGTGCGCTGCGCGACGATGGACGGCGTGCCCGCCCCCCTCGCCACGTTCCTGGTCGTCCTGTCCTCGGCCGCCGTGCTCGTCCTCGAGGTGCTGGTGAGCCGGCTCGTCGCGCCCTACGTGGGCCTGACGCTCGAGACCTACACGGCCGCCATCGGGGTCGCCCTGGCCGCGATCGCGGCAGGCGCCTCGTCCGGCGGGCGACTGGCCGACGCGGTCGACCCGCGCCGCTGGCTCGGTCCGGCCCTCGCCCTCGGCGGCGGGCTCGTGCTCGCGGCCCGGCCGACGGTCCTCGCCCTCGGCGGGGGCTTCCGCGGGCTCGGCCCGGGCGGCACGATCGTGCTGGTCCTGCTGGCCGTGGCGCCCGCGGCGCTCGTGCTCTCGACGGTCCCGCCCGGCGTGGTGAAGCTCCGCCTGCGCAGCCTGGCCGAGACGGGGCAGACGGTAGGGCGGCTCTCGGCCCTGGGCACGCTCGGCGCCCTCGCCGGCACCTTCCTCACCGGGTTCGTGCTGCTCAGCGCGCTGCCGACGTCGCGGCTGCTCCTGCTCACGGGGCTGCTGCTCGTGGTCACCGGACTCGTCTGCGCGGTCGTCCTGCCGCGCGTGGTCGAGCCGGCGCCGCTGGTCGGCCTCGTCGTGCTGGCCGGCCTGAGCTCCCTGTGGCTGGTCAGCGCCGACAGCACGTGCCAGGTGGAGACGCGCTACTACTGCGCGCGCGTGCAGGTCGACCCTGCCCGCGACAGCGGGCGCGTGCTGCTGCTGGACGGCCTGCGGCACTCCTACGTCGACCTGGACGACCCGGCCCACCTCGAGTTCGCCTACAGCCGCCGGTTCGGCGACGTGCTGGCCGAGCAGCCGGCCGGTCCGCTCGCGGCGCTGCACCTCGGCGGTGGCGGCTTCACCTTCCCGCGGCACCTGGCCGCCGTGCGGCCCGGCTCCCGCAGCACCGTGCTGGAGGTCGACCCGCAGCTCCCCGAGCTCGGCCGCGCCCGGCTGGGGCTCGAGACGGGGCCCGACCTCGCCGTGCGGGTCGGTGACGCCCGCACGCTGATCGGCGAGCAGCCCGACGGGGCCTACGACCTCGTCGCCGGGGACGCCTTCGGGAGCCTGGCGGTCCCGTGGCACCTCACCACGACCGAGATGGTCGAGCAGGTCCGGCGCGTGCTGCGCGCCGACGGCGTGTACGTGCTGAACGTCATCGACTTCCCGCCCCTGGACTTCGTGCGCGCCGAGGCCGCGACGCTGCTCGCCGCCTTCGACGACGTCGCGCTGATGGCGCTGCCCGAGGCGCTGGCCGGGCAGGAGGGCGGCAACCTCGTCCTGGTCGCCTCCGACGCCCCCCTCCCGCTCGACGCCCTGCGCCGCAGGGCCGCGGCGCGCGGTGAGCCCGACTCCGTCGTGGGCCGCGCCGACGTCGAGCGCTTCGCCGGGGACGCGCAGGTGCTGACCGACGACGACGCACCGGTCGACCAGCTGCTGACGCCGTACCGGACGCCGCGGTCCTGACGTCCGCGCGGGTGGACAAACGGGGACGACGCTGCGACGCTCCCGGCGGCCGCTCGGACCGCCGGCGGGGACGACCGAGGAGAGCCGCCCGTGACCCGTCGCACCCGCTTCGCCGCAGGACCGCTCGCGCTGCTGTCGGCCGCCGTCCTGGTGACCCTGCCGTCGGCCGCCACGTCGCCGGCCCTGGCCGCGGACGACGCCACCTGGTGCAGCAGCCTGTCGCAGGACCTGCACCAGCGGTCGAAGCCCGTGACCGGCGCCAACCTGCTCACCCGGACGGCGAGCGAGGCGCGCTCCGCCGAGACCCGCTACGGCTTCTCCGTGAACGACGGGACGCTCGCCCGGGTGGCCGGGGCCGCCACTGCCGGGCTGCACCCCGTGCACCGCCTCTACCGCCAGGGGCAGTTCGCCTGGGCGGGGGACGGGCCGGAGCTGGCCGAGTTCGTCGCGGCCGGCTACGTGCGGCAGAAGGTCGACTTCTGGGCCGCCGACCAGCCGGGGTCCTGCGTGACCGCGTACTACCAGCTGGAGCGCGGCGGCGTGCACCGCGTGGCCGCCGAGCCCGACGTCCCGGCGCTGGTCGAGGACGGCTGGACGCGCGGGGAGGTCTCGTTCTACGCCGCTCCCGCGGACCCGCCGCCCGCGGCACCGTCCGCTCCGGCGCCGGTGGACCCCCGCTTCTCGTTCGCGGTCCTGCCGGACACGCAGATGGAGGTGCACAGCCCCACCGACCAGCGGTTCAGCGACCGGATCCGCTGGCTCACCGAGCAGCGGTCGGCGCTCGACCTGCGCTTCGCGCTGCACGTCGGCGACCTCGTCGACTGGGGGCACGTCGAGCCGGCGCAGTTCGACAAGGTCAGCCGCGAGCTCCGCGCGCTCGAGGCGGTGCTGCCGTGGGCCGGCGCCGTCGGCAACCACGACACCGCAGCCGTCTGCAGGGGCGGCTCCGCCTGCCCGGGGGCCGACACCCGCGTGACGGTCCGGAACACGACGGCCTACAACGCGGCGTTCCCGCCCTCCCGCTTCCCGGCCCTGGGCGGGACCTTCGAGCCGGGCAAGGTCGACAACTCCTGGTCGGCGTTCACCGCCGGCGGCGTCGAGTGGCTGGTCCTCAACCTCGAGCTGTGGCCCCGTCCGGCGGCCGTCGAGTGGGGCCGCTCGGTCGTGGCCGCGCACCCGCGGCACAACGTCGTCGTGCTCACCCACGCCTACCTCGAGGGGAACGGCTCACTGGGTCAGGACAACGGCGGGTACGGCTCGACCTCGCCGCAGTACCTGCACGACCGCCTCGTGACGGCGTTCCCGAACGTCCGGCTCGTCCTGTCCGGCCACACCGGCGAGGCCGCCAGCCGCACGGAGGTGGGGCCGCACGGCAACACCGTCGTCTCGCTGCTGCAGACCTTCCACAGCACGACGAACCCCGTGCGCGTCGTCGAGGTCGACACGGCCGCCGGGACGATCACCTCGACGGTGCACGCGCCGTCGACCGGCACCGACTACCCCCAGCACCGCACGTCGGCGGGCGGGATCAGCTTCGTCCGCTGAGGCGGGCGCGGGCCAGCTCGGGCGGCAGGCGGCTGGGCTGCACCAGCGCCCGCAGCGCTGCGCGGGAGGCTGGGCGGCCGGCCAGGGCCCGCAGCGCCTCACCCAGCAGGACGGCGCCGGTGAACGAGGCCGCGGCGGCCGGGCCGAGGCGCCGCCGCGCCAGCCGGACGCGGTTGCTCGTGAGCACGCTCCACAGCACCGGATCGGTGTGGCAGCTCCCGCCGAGGTGCACCGCGGTGGCCTGCGGCACGTACCTGACGCGCAGGCCGTGCGCGCGCACCCGCTGGCAGAACTCGGTCTCCTCGGAGAACAGGAAGAAGCTCTCGTCCCACTGCCCGACGCGGGCCAGGCACGCTGCGCTCATGAGCACGGCCGCTCCGGTCGCCCACTCGACGTCATGGCCGACGGCGTAGGACGCGGCGTCGCCGACGACCTCGCTGAGCGACCGGTGGGCGTCCGCTCGCCGGCCCAGCAGTCCGGACCCCCAGGCGCGCAGCGCCGTGGGGTCGCGCCGCAGCGAGTGCAGCAGCCGGCCCTCGCCGTCGACGAGGCGGGGGACCACCACGCCGACGCCCGGGTCCTCGAGGCCGTCGAGCATCGCCGTCAGCGCTCCCGGCTGCAGCCGGACGTCGGGGTTGAGGAGCAGGACCGGCCCGTCGAGGCGGCGCCGCCGCACGCCGGTGTTGCAGGCCGCCGCGTAGCCGACGTTGCGGGTGCCCGCCACCAGGACGGCGCGGGGCGATGCCCGGCGGACGAGGTCGACCGTGCCGTCGGTCGAGGCGTTGTCGACGACGACGACCTCGAGGTCGTCGACCTCGGACCGGACGGCCTCGAGCCCGTCCAGGCACCCGGGCAGCACGCCGAGGCTCTGGTGCGTCACGACGACGACGCTCACACCTGGATGTCGCAGCCCTGGATGTCGCACTCGCGTCCCTCGTGCTCGAGCCCGCCGTCCGGCGCACCGTACCGCCACCGGCCGCGCGCCCGGCCTCGTGCCCCGGCTCGTGCGAGGGACCGCGACGAGCGCGTCCTGCACGCCCGGACGTACGCTTGGAGGCGGCGCTGAAGGGCGCCCAACCCCCCGGTCCTCGACCGTGCGGGGCTCGTCCGCATGGAGGCCTCGGCCCCTGAGGGAAGGCCCACCTTGTCGCTCAGCGACCTGCTCGACGTCGTCTCCGCCGACCCCTCCCTGGCCCGCGCCCTCGAGACGCCGACCGCCGGCCTGGTCGACCTCACCGGTCCGGCCGGTCTGCGCCCGTTCGTCGTCGCGGGGCTCGTGCGCAGGGGCCGCACCGTGCTCGCCGTGACCGCGACCGGCCGCGAGGCCGAGGACCTGGTCGCCGCCCTCGGCTGCGTCCTGGGCGGTGACCGCGTCGCGCTCTACCCGAGCTGGGAGACGCTGCCGCACGAGCGGCTCAGCCCGCGCGCCGACACGGTCGGCCGGCGCCTGGCCGTCCTGCGCCGGCTGCGGCACCCGAGCCCGACCACCGGACCGGGCGCCGACCCGGCGACGGGGCCGCTCGACGTCGTCGTCGCGCCGGTGCGCAGCGTCCTGCAGCCGCAGGTGCCCGACCTCGGCGACCTCGAGCCGGTGGCCCTCGTGCCGGGGCAGGACGTCGACGGCGGCCTGGACGCCGTCGTCCGCCGGCTCGTCGACATCTCCTACGCGCGCGTCGAGCTCGTCGAGAAGCGCGGCGAGTTCGCCGTGCGCGGCGGCATCCTCGACGTCTTCCCGCCGACCGAGGAGCACCCGGTCCGGGTCGAGTGGTGGGGCGACTCTGTCGAGGAGGTCCGCTCGTTCAAGGTCGCCGACCAGCGCAGCCTCGGCCTCGTGCAGCACGGCCTGTGGGCGCCGCCGTGCCGCGAGCTGCTGCTCACCCCGGAGGTGCGGGCCCGCGCGAAGGAGCTGGCGCAGACCCATCCCGAGCTCGCCGAGATCTGCGTCAAGATCGCCGACGGGCACCCCGTCGAGGGCATGGAGGCGCTCGCGCCCGTGCTCGTCGACGAGCTGCAGCTGCTCGTCGACGAGCTGCCCGCGCAGACGTCCGTCGTCGTCTGCGACCCGGAGAAGGTGCGCACCCGCGCGCACGACCTCGTCCGCACCAGCCAGGAGTTCCTCGAGGCGTCGTGGGCGACGGCGGCGGTCGGCGGCGCCGCCCCGATCGACCTCGGCGCGGCCGCCTACCGCACGCTCGTCGAGGTGCGCGAGCACGCCGGCTCGATCGGCCTGCCCTGGTGGACGCTCAGCCCGTTCACCGCCGACGAGGACCTCGACGACGACGTCGTCGTGCTCGCCGCGCAGCCGCCGCCGGCGTACCGCGGCGAGGTCGAGCGCGCGATCGACGACCTGCGCGCCTGGACGAGGGACGGCTGGCGCGTCGTCGTGACGACCGAGGGGCACGGCCCGGGGGAGCGCCTGCACGAGCTGCTCAAGGACGCCGAGGTGCCGGCCCGCCTGGACGAGGGCGGCACCGAGCCGGGCGTCGTGCACCTGACCACCGGCTGCCTCGAGACGGGCTTCCGCAGCGACCTGCTCAAGACGGTGCTGCTGACCGAGAGCGACCTGACCGGCACCCGCGGGACGGGCGCCAAGGACGTCAGCAAGCGGATGCCGAGCAAGCGCAGGAACGCGGTGGACCCGGTGCAGCTGCGCACCGGTGACACGGTCGTGCACGAGCAGCACGGCGTCGCGCGGTACGTCGAGATGGTGCAGCGGACGGTGCAGGGAGCGACCCGCGAGTACCTCATCCTGGAGTTCGCGCCGAGCAAGAAGGGCCAGCCCGGCGACCGGGTCTTCGTCCCGACCGACCAGCTCGAGCTCGTCACGAAGTACGTCGGCGGCGAGGCGCCGACCCTCGACCGCCTGGGCGGCGGCGACTGGGCCAAGCGCAAGGGCCGCGCGAAGAAGGCGGTCAAGGACATCGCCGCCGGGCTCATCCAGCTCTACAGCGCCCGGATGGCCGCGCCGGGACACGCCTTCGCCCCGGACACCCCGTGGCAGCGCGAGCTCGAGGACGCCTTCCCCTACGTCGAGACGCCCGACCAGCTCGAGGCGATCAGCGAGGTCAAGGAGGACATGGAGAAGGCGGTCCCCATGGACCGCGTGATCATGGGCGACGTCGGCTACGGCAAGACCGAGATCGCCGTCCGGGCCGCCTTCAAGGCCGTGCAGGACGGCAAGCAGGTCGTCGTCCTCGTGCCGACGACGCTGCTCGTGCAGCAGCACTACAACACCTTCCGCGACCGCTTCCAGGCGTTCCCCGTGACCGTGCGCGCCGTGAGCCGCTTCAACTCCGACCGGGAGCAGAAGGAGGTCATGGACGGCGTCACGAAGGGCGAGGTCGACGTCGTCATCGGCACGCACCGGCTGCTGTCCCGGAGCACGCAGTTCAAGGACCTCGGCCTGGTCATCGTCGACGAGGAGCAGCGCTTCGGCGTCGAGCACAAGGAGTTCATCAAGCAGATGCGCACGGCCGTGGACGTCCTGACGATGTCCGCGACGCCGATCCCGCGCACGCTCGAGATGAGCCTCACCGGCATCCGCGAGATGTCGACGATCCTCACCCCGCCCGAGGAGCGGCACCCGGTGCTGACCTTCGTGGGCCCGTACGACGAGAAGCAGATCGGCGCGGCCGTCCGGCGCGAGCTGCTGCGCGAGGGGCAGGTCTTCTTCCTGCACAACCGGGTCGAGTCGATCGACCGCGTCGCCAAGCGGATCGGCGAGCTCGTCCCCGAGGCGCGCATCGCCACCGGGCACGGGCAGATGACCGAGGACGCGCTCGAGCAGGTCATGGTCGGCTTCTGGCAGAAGGAGTTCGACGTGCTCGTCTGCACGACGATCGTCGAGTCGGGGCTCGACATCCCGAACGCCAACACGCTCATCGTCGACGGCGCCGACAAGTTCGGCCTCTCGCAGCTGCACCAGATCCGCGGGCGCGTCGGCCGTGGCCGCGAGCGCGCGTACGCCTACTTCACCTACCAGCCCGAGAAGCCGCTCACCGAGCTCGCCCACGACCGGCTCGCCACCATCGCGCAGAACACCGAGATCGGCGCCGGCATGGCGGTCGCCATGAAGGACCTCGAGATCCGTGGCGCCGGCAACCTGCTCGGCGGCGAGCAGTCGGGCCACATCGCGAGCGTCGGCTTCGACCTCTACATGCGCCTGGTGGGCGAGGCCGTCGGCGACTTCAAGCGCGGCGGCAGTGCGGAGCAGGAGCAGCTCCCCGACACCAAGGTCGACCTGCCGGTCGACGCGCACCTGCCGCACGACTACATCCCGGGCGAGCGGCTGCGGCTCGAGGCCTACCGCCGGCTCGCCGGGGCCTACGACGACGCCGCGATCGCCGCCGTCCGCGACGAGCTCGTCGACCGCTACGGCCCGCTGCCCGACCCGGTCGAGCGGCTGCTCGCCGTCGCGGCGTTCCGCGTCGTCGCCCGCCGCTACGGCCTCACCGAGGTCGCGGTGCAGGGCAACCAGATCCGCTTCGCGCCGCTGCAGCTGCGGGAGTCGCAGGTCATGCGCCTGCAGCGGCTGTTCCCGCGCTCGGTCGTGAAGCCGACGAACGGGACCGTGCTCGTGCCGCGTCCGATGACGGCGCGCATCGGCGGTCAGCCGGTCCGCGACGTCGAGCTGCTCGACTGGTGCCGCGCGATGCTCGACGCCGTCGTCGGCGAGAGCGTCGGCGCCGCGGCGGCGGTCGGATGACCGGCCGGTCGCCCGAGCAGCACACGCGGGTGCCACACGGCGTCTGGCAGGCTCTGTCCGCTCCCCGTACGACCCCCTCCGAGAGGTGTTCCGCGTGATCCGCTCCTCCCGCACGCCGGCCGCTGCCCGCGCCGGACGCGTGGTCGTGACGTCCGGCCTGGCCGTCGCCCTGCTCAGCGCCTGCGGCTCGAGCGGGGTGCGTCCCGGTGCGGCGGCGCTCGTCGGCGACCAGCGCATCACCGCCACCGCCCTGCAGCAGATCGTCACGCGCGGCCTCGAGGACCCGCAGGCCGAGGAGCAGCTCGGCCAGGACCGGCCGGCCTTCCAGCGCCAGGCGCTCGCCCGGCTCATCAACCGCGAGCTGCTCGAGGAGGCCGCCGACCGCGAGGGCGTCACCGTCGACGACGGCGACGTCGACCTGCAGCTCGAGCGCTTCGCCGAGCAGGCGGGCGGCCAGGAGGCGCTGGAGACGCAGGCGGCGCAGAGCGGCATCTCGCAGCAGGACCTCCCGCAGTTCCTGCGCGACGTCGTGCTCGACCAGGCGCTCGGCGACGAGCTCACCGCAGACCTCGACGTGCCGCAGGACCAGCTGCAGCAGCTCTACGACCAGAACATCGGCCAGTACGACCGGGTCCGGTCGCGGCACATCCTGGTGGCGCAGGAGGCGCAGGCGCGCTCGCTGCTGGCGCAGGTGGAGGAGGACCCGTCCCGCTTCGCCGCGCTCGCCGCGGAGTTCTCGACCGACGAGTCGAACAAGGATGCCGGCGGCGACCTCGGCCTGGTCGGCCGCGGGCAGTTCGTCCCCGAGTTCGAGCAGCTGCTGTTCAGCGCCGAGCCGGGCAGCTACGACGTCGTGCAGACGCAGTTCGGCTGGCACGTCGTGAACGTGCTCGAGCGGCAGACCACCTCGCTGGAGGAGGCGACGCCCGAGCTGCGGCGCGGCGTGCTGCAGCAGCAGCGCCAGCAGGCCACCCAGGAGCTGCTGCGCGAGGTCGCCAGCGACGTCGGCGTGAAGGTCAACCCGCGCTTCGGCCGCTGGGACGGCGAGACCGGCGCGGTCGAGGCGCTCGACGACCCGAACGACGTGACCACGCCCGGCTCGGACGAGACCGCCGCCCCGGCCGTGCCCGGCGAGGAGCCCCCGGCGGCGGACGCCCCGCCGGCGCCCGAGCAGGAGGCGCCGCTCATCGAGGAGGTCCCCGAGGGGGCTCCCGAGCCGGCGCCGTCCCCGGCGGGCTAGTGGCCGGGCGCGTCGTCCTCGTCGCCCTGTCGCCGCGCGTCCCGCCCGGCCTGCTGTCCTGGCCGGCGTGGGAGGCGCTCCGGGCGGGTCCCGTCGTGGTGCGCGACCCCGACGACCCGCAGCTGCCCTTCCTGCGCGACGCGGGGGTGCAGCTCGAGCCGGGGGCGCACGAGGCCGCTGCGCTGTGCGCGCGCGCCGCTGCGGGCGAGACCGTCGTCGTGCTGTCGCCGGACGCCGGGCTCGTGCGCGCGGTCGGCCTGCGCGCCGCCGCCGGCGGCCCCGCCGTCGAGCTGGTGCACGGGTCCTACGACCCGCCCGGCGCCCGGCTGCTCGACGTCGTCGCCGTCATGGACCGGCTGCGCTCGCCGGGCGGCTGCCCCTGGGACGCCGAGCAGACGCACACCAGCCTCATGCCCTACCTGCTCGAGGAGGCCTACGAGGCCTACCAGGCGCTCGAGGACGGCGACCTCGGCGACCTGCGCGAGGAGCTCGGCGACGTGCTGCTCCAGGTGGTGTTCCACGCCCGGCTCGCCCAGGAGGCCGACGAGGCCTGGTCGATCGACGACGTGGCGGGCGACCTGGTCGACAAGCTGGTGCGCCGGCACCCGCACGTGTTCGCCGGGACGAGCGCCGACGACCTCGAGGGCAGCTGGGAGGCGCTCAAGCAGGCCGAGAAGGGCCGGACGTCGGTGACCGACGGCGTCCCGCTGTCGCAGCCGGCGCTCGCGCTGGCGGCCAAGCTGCAGCAGCGGGCCACCCGGCTCGGGGCACCGATCGCGGCCGACGGACCCGGCCGCGAGCTGTGGGAGCTCGTCGCCCGCTGCCGCGCCGCGGGCGTCGACCCCGAGGCGGCGCTGCGGACGACGGCCCGCGCGTTCGCCGACCGGCTGCGCGCGGTCGAGGCCGCGCTGCTCGCCGAGGACCGCGACCCGGCGCAGGTCGGCGCGCAGGAGTGGACCGAGCGGCTGGCGGGCGTCACGGCTCGCTGACCGCGGGCCGGGCCGTCGTCCACAGGGATGGGCACCGGGGTTGCCGCGAGCTGCCGCCGAGGATGAGCATCCGTCGTCCGGCACGACCCCTTGCAAGGAGCTGGTGCAGGCCCGTGGACGCGCCCTCGGTCATCGCCCGGCGGATCGATGCCGACTTCGCGCGCCCGGAGCTCGGGCAGCGCGGCATCGCCTTCATCGGCTACCGGGAGTGGATGCAGGAGCTGTCCGGCGAGCCCGGTGCAGACGGCGACGACGACCTCGTGTGCGTCGCGGGCGGGCGCTCCTTCCCGGTGTCCCTGAGCCGGGGGGTCGAGCACGCGATCGCCACGGTCGCGGCCGCGCTCCAGGACGAGGTCATGGACCACCTGCACCGGCCGTGGCCGCAGGTGGGCGCAGCACGCCTGGTCCTGGAGCCGCGCCTCGACGACGCGGGGCTCGCGGTCTGGTCCTCGGCCGACGGCGCGCTGCGGTGCCCGGTCGGCTCCCTGACCGCCTTCCTGGGACGCCTCGACCAGGTGCGATGACGGCCGCGTCTGCCGCGTGAGCGCCCTGCCGCCAGGCCGCGGCGCCAGCAGGCCGGGGGTCATGCAGCA
Organism: uncultured bacterium; assembly: GCA_964243385.1. GTDB lineage: Bacteria > Actinomycetota > Actinomycetes > Mycobacteriales > SCTD01 > SCTD01. Next base: position 13,491 of record CAXTFU010000024.1, on the reverse strand, counting down.
CGTCGGCGCGAGCCGGCTGGCAGAGTCGGGACGCATGGAGCTGCTCGGCACGGTCGTCCGCCTGCAGGTGCAGCGCTCGCGGCTCAAGCCCGGCCCGAGGGGCGCGCGGGTGTACGACCCGGCGCCGTTGCTCGAGGTCGAGGCGCTCGAGGTCGGGCCGCGCGGGGTCGTCGGCCGGACACCGGACGGCCCGGTGCTCGACGTGCACCACGCCGACCACGCCGACAGCCGCAACGTCCGCCTCGCCAACGGCCTGTCGCTGCTGCCCCGCGCGCACTACGCCGCGCTGCGCGCGCGGTACGGCGACCACCTCGTCGACGGCGCCGCCGGGGAGAGCCTGCTGCTCGACACCGCCGGTCCGTGGGTCGAGGCGGACCTCGCCGGGCCGCTGGCGCTCGAGACGGCGGACGGCGGGCTGCTGGAGCTGTCCGGGGCGACCGCTGCGCCGCCGTGCGTCGAGTTCAGCCGCTTCTGCCTGCGGCTGCCCGTCGGGCCGGTCGGACCGGAGGTCTCGCAGGCCCTCGTCGACCTCGACGGCGGGGCGCGCGGCTTCTACGCCACCGCCACGGGCACCGCGGTCGTCGAGCGCGGCGCGCGGCTGCTGCGCCCGGCCTGACCTGCTGCCGGGCCGCCCGGGCCCGGCTCGCCTCCCGGGGCGCGACTGCGGACCGGGCTAGGCTCGCCCGCGTTCCCACCCCCCAGCGCAGCAGGAGAGACGTGTCGAGCATCGAGGCTGTCGGCGCCCGCGAGATCCTCGACTCGCGAGGCAACCCCACCGTCGAGGTCGAGGTCGCCCTCGACGACGGCACGCTCAGCCGGGCTGCGGTCCCGAGCGGTGCCAGCACCGGCGCGTACGAGGCCGTCGAGCTGCGTGACGGCGACGCCGACCGCTACGGCGGCAAGGGCGTGCGCCAGGCCGTCGACGCGGTCCTGGACGTCATCGGCCAGGAGCTGCTGGGCATCGAGGCCAGCGAGCAGCGCATCGTCGACCAGATCCTCATCGACCTCGACGGGACGCCGGACAAGAGCCGGCTCGGCGCCAACGCGATGCTCGGCGTCAGCCTCGCGGTCGCCAAGGCCGCCTCGGACTCGAGCGGCCTGCCGCTGTTCCGCTACGTCGGCGGGCCGAACGCGCACCTGCTGCCCGTGCCGATGCTGAACATCCTCAACGGCGGGGCGCACGCCGACAGCAACGTCGACGTCCAGGAGTTCATGATCGCGCCGATCGGCGCGGCCACCTTCTCCGAGGCGCTGCGCTGGGGCGCGCAGACCTACCACGAGCTCAAGAAGGTCCTCAAGGGCCGCGGGCTCGCGACCGGCGTCGGCGACGAGGGCGGCTACGCGCCGAACCTGCCGAGCAACCGCGACGCCCTCGACCTCATCCTCGAGGCCATCACGAACGCCGGCTTCACCCCCGGCCGCGACATCGCCCTGGCGCTCGACGTCGCCGCCAGCGAGTTCCACACCGCCGGCGAGGGCTACCGCTTCGAGGGCGGGACGAAGACCTCCGACGAGCTCATCGAGTACTACGCCGGGCTCGTCGCGGCCTACCCGATGGTCTCCATCGAGGACCCGCTCGACGAGAGCGACTGGGACGGCTGGCAGCGCATGACCACGGCGCTCGGCGGTCAGGTGCAGATCGTCGGCGACGACCTGTTCGTCACGAACCCGCAGCGCCTCGCCGACGGCATCGCCCGCGGCTGCGCGAACGCGCTGCTCGTGAAGGTGAACCAGATCGGCACGCTCACCGAGACGCTCGACGCCGTGCACCTGGCGCACCGCAGCGGCTACCGCTGCATGATGAGCCACCGCTCCGGCGAGACCGAGGACACGACGATCGCCGACCTCGCCGTCGCGGTGAACTGCGGGCAGATCAAGACCGGCGCCCCGGCCCGCTCGGAGCGCGTCGCCAAGTACAACCAGCTGCTGCGCATCGAGGAGGAGCTCGACGACGCGGCCCGCTACGCCGGTGCCGCGGCGTTCCCGCGCTTCGCCGTCGCCGAGGGCTGAGCTGGTCGTGAGCACGCCGCGCCGTCCGTCGGGGGGCCGCCCCTCGGGCGGTCGTCCGTCGGGCGGGCGTCCGTCCGGGGGGCGGGGTCCTGCGGGCCCGACCTCCCGCACGGGGCGCGCCGCGGTGCACACGGCCGGCAGCCGTCCGACCCGGGCGTCGCGCCGCGCCGGGCTGCGCGGCCGGCTCTCACCGGGCCGCGCGGCCGTGCTCGTGCTCGTGGTCATCACCGTGGTCGTGAGCGCGGCGCTGCCGCTGCGCGAGTTCGTCTCGCAGCGCGGCGAGATCGACGCGGTCGCGCAGCGCAACGCCGAGGCGCGGGAGCGCGTCGCCGCGCTCGAGGCGGAGCGCGCCCGGCTCGACGACCCGGCGTACGTGGCCGCCGAGGCCCGGCGCCGGCTGCACTTCGTGCGCCCCGGCGAGACCGCGTACGCGCTGCTCACGCCGGCGCCCGAGCCGGCGGACGCCGCCCGCTCGGACCGCGCCCCGTGGTACTCGCAGCTGTGGGGCAGCGTGCAGGAGGCGGACCGGCCGGAGCCGGCGCCGACCCCCGCTCCGTGACCGCGCCCGATCCCCGCGACGTCGAGGCCGTCGGCCGGCAGCTGGGGCGCACGCCGCGCGCCATGACCGGCGTGGCGCACCGCTGCCCGTGCGCGCTGCCGGACGTCGTCGAGACGCGGCCCCGGCTCGAGGACGGCACGCCGTTCCCGACGCTGTACTACCTGACCTGCCCGCGGCTGGCCTCGGCGATCGGCACGCTCGAGGCCGACGGCCTCATGAAGGAGCAGACCGCACGGCTGGCCGACGACCCGGAGCTGCGCGCCCGCTACGAGGCGGCCGCGCAGGACTACGTCGCGCGCCGCGACCGGCTCGAGGTGCTGCGCGGGGTGCCCGCGCAGGGCGGCATGCCGGTGCGGGTGAAGTGCCTGCACGTGCTCGTGGCGCACAGCCTGGCCGTCGGACCGGGCGTCAACCCGTTCGGCGACGAGGCGCTCGAGCGCCTGCCCGAGTGGTGGGCCAAGGGGCCGTGCGTCGACCCCGACGCGCCCCCGCCGCCGCCCCGCAGGACCCGGTCGTGAGGGTCGCGGCCGTCGACTGCGGCACGAACTCGGTCCGCCTGCTGGTCGCCGACGTCGACGCGTCCGCGGGCGGCCCGGCGGCCAAGGCCGACGTGCACCGCGAGATGCGCGTCGTCCGCCTCGGCCAGGGGGTCGACCGCACCGGGGTGCTGGCGCCCGAGGCGGTCGAGCGGACGCGGCTGGCCCTCGTCGACTACGCCGCCACCTGCCGCGAGCTCGGCGTCGAGCGCGTGCGGATGGTCGCCACCAGCGCGACCCGCGACGCCCGCAACCGCGACGACTTCCGCGCGGTCGTGCGCGAGGCGCTCGGCGTCGAGCCCGAGGTCATCAGCGGCGACGAGGAGGCCGCGCTGTCGTTCGACGGCGCCACCCGCGGGCTCGACCCCGCCGACGGGCCGTTCCTGGTCGTCGACATCGGCGGCGGCTCCACCGAGTTCGTGCTCGGCACGACGTCGGTCGAGGCGGCCCGCTCGGTCGACGTCGGCTGCGTCCGGCTGACCGAGCGGCACCTCGCGGGCGACCCGCCCGACGCGGGGCAGGTCGCCGCGGCCCGTGCTGACGTCGACGCCGCGCTCGACCTCGTCCGCTCGGTCGTGCCGGTCGAGCGCGCGCGCACCGCCGTCGGGCTGGCCGGCTCGGTCACCACCGTGGCGGCGGTCGCCCTCGAGCTCGCGGCCTACGACCCCGAGCGCATCCACCTGACGCGCCTGCGCGCCGCGCAGGTCGGTGAGGTCGCCGAGCGCCTGCTCGCGATGACCCGCGCGCAGCGCGCCGCCCTGCCGGTCATGCACCCGGGGCGGGTCGACGTCATCGGCGCCGGCGCCCTGGTGCTCGCCCGGCTCGTGCAGCGCTTCGAGCTGGCCGAGGTGGTGGTCAGCGAGTCCGACATCCTCGACGGCATCGCCTGGTCGGTGCCCGGCGCGCGGTGACCGCCTCCCCGGCGAGCGGCCGGTGATCGCCCCGGGCAGCGGCCACCCGACGGACCGGGCGAGCGCCACCACCCCCGTCGCCCGCACGCCGCAGGACGTCGCCCGGCTGGCGGCCAGCGCGCCGTCGCTGGCCCACCTGGACGGTCGCTCGTCGGTGTGCCGCGCCTGCCCGCGGCTGGTGGCCTGGCGGGAGGAGGTCGCCGAGACGCGCCGGGCCGCCTACGCGGACCAGACCTACTGGGGGCGTCCGGTCACCGGCTGGGGCCCGCAGCGCGCGCGCATCGCCGTCGTCGGCCTCGCGCCGGCCGCCCACGGCGGCAACCGCACGGGGCGCATCTTCACCGGGGACCGCAGCGGCGACTGGCTGTTCGCGGCGCTGCACCGGGCCGGGCTCGCCTCGCAGCCGACGTCGACGTCGGCGCACGACGGGCTCGAGCTGCTCGACGTCCGCATCACCCTGCCGGTGCGGTGCGCGCCGCCCGCGAACCGCCCCACGACGGCCGAGCGGGACGCCTGCTCGCCGTGGCTGGTGGCGGAGTGGGCGTTCCTGCGGCCGACCGTCCGCGCGGTCGTGGTGCTCGGCGGGTACGGGTGGGCGGCGCTGTGGCCGGTGCTGCGGGCCGCCGGCGAGGTCGTCCCCGTGCCCGTGCCGCGCTTCGCGCACGGCGCGGAGGTCGTCCTGCCGAGCGGGCTGACCGTGCTCGGCTGCTTCCACGTGAGCCAGCAGAACACCTTCACCGGACGGCTCACCGAGCCGATGCTCGACGCCGTCCTCACCCGCGCTCGGCAGGTGGCGCAACGCCCCTCGGCCCGTTCGGCGGATCCTGGAGCGCTGCCGGCACTGGACACCCGATCGGGTGAACATGCGTCAGGATCGGTCGAAAAGGACACGAGGGACTAGCGCGGTTACGCAAAGTACCCGTACGGTCACACTGTGAACCCGGGCAGCACCGGGTCGGACCAGAGTGGGGGTGGGTGTCGTGCGCGGGAACTCCTGGAAGTAGCCCCACGGGGGAGCGTCGCTCCCCTCAGCGCGTCGTGCGTGCCGCGCGTCGCTGCAGCCAGGTCGAGATCTCGTGCGCCGGCATCGGACGCCCGTGCAGGTAGCCCTGCACCTGGTCCACCCCGAGCGCGCGCAGCAGGGCGTGCTGGTCCTCCAGCTCGACGCCCTCGGCCACCACCTGCAGCCCGAGCGTGTGCGCGATGTCGACGACGGCCCGCACGACGGCCCGGTCCGCCGGGTCCCGTGACAGTCCGTCGACGAAGCCCTTGTCGATCTTGACCTCGTCGACAGGGAGCCCGCGCAGGTAGGTCAGCGACGAGTAGCCGGTCCCGAAGTCGTCCACCGACAGCCGGACGCCGAGCGCGCGCAGCTCGCCCATGCGCTCGGCGGCCAGGACCGCGTCCTCGAGCAGGACGCTCTCGGTCAGCTCGAGCGTGAGGTGCCGCGCCGGCACGCCGACCGTGTCGAGCAGCGAGGACACCTCGGTGACGAACGCGGCGTCGAGCAGCGTGTCGGCGCTGACGTTGACCGAGACGCCGACCCCGGGAGACCGGCCCTGCCACGCGCGGCAGGCTCCCAGGCTCTGGGTCAGCACCGTGGCGGTCAGCGGCGCCATGAGGCCGGACGCCTCGGCCAGCGGCACGAACTCGTCCGGGCCGATCGCGCCGAGCGCCGGGTGCGTCCAGCGGGCCAGCGCCTCGACGCCGACCACGCGGTCCGTCGCCGTCGCGACCTTGGGCTGGTAGGCCACGGCGATGGCGCCGCTCGCGAGCGCCTCGCGCAGCGCCATGACGACGGCAAGCCGGCGGGTGCCCTGCACCTCGTACGCGGGCTCCCACAGCACCGGACCGCCGCCGGCGTGCCGCGCGCTGTACATGACCGTCTCGGCGCGGCGCACCAGCGTGGCGGCCTCCGCCCCGTGCGCGGGGGCGGTGGTCATGCCGACCGACAGGCGGACGTGCGTGCCGACCGGTCCGATCTGCGCCGCGCCCTCGACCTGGGCGCGCAGCGCCAGGCCGAACAGCTCGGGATCGCCGCCGACCAGGTGCGAGGGCAGGGCGACCGCGAACCGGCTCCCGCCGACGCGCCCGACCACGCCGGCCGGGCAGGCCCGGCCGAGCCGCCGGGCGACCTCGAGCAGCAGCCGGTCGCCGACGTCGCGCCCGAGCGTGTCGTTGACCTCGCGGAACGAGTGCACCGTGACGGCCGCGACCACCACGTCGGGGTGCTCGGCCAGCAGCGCGTCGACGCGCCGCGTGGTCTCCGGCAGGTTCGGCAGGCCGGTCAGGGCGTCCGTGGTCGCGGACTGCTCGAGGTCGGTGAGCAGCCGGCCGCGGTCGAGGGCCGTGGCGAGCTCGGCGCCGACCGTCTCGAGCAGGCGGAGGTCGCCCATGTCGAAGCCGCGGGCGGCGCCCAGCCGCCCGGTCGCCGACAGCAGGCCGGCGAGCTCGGTGCCGGCGAGCAGCGGGGTCGCCATCGTGTCCTCGTCGCCGCCGTGCCGGCTGCCGAGCACCGACCCCTGCAGGCCCGTGCCCGGGTCGCGCCCGTCGGCCGCGGCGCTGCGGCTGCGGGTGGGCGCCTGCCCCTCCTGCGCGACGACCCGCCACCAGCTGCCCGACCGGCGCAGGGCGAGGTCGAGCCGCTGGGCGTGCACCAGCAGGCGCATCCGCTCGAGGGCCTGCTCGGCGGCGGGGCTGTCGAGGTCGAGCGGCCCCAGGTCCTTGACGAGCTCGTAGAGCCGCGAGGTCGCCGCCTGCTGGCCGACGACCTTGAGGTGCGCGCGGTAGGCCAGCCCGAGGGCGAAGGCCAGGCCGAGCATGACGGCCCAGATCTCGGGATGCTCCTCGGCCGCGGCGAGCGCGACGATCGCCAGCGCCGTGAAGACGAGCGTGGCGGGGGCGACGACGACCACCGACCGCAGCGCCGAGCGCAGGGTGACCGGCCGGCCCACCAGCCGCCAGACCGCGCTGAGCACCAGCGAGCCGAGCACGTCGCCGGCCAGCAGCCCGAGGTAGAGGGCCAGCCACAGGGCCGGGCCGTCCGGGTCGTCCCCGAGGCGGCTCACGGCCCAGGCGGCCGTGCCGACCTCGATGGCGGCCGCCGACAGGTTGTAGAGCGCCTTGAGCGGGTCCTGGCGCTGGCGGACGGCCAGCAGGGCGACCGCGGCCAGCCGCGACGCCAGGTGGGCGCCGGGGAGCAGGTGCAGCACGCCGACCGCCAGCGGGAGCTGGACGAGGGTGACGCTGTGCGAGTCGCGCCGCAGCTCGAAGTCGACCGAGAAGTGGTGCGCCGCCGCGTAGAGCACGGTGAACAGCGCCACCATGACCGGCATGGCGAGGTCGGTGTCGCGGGCCGGCTCGCCGGTGCTCAGCGCGAGCGCGACGCCGGCCGCCAGCAGCGCGACGCACAGCAGCGCCGCACACGCGCGCCGCGTGCCGCCGCGGACGAGCTCCTCGTCCGCCGTCCCGCCGGGGACGGCCGCAGCGTCCGGCGCCGTCATCGCGGCGCCGGGACGTCGGACGAGGGGACGTCGGACGAGGGGACGTCGGACGAGGAGGCGTCGGACGCGGGGGCGTCGGACGCGGGGGCGTCGGTCGAGATGCCGGACGAGGTGGCGTCGGACGAGATGCCGGACGAGGGGGCGTCACGAGCGGGGCCGGGGGCGGCGGGTCCCGCACGGGGCGGGAGGGTCCCGGCGCTGCGCGGCAGGAACGGGACGCAGACCAGGACGAGGACCGCGGCCACGGCGATCGGCGTCCGCGGCCCGGCGACCTCGGCGAGCGCTCCGGCGGCGAGCAGCAGCAGCCCCTGCAGCGCCATGAGCAGCGTCCCGGCGACCCCGAAGGCGCGCCCCCGCAGGTGCGACGGGACGGCCTGCACGAACGAGGAGTTGGCGACCAGCTGCAGGGCGTTGCCAGCGCCGGCGAGCAGCCACAGGAGCGCCAGCAGCCGGACGTCCGCCACGAAGGCGGTCGCGAGCAGGGGCAGGCAGCTGGCGGTCACCATGGCGGGGAACAGCCGCTCGCGCCGCTCGGGCGGGACGCGCAGGACCGCCCACGAGCCGACCAGGAAGCCGGCGGGCACCGCGGCCGTCAGCACGCCCGCGACGAGCGCGCCCCGGCCCTGCTCGTCGGCCACCGCCACCGCGAGCCCCTCGGGCGCGATGACCGCCGCGGCGCTCAGCAGCCCCCAGGCGAGCAGCGCCCGCAGCCGCGGCTCGCCGGCGACGAGCACGAAGCCGGCGACGGCCTCGCGCAGCCGCCCGGCGCGCTGGGCAGCGGCGTCGTGGCCGGTGCGCTCGCGGACGAGCAGCGTCAGCAGGCCGGCCGACAGGGCGAAGGTCGCTGCGTCGGCGAGCAGCGCTCCGCGGACGCCGATCGCGTGCACCAGGGCGCCGCCCGCCACGAAGCCGAGCAGCTGGCCGCCCTGGGCGACGGCGTTGGTCATCGCGTTGCCGACGACGTACCGGTCGCCCGTGAGCAGGTCGGCGATGAGGGCGCTGCGCGCGGCGTCGAACGGCGGCGCGAGCAGGCCGACGAGCACCAGCACGCAGAAGACGACCCACAGCGGCGTGCCGGGCAGGGCCAGCGTCGCGACGAGGACGAGGCGCAGCAGGTCGCAGACGACCATGAGCCGACGCCGCGGCCACCGGTCGGCGACGGCCGACAGGAACGGCCCGCCGACGAGCCAGGTCAGGTACGAGCAGGCGTAGGTCGCCGAGGCCGCGAACGCCGAGCCGGACCGCTCGAGCACGAGCAGCGCCACGGCGATCCGGGCGACCTGGTCGCCGACGACGCTCAGCCCGTCGGCGACGAGCAGGGCCCGGAACTGCCGGTCCGCGAGCACCTGGCGCAACGAGGCCGAGGGGGCAGGATCGGCGGGCACGCCCCATTGTGACCCATGTCCGTGCCGTCGCGCGCACGCTTGCTCACGCTGCGTGGCGGAGCGCACCGTCCCTGCGACCACGGGACACCGTCCGCCGCCATCTCGTGGCGTCCGGCGGCGCGGGACGTCGGGGGACCGGACGCGCGCAGGACGCCGCCGCCGTCGCTACCGTGAGCCCCGGCCCCCGTGACCCAACGGCAGAGGTAGGAGCCTTAAAAGCTCCGAGGTGTGGGTTCGAGTCCCACCGGGGGCACTCCGGCGCCGTGGCGCTGGGCCACGGGTCGCCGCGCGGACGTCCGGCGGGCAGCTGCCCGGGACCCGCGCTGACCTGCACGCGAGCCCCTCCGCGCCGCGTCGAAGATCCCTGCCCGACCGGGCACACTGCGGCCCCGTCGTGCGTTGTACTGGGTGCGCGGCCCCGTCCGTGGTCCGAGCAGAGGAGACCCGTCAGAGATGCAGTCCAACAACCCCGTCTTCGCGCGGAGCGAGCCCCTGGCCCGCAGCCTGCAGCAGGGCGTCGGCTTCCACGCGCCGGCGCCGTCGGCCGACCAGCTCTCGGCGATGTACCGCACGCCCTCCGGCATGACGATCGACGACGTCATCGTCAAGACCGGGCTGCTGCTCGGCACGATGGTCGTGACCGGTGCAGCCGCCTGGGTGCTGAACGTGGGCGGCGGCGTCGTCGCGCTGGCCGGCATCGTCGGCTTCGTGCTGGCCATGGTGAACATCTTCAAGAAGCAGGTCAGCCCGCCGCTGGTCCTGGCCTACGCCGCCGTGCAGGGCGTGTTCGTCGGCGCGATCAGCCACGCGTACGCCGGTGCCTTCGGCGGCGGCATCGTCACCCAGGCGGTGCTCGGCACGACGGCCGTGTTCGCGGCCGTGCTCGTCGGCTACCGCTCCGGTCGCCTGCGCAACACCCCGCGGTTCCAGAAGGTCGTGACCTTCGGCCTGCTCGGCATGGTCGGCCTGGTCCTGCTCAACGCGATCGCCGGCCTGTTCGGCGACGGCGACGCGCTCGGCATCCGCGGTGAGAACCTCGGCCTGTCGGTCCTGGTCAGCGTCGGGCTCATCGTCTTCGGCGCCCTGACCTTCGTCATGGACTTCGACCAGGCCGACCGCATGGTCGCCGCCGGCGTCCCGCAGCAGGAGTCGTGGCGGGTGGCGTTCGGCCTCGTCGTCGGGCTGGTGTTCCTGTACCTCGAGATCCTGCGCCTGCTGTCCTACTTCTCGGGCCGCGACTAGCAGCACCGCGCAGCCGGCCGGCTGCGCTCGACGGGCCGTCACCCTCCGGGGTGGCGGCCCGTCGCCGTTCCGGCAGCGGTCGTCATCGCGGCCGGACCGCACGGCTAGCGTGCCCGCGTGGACGCCTGGCCCCGAGGCACCGAGCCGCCGCCCCCCGCCCTGCTGGCGCGCGAGAGCCGGGCGCTGGTGCAGCGCCTGCGGCTGTGGACGCCCGCGCGCTACGCCGCCGCCGCGGCCGGCTGGGGGACCCGGGGCGACCTGGTGCACCACCTCGCGCAGGCGCTCGCCGACGCGGCCGCCGACACCGAGGGCGGGCCGCGGCGACCGGTGCCGCGGCTGGACAGCGACCTCGGCCTGGCCGACCAGGTCGCGGTGACGGCCGACGACCTCGTCCGCGCCGGACCGTCGGACGACGTGGCCCGGGCAGCCACCGCGCACCTGCTGGCGCACCGCGTCGACCTGCTCGGCGACGAGGTCCCGGTGACGCTCGCCGCGGCGCTGGGGGTCCCGGACGTGCTGACGGCCGGTCGGAGCGCCTGCTCCGCCGGCCGTCAGGGTGCGCGTGCGGACTAGCTCAGGCGCTCCAGCACCATCGCCATGCCCATGCCGCCGCCGACGCACATCGTCTCGAGACCGAAGGTCTTGTCCGCCGTCTGCAGGCCGTTGATGAGCGTGCCGGTGATGCGGGCACCGGTCGAGCCGAACGGGTGGCCGAGGGCGATGGCCCCGCCGTTGACGTTGAGCTTGTCGAGCGGGATGCCCAGGTCGCGGTAGGACGGGATGACCTGCGCGGCGAACGCCTCGTTGATCTCGAACAGGTCGATGTCGTCGATCGTCTTGCCCGCGAGCGCGAGCGCCTTGCGGGTGGCCTCGACCGGGCCGTAGCCCATGATCTCCGGCGACAGGCCGGTGACCGCCGTCGACACGATGCGCGCCAGCGGGGTGAGCCCGAGCTCGGCCGCCTTGGTGTCGCTCATGACGATGACGGCGGACGCGCCGTCGTTCAGCGGGCAGGCGTTGCCCGCGGTGATGAGGCCGTCGGGCCGGAACACCGGCTTGAGGCCGGACATCCCCTCGACCGTCGTGCCGGGGCGGGGGCCGTCGTCGGTGCTGACGACGGTGCCGTCGGGCGTCGTCACGGGGGTGATCTCGCGCTCGAAGAAGCCGTTCGCGATGGCCTTCTCCGCCAGGTTCTGCGACCGGGCGGCGAACTCGTCCATCTCCTGCCGGGTGACGCCCTTGACCCGGGCCAGGTGCTCGGCGGTCTGGCCCATGGCGATGTAGACGTCGGGCAGCTCACCGTCCTCGCGCGGGTCGTGCCAGCCGTCCACGCCGCCCTCGGCGAGCTTCGCCGAGCGGGCCTGGGCGGCGGCGAAGACCGGGTTGGTGAGCTCCTGGCCCGGGATCATGTCGCTGTTGCCCTTGACGAAGCGGCTCACGGTCTCGACGCCCGCGGAGATGAACACGTCGCCCTCGCCGGCGCGGATCGCGTGCAGCGCCATGCGGGTCGTCTGCAGCGACGACGAGCAGTACCGCGTGATGGTCGTGCCGGGCAGGAAGTCGTAGCCCAGGCCCACCGCGACGACGCGGCCCATGTTCATGCCCTGCTCGCCGCCGGGCAGGCCGCAGCCGAGCAGGAGGTCGTCGATGTCGCGGGGGTCGAGCGACGGCACCTTGTCGAGCGCCGCGCGCACGATCGTCGTGGCCAGGTCGTCCGGGCGGATGTCCTTGAGCGAGCCCTTGAACGCACGCCCGATGGGCGAGCGGGCGGTCGCGACGATGACGGCTTCGGGCACGGTTGCTCCTCGGTCTGCGGATGCGTCCCCGAGAGCGTACGGCCAAGACCGAACGCCGTTCTAGTTCTCGGGCGGAGCCGTCTCGTCGGCCAGCTCACCGGGCTCGGTCGGCCCCGCGGGCGCACCTCGTCCGACCAGCGGCAGGCGGCGCCGCAGCACGGCGAGCCGGCCGGCGCCGCCCTGCTCGGGCAGGGGGTCGACCTCGACGCCGGGCTCGTGCGAGGCGACGCGTGCCGCCAGCTGGACGTCCTGCACGCTCGTACTCACCGGCACGCTGACCGGGATGTCGACGCCCAGGGCCTGCAGCACCGGCGGGAGCAGCGCGTCGACGATGCGGCGGTAGCCCGCGGCGGACGGGTGGAAGCGGTCGTCGCTCCACAGCTGCGGCTGCTCGCTGAACTCGCGCGCCAGCAGGTCGCCGAGCGACACGGCGACCCCGCCCGCCTCGACCGTGGCGACCGTCTGGGCGGCGGCGAGCCGGCGCGACAGGTGCGCGGCGATCGTCCGCAGCGGCTGCAGCAGCGGCTTGACGCTGCCGAGATCGGGGGTGGTGCCGACGACCACCACGGCGCCCGCGTCGCGCAGGGTCTGCACGGCCCGGCGCAGGTCGCGGCTGGCCGAGGCGATCGGCACCCGGTGCGTGACGTCGTTCGCACCGATGACGATGACCGCGGCGTCGAGCGGGCGCTGCAGCACCTGAGCGACCTGCACCTCGAGCTCCTCGGACCGTGCGCCGATGCGCGCCACCACGGTGAGCTCGACCCGCCGGTGCAGGTCGCGCGCGATGCCACCGGCGAGCAGGGCGCCCGGGGTCTGGTCGGGGCCGCTGCACCCGAGGCCGGCGGCGGCCGAGTCGCCGACGACGGCCAGGTGCAGCGGGGGCACGCCGCGCCGGCGGCGGCCGTACGAGCGGGCCGGCACGGGCGCCTTGGTCGTCGGGATGCCGATGGTCTTGCGGGCGAGCTTGGCCTCGGTGATGACCACGGCGTAGACGAGCCCGGCGAGGCCGCCGAACGTGCCGCCGCCGTAGGCGGCCTTGACCGCGACGTAGCGGGCGCGGCGCCCGAACCAGGGCAGCGCCGGTGCACGCAGGTCGGGCACCCTCATGCGCGCCCCCCGGGGACGGCCGCGGTGCTGCCCTCCGCCGAGCGCGCGACGGCGGCGTCGAGCAGGCTGAGCGCACCGTCGTCGTCCGCGCGCAGGAGCGGGTCGACGGCGGCCGGCGGGATGCGCCGGACGCCCGGCGCCACCTGCAGGACTGCCACTCGACCCCCTCGCGCGCGCTCGTCGACCCGCTGATCAACGTACCTGCGCGGTCGTACGCTGCTCGCGCGCACCCGCTCCCGTCGGAAGGCCCCCCGTGCAGGTCAGCGACTCCCTCATCGACCTCGTCGGCAACACCCCGCTCGTCCGCCTGGGCCGGATGGCCGCCGGGCTCGCGCCCCAGGTGCTTGTGAAGGTCGAGTACTTCAACCCGGGCGGGTCGGTGAAGGACCGGATCGCCCTGGCCATGGTCGAGGCCGCCGAGCGCGACGGCCTCATCCAGCCC
>CAXTFU010000023.1:0-25465 GCA_964243385.1 uncultured bacterium | reverse complement strand
GCTGCTGGTAGTGCTCGACGAACAGGCCGGTCGCCGTGACGTCGTCGCCGTTGATGACAGCGCCGTTGCGCCCGGTGTTCGTGCGCCAGCGGTCGGTGTCACCGTTCACCCCAGCGGTGAAGCCCTCGATGCCGTGGTCCGCCCGCCAGACCCAGGTGTGGTCGATGAGCACGTCGTCGCTGTTGACCTCGAGGCTGGTGACGGCCTTGCCGATGTGCGGGCCACCGACGCGGAAGTAGACGTCGGACAACGTCGTCGGGTTCGCGGCGGCGTGCTTCTTGGACCCGTGGTTGCCGCTCTTGGAGCCGACCCGCATGAGGACCGGCGACTCCACGGCGCCCGCGTCGACGGTGACGCCGGCGATGACCACGCCCGGCACGTCCGCGACCCGCACCGGGATGGAGCCGCTGACGGCGGTGAGCGTGGCCTGGCCGAGGCCGAGCACGACCGTGTCGGCGCGCTTCACCTCGATGCTGCGCGCGACGTCGTACACGCCCGGGGTGAGCAGCAGGTTCCTGCCGCGGGCCAGCTGCCGGTTGATCTCCCGCACCGAGCTGGCCGGCGAGGCGACGAAGAAGCTGCTCAGCGGGAGCGTCCGGCCGGCGGTCGCGCCGGCGCCCCAGGAGATGCCGCGGGTGTTGCGCTGCGCGGACGGCACGCGCACCGAGTAGGCCCCCTTCGGGTCCGTGAACAGGTACGGCTTCTCCCGGCTCACCGGGGTCCGGTCGATGGTCGTGTACGCCGGGGCCGGGAAGCCGGCCTCGCTGGGAGCGCCCACGGTGCCGGAGAACACCTGGTTCCAGACGCTGTTGGACCACGAGCCGAGCGTCGAGTTGCGCGTCAGCCACTGCTGCTGCGACCCGTTGACGACGTCGCCGGCCCGAGAGTCGGCGATGAAGCCGCCGCTGGCGAACTGCGGGCCAGCGGTGCAGTAGTCCATCAGCGAGAGGTTGCCGCCGGTCACGTCGACGCGGCGCATCGAGACGGCCTGGGAGACGGCCCAGAAGTTCGCGCTGCTGCGACAGCCGTCCTGTCCCGCGGCGTTCACGTCGATGGTGAGGTTCGAGAGCGTGCGCCAGAAGTTGTTCAACGCGATGCAGTTGCTGGTGCCGCCGCCGTCGAGGCACCGGTTGTAGACCTCGACCTTGCCGTTGATCGTGACGTCGCCCGGAGACGCCCCGAGTCCGGCGATCTCGGTGTAGTACCCGACCTTGATCTGCAGGGGCTGGGCGTCGGTCCCGTAGGTGCCCGGGGCGAAGAGGTAGGCGTAGCGCTCGCTGCCCATCTCGTTGTCCTTCTGGCGCGCGAACGTCGCGTCGAGCGTGGCCTGGATCTGGGCCACGGGCATGCTCGGGTCGAAGACCGTGACGTTCGGGCCGAGCGTCGTCGCGGCGGTCCGACCCGGTGCCGCGACAGCGGCGCCCTTCGTCGGGGCGCTCGTCGTCGGGGCGCTCGCCGTCGCGGCGCTCGCCGTCGCGGCGCCAGGGACGACGGTGCTCACGGCCACGGCCACGGCGAGGGCCAGGGCGGAGCGGGAGCGGAGCGGTCGTCGTCGGCCCGCGGGCTGCGAGCCGACAGGGGTGACTGTCACGAGGTGGTCCTCCACGGTGAGGGCGCGAGCCGGTGACTGGTGTCGCCGGGGGTGTGACGTGCAGTGGTGGTCATCGTGCAGTGAAGAGGTTGGCACCGCCCTCCGACAAGCGCAGCGGCAGGGTGTCGACACGCGGGTGCAACGCCCCGGGCACCTGGTCGGGCACCTGACCAGCGGGCCGAGCCGAGCCGGGACGCCGGACGGTTCCACCGAGCGCAGCCTCGAGCAGGCAGCGTGATCGACACCCGCAGCGCCGCTGCCGACGGCCGCGAACGCGTGGTGCTGCCCGACGGAGCAGCCCGACGAAGCACAGGCGCCCGACCGTCGACCTCCTGCCACTCCGACGGGCGTTGCCTGTGGTGCACATGGACCGCACGCCGTCTCTGCAGCGCTGTCCCCCTCCCCCGACGCCCTGCGGCGCCGGCGCACCGGGGTCGTCCGGGCGCCAGGCCGCGCGATCGTCGACGCCCTCAGCCCGCGCAGCGGGCGCGGCGCCCTCCGCCGGGTCGACCTGGCGCGGCTGCGGGACCGCCCCGACCGACAGCGCCGAGACGTCGCGGCCGTACGGGCCGTTGAGCGACGACGCACCGGGGCGCCTGTGACGCGGTGCACAGCCAGGGCGTACCTTCCCGTCGGCAACACCGCACCGGACGGACGATCGGCCGAGCGCGGGACGATGCAGGGCCACCGCCCTGCGCCGGCCCGGGGCGCGCGTCCCTCGTCCCCCGGTGCATCAGCTGCGTGGGCCGCGTGGTCCTCGTCCAGGTCTTCGAAGGGAACGTCCATGTGCTACGGCTTTGACGGTGATGCGGCGATCGAGCGGAGTCTCGAGGACCGCGGAGGCAGCACGAGCAGTGTCGATCGGCGCAGCTTCATGCGCGGCGCCATCGGCGCGGCGGTCGCGGCCAGCGCGGGCGCCTCGGTGCTGGGCATGGCCACTCCGGCCAACGCGGTGGCGGTCGACAACGCGCGGCGGCGCGTGCCGCTGAACCGCATCTCGATCCAGCTCTGGACGGTGCGGGACGCCTTCGGCTGGCCGAGCGCCCCCGCTGCCGAGCAGAAGCAGCGCTACCGCTCGGTCCTGCGGCAGATCGCGGACATCGGCTACCCGAAGGTGGAGCTCGGGCTCGGCTACTTCGGGCACACGCCCGTGGAGCTGCGCAACTTCTACCGCAGCATCGGCGTCCGGCCGACCTCGACGCACGAGGGCATCAGCGACAACCAGGCGGCGCTCGAGCAGCGCCTGCAGGACGCCGCCACGGTCGGCGCCCGGTACTTCATCGTCCCGTACCTCGAGGCGCCGCTCACCCTGACGCCCGCGCAGCGTCGGTCGCAGTGGCAGGCGTGGGCCGACCAGATGAACCGGGAGGCCGAGGTGGCCCGCGGCTACGGCCTGCAGTACGGCTACCACAACCACTCGCACGAGTTCCTCGACGACCTCGGCAACGGCGTGGTCCCGATGGACGTCCTCGTCGAGGGCCTCGACCCCGCGCTCGTCCACTTCCAGATCGACCTGTACTGGCTCATCACCGGTCTGATCGCCGGCGGCCGGGCCCGGGAGGCGACCGTCGAGACCGAGGCGATCGACTTCATCCGCTCCGTGCCGCAGCGGGTGCGCCAGTACCACGTCAAGGACCGCGACCCGGGTCAGCCGGCGAACCGCACCAACGGACCGCAGTCGTTCGCCGACCCCGGCACCGGGCTCATCGACTTCGGGCGGATCTTCGACGCCAACGACGCCGAGGAGTACATCATCGAGAACGACGCGCCGGACGTGACGCCGCTGCAGACGGCCCGCGTCGGCTTCCGCTACCTCAGCTCGCTGGTCTACGGCCACGAGCAGAACGCGGGACGCGGCCGCGGGGTCGTCTCGGCCTAGTCCCCCGACCCGCACCCGGAGCGGGGCAGGTCGTCGCGAGGCGACCTGCCCCGCTCCTGCGCGTCGCGGGCCCCGCCGGCCCCCGCACGGCGGCGTGTCCGGCTCGCGCGCTCCCGACCGCAGGGAACGCCGGCCGCGCTCCCCCTCCCGCTCCCCCGACCACCTGGAGACCCCCGCGATGCTCGGACAGCTGGGCCGGTGGGCCTTCCGCTGGCGGGTGCCGGTGCTGCTCGTCTGGGCGGTCGTCGCCGTCGTCGGCGCGGTGCTCGGCGGCGGGGTCTACGACCGGACGTCGGCGGTCGACGCGCTGCGGCCCGACGTCGAGGCGAGCCTCGCCGCGGCCCGCCTCGAGCGCCTCGACCCCGAGGGCGAGCTCGTCGTCGGGGTCCTGTCGGGGCGGGACGCCCGCTCGACCGAGCTCGTCGACAGCGCCGGCCGGGTGCTGGAGGGCCTGAGCGAGCTGCCCGGGGTCGCCGAGGTCACCGACGCGTACACCTCGGACGCGACGGACCTCGTCGCCGACGACCGGCAGGGCTCGCTGGTGCTCGTCGAGCTCGACCCGGCGCTCGACGAGGACGAGTCGCTCGAGGTGGCGGACGACGTCGCCGCCGTCCTGCGGACGATCGACGTGCCGCAGGTCCTGGTCGGCGGAGAGCTGCTCGCGCAGCGCGCCTTCGCCGAGCAGGCCACGACGGACGCGGTCCGCGGCGAGACGGCGGCGCTCGTCGTCCTGCTCGTGCTGCTCGTCGTCGTGCTGGGGAGCGTGCTCGCCGGCGCCCTGCCGCTGCTGGCCGCCCTCGCGACGATCGCGACCACGCTGCTCGCGCTGTCGGCGCTCGCCGGGACGGTCCCGGTCAGCGAGTACGCCGTCAACGTCGTCACCGTGCTGGGCCTCGGGCTCGCCGTCGACTACAGCCTGCTCGTGCTCGCCCGGTTCCGCGAGGAGCGTGCGAACGACCCGCGCGCGCCCCTGCCCGAGCTGCTCGCCCGCACGACGGCGACGGCCGGCCGCGCCGTGCTGGTGTCCGGGCTCGCGGTCGGCACGGCGATGGTCGGGCTGTTCGCGCTCGCCGACCCGTTGCTGTCGGCCATGGCGCTGGGCGGCTTCGTGGTGGTCGTCCTCGCCACGATCACGGCGCTGACCCTCGTCCCTGCGCTGCTCGCGGTCGCGCACCGTCGGCTGCCCGCGCCGGGAGCCGGTCGCTGGCGGCGGTCGGCGGAGCGGGGACCGGGCCTGCTCGCCCGGACGACGGCCTTCGCCCAGCGGCACGCGACCCCGGTCGCGCTGCTCACGGCGGCCGGGCTCGTCGTGCTGGCCCTCCCCCTGTCGCAGCTCGCGGTGGGCAACTCCGACGCTCGAACCCTGCCGGCGGGCGCGGAGGCGCGCGCGGCGGCCGAGGCGGTCGACCGCGACTTCTCCTCCAGCGGCGACGGCCGCGTCACCGTGCTCGTCGACGCCGCGCCGGGCAGCCCCGCGGCGACGGCCGTCCTCGACCAGCTGCGGCAGCTCACGGGCGAGCGCGACCTCGACCTGCGCGACGACCTGTCCCCCGGGCTCGTCGTCGTCGAGCTCGAGCCCTCCGGCGCCGCCGCCGGGGATGCGGCGCAGCGGCTGGTGCAGGACGTGCGTGCGCTCGACGCGGACGTGCCGGTCCTGGTCACCGGCCCGGCCGCCGAGCTCGTCGACGGCCGGGCCGCGACGCTCGACCGCCTCCCGGTCGCGGTGGCGGTCGTCGTGCTCGCCGCCGGCCTGCTGCTGCTCGCCCTGACCGGCTCGCTCGTCGTGCCGGCCAAGGCGCTGCTGCTGAACCTGCTCTCGCTCGCCGCGACGCTCGGGGTGCTCGTCGCGGTGTTCCAGTGGGGCTGGGGGGCCGACCTGCTCGGCTTCGACCCGGTGGGCACGCTCGACCTCACGACACCGCTGCTGCTGTTCATGTTCGCCTTCGGCCTGTCCATGGACTACGAGGTCTTCCTGCTCGCGCGCATCAAGGAGGAGTGGGACCGGCGCCCGCGCGACGGCTCGGTCAGCGACCGGGTCGCCAACGACCGGGCGGTCCTCGACGGCGTCACCGCGTCCGGGCCGGTCGTCACGACCGCCGCCGTGGCGATCGGCATCGTCTTCCTCGGCTTCGCCGCCGGCGAGCTCGTCCCGGTCAAGGAGATCGGCGTCGGGATGGCGGTCGCGCTGCTGCTGGACGTGACGGTCGTGCGCGGGCTGCTCCTGCCGGCGCTCATGCACCTGCTCGGCGGCGCCAACTGGTGGGGCCCGTCGCTGCCCGGCCCGCGCACGCGCGGCAAGCACGAGGCCCCGGCACGGGTGCGGGCGGCCGAGGCGGGCAGGTGATCACTGCGGCGCCTCCGCCGCCGAACAGGAGGACCCATGACCAGCCCGACCGACCCGCACGACGGCATCAAGACCGACGCCTCCCGCGAGAGCGAGGCCGTCGAGCGCGACCAGACGTCCTACGTCGCACGCGGCGGGCAGAGCAGCGGCACCCTCACGACCGGCACGGCGCCCGGCGACGAGCAGCCGTCGCAGGCCGTCGAGGGCGGCACCGCCGGCGGTGACGTGCTCTCGGGCGTCACCGCCACCGAGCAGGACAGCGAGGACGCCGTCAGCGGCGACACCGGGCCCGAGCACGAGGGGCAGCGCCGCTAGCGCACCGGCCGCGCCGGGTGGGGGTCAAGATCGGGCCCGGTGCGGTCGATGTGGCCGTGTGCAGCGCAGCAGGCCCTTCCCGCGGCGTCCGGCCCCGGGCTTGACGCCGTCCCCGGCCGTCCCGACGGCCGCGCTCGCCGCTGCCTCCTGGGCGGTCCGGCGGGGGCTGCGGTCGCGACTGCTGGCGGCGCTGGTGCGGCCGCTCGCCGACGACGAGCGGCGGGCCGCCTACTGGCAGCAGCACATCCGCATCGGCGTCCTGCTCAGCGAGATCGCCGCCTGGGCGGTGCTGGGGTACGGGCTGCTCAGCTCCGGCCCGGCCAGCGGCGACCCGGTCGTGCTCGGCCTGGCGGCGCTGGTGGTGGTGGCCACGCCGCTGCTGCTCCTGCTGCCGCTCGCGCGGATGGTCCGCGACGTCCGCGGCCCGCTGCTGTTCTACGCCTGGAGCGTGCTGGACATCGTCGTCATCTGCGTCGCCGCCCGCCGGGACGGCGGCGAGAGCAGCCCGCTGTCGGTGCTGCTGTTCCTGACGCTCACCTACATGGCGATGGCCTACCCCGTCGTCGGCGTCGCCGCGATGGGCGCGTTCATGACGGTGGCCTACCTGCTCGTCGTGTGCACGCCCGGCATCGGCTTCGCCGCCGGCTTCGTGGCCATCGTGCTGCTCGCGTTCACGACCACCTGCGTGCTCGGCTCGTACAACTCCTGGGAGGCCTACGACCAGGCGGTGCTGCTGCTGCGCACCCAGGAGCACCTGGCCGCGACCGACTCGCTGACGGGCTCGCTGAACCGCCGGGCCTTCCTCGACCGGCTGCGCACGGTCACCGCCGCCGCAGGGCCGGACGTGCGGCACGTCGTGTGCCTCGTCGACCTGGACGGCTTCAAGGCCGTCAACGACACGGCCGGACACGCCGCCGGCGACGCGCTGCTCGTGGCCGTGGCGGTCGAGCTCGGCCGGTGCCTGCGCGAGACCGACACCGTGGCGCGCCTCGGCGGCGACGAGTTCGCCGTGCTCGCCACCGCCGTCGACCCGTCCCTCGACCTGGCCGTCGCCGAGCGCGTGCGCGTCGCCGTCGCCCTCGCCGGAGCGGCGTCCTGCGTCACCGCCAGCGTCGGCGTGACGGCGGTGCGGCCGGGCGACGACGCGCACCAGGTGCTGCGGCGGGCCGACCTCGCCATGTACGAGGCCAAGGCCCGCGGCGGGGACGGCACCCGGGTGCTGACCGGCTGAGGCGCCGGCCCGGCCGCCGAGGTGCGCTGCCCGGGGGCGCCCCGTCGCTACGCTGCGCGCGTGCTGACGGTCCGGGGACGCGCGGTGCGCACCGCCGTCACGCTCGTGCTGGCCGCGCTGGTCCTCGCCGGCACCGTGGTCGGGCAGGACGACGACTTCCCGTTCGGCCCGTTCCGGATGTACTCGACGCGCGACGACCCGGACGGGCGCGTCGTCTCGGCCCGGGTCGAGGTCGTCGACAGCACCGGGCGCGTGCGGACGGTCGACGAGCGCTCCACCGGCCTGAAGCGCGCCGAGGTGGAGGGCCAGGTCGGCCGGTTCCGGGACGACCCCGCGCTGCTCGGCGCCCTGGCCGAGGCCGCGCAGCGGCTGCAGCCGGACGAGCCGCCGCTGGTCGAGGTGCGGGTCGTCGAGCAGGAGCAGCTCCTGGCCGACAGCCGGCCGGTGGGCGCCCCGGCCGAGCGGGTCGTCGTGCGGTGGGTGGCGCCGTGACCGGACCCGGACCCGGACCGGCGGCGCTCGTCGGCGAGGCGCCGACGGGCGCGGGCGGGCACCGGGCGCGCCGCACCGGCTGGCTGTTCGCGCCCGCTCCGGTCGCGAGGGTCGCCGTGCTGCGGGTCGTCGTGCTGCTGTTCGTCCCGGTCGACGTGCTGCTCACCACGACCTGGGTGCGCGGTCACGCGCAGGTCCCGGGCCAGCTGTACGTGCCGCTGCGGATCGGCCGGCTGCTGCACCTGCCGACGCCCGGTCCGTGGGTCGAGCTGCTGCAGGTGCTGCTCGTCGCCGCGGCCCTCGTCGCCGCCGTCGCCGCGGTCCGCGACCGGCTGCCGCGGCTGACCGGCTGGCTGGTCGCCGTCCTGTACCTCGAGTGGATGGTCGTGGCGATGAGCTACGGCAAGGTCGACCACGACCGGTTCGCCTTCCTCGTGGCGCTGTTCGTGCTGCCGAGCGTCGGGTCGGCGGCCCTGCGCTCCCCCGCCCGCTCCGAGGCCGCGGGCTGGGCGCTGTCGATGATCGGCCTGGCCGTGGTCGCGACGTACGTCCTGGCCGCCGTCGCCAAGCTCCGCTTCGGCGGCCCGGACTGGGTGGACGGCGCCACCCTGGTGCGCGCCGTGGTGCGCCGCAGCACACCGCTGTCCGAGCCGCTGCTGCAGGTGCCGCAGGTGCTGCACGCCGCGCAGTACGGGATCATGGTGATGGAGCTCGCCGTCGCGCCGCTGCTGCTCGTGCGGTGGCGCGACCCGCGGCGCACCTGGGCGCTCGCGGCCGGCTTCCTGGGCTTCCACCTCATGACGTTCGCGATGATCACCATCGTGTTCCTGCCGCACTGCGTCGCGCTGCTGGCGCTCCTGCCGCTCGAGCGCCTGGTGCACGAGCGGCGTCCGGTGCCGGCGTGACCCGTCCGCTGGCCGTGTTCGACGTCGACGGCGTGCTGGCCGACGTCCGGCACCGCCTGCACCACGTGGCCCGCCGGCCCAAGGACTGGGACGCGTTCTTCGCCGCGGCCGTCGACGACCCACCGCTGGCCGAGGGGCTCGCGCTCGCCCGGGCCAGCGCCGAGGACTGCGACGTCGTGTACGTGACCGGGCGCCCCGAGCGCTGCCGCGCCGACACGCTCGCCTGGTTCCGGCGGCACGGCCTGCCCGAGGGCGAGCTCGCGATGCGCGCCGAGCGCGACCACCGCCCCGCCCGGCTGGCCAAGCCGGGGCTGCTGCGGCGCCTGGCCGCCGGACGTCCCGTCGCCGTCGTCGTCGACGACGACCAGAAGGTCTGCGACGCCTACGAGGCGGCCGGCTTCCGGGTGCTGCGCGCCGACTGGATGGCCGGTGCCCCCGCGCTCGAGCGGGCGCAGGAGGACGAGGGGCGCACCTGAGCGGGGGGCCGTCGAGCGTCAGCCGGGTGGACGCGGACGGGACGGCGCGAGGGCCCGGACGACCGGCGCGGCCTTGGCGTGTGCCTCGGCGACCTCGTCGCGGGCGACGCTGGACCAGGTGATGCCGCCGCCCGCCCACAGGTGCACCCGGTCCTCGTCGGCGGCGACGGTGCGGATCGTCAGCCCGAGGTCGAGGCCGCCGGGCCACAGCAGGCCGAGCGCGCCCATGGACGGCCCGCGGCCGACCGGTTCGAGCCCGCGGAGCAGCGACCAGGCGGCGCGCTTCGGGGCCCCGGTCACCGACCCGCCGGGCAGCAGCGCCCGCAGCACGTCGAGCGTGCCGGCGCCCGGGGCGAGCTGTGCGGCCACGGTCGAGCTGGCCTGCCACAGGCCGGACCAGTCGCGCAGGGCGTAGAGCTGCTCGACGTCGACCGAGCCGGTCACCGCCACCCGCGACAGGTCGTTGCGCTCGAGGTCGACGATCATGACGTGCTCGGCGCGGTCCTTGCTGCTGGCCCGCAGCACGGCGTCGGACCCGGGCGCCACGGCGAGCGTGCCCTTGATGGGCACGGTGGTCACCCGGTCGCCCACCACCCGGACGAGCTGCTCGGGGCTCGCCGAGCCGACCGCCCAGCCGGGGCCGTCCAGCACGCCGGCGTAGGTCGCGCCCGGCAGGGCCGCGACGGCGGCGGCCAGGGCCGCGGGCTCGTCCCGGTGCGCGGCGGCCCGGTGGCCGACGACGTTGGCCTGGTACACCTCGCCCCGGGCGATGGCGGCGCGGACGGTCTCCACCGCGGCCGCGTGCTCGGCGTCGCGCCAGGAGGTGCGCCACCCGTCCGCGCCTGCCGGCGCTCCCGGCGTGCGGGTGCTGCCCCCCGGCCGGAAGGCGACGACGGCCAGCTCGGGGACCGCCGGCACCGGCGACGCCGGGCCGTCCGGGAGCCCGCCGAGCCGCGCGCAGCCGGTCGCCCCGACGAGCAGGGCCACCGCGGTGCCACCGCGCTGCGCCGCCGGCTCGCCGCCGAGCCCGTGGGCGTCCAGGAACGCGCCGAGCTGCTCGACCGGGTCGCCGCCGTCGGCGGGCCGCCACTCCCACCGGTCGACCTCGGTGCGCGGCCCGGCCCATCCGGGGGGTGTCGCCGGCGGGCGGACGGTCACGACGGGGAGTACGGGCTGCATGTGCGTCCTCCCGGGCGCTTCAGGGCGTGCGCGGCGGCGTCGAGGCTGCGGGGACGACACCAGCACGCCATCACTGGAGCACGAGATGCGCCTGACCTGCACGCACGCCCCGACCTGCCCGAGCGCCGACGCCGGCGACCGCGACGCCGCTCGCGTCGTGCGCAGCCACCCCGAGCAGGGCTGGAACCTGCTCTGCAACGGCGTGGTGGTGTTCGAGGACACCGGCGAGCTGCTGCCGGACGGCCGGGTCGTCGCGCCGCACCGCCCGGACTACCTGCTCAGCTCGGCCGCCTGACCACCGCCGTGCGGGCGGGTCAGCCCTCGTACGCCTCGGGCGGCGGGCAGGAGCACACGAGGTTGCGGTCGCCGTACGCCCCGTCGATGCGGCGCACCGGCGGCCAGTACTTCGTCGCCCGCGCGACGCCGGGCGGGTAGGCCGCGAGCTCGCGCGAGTAGGGGTGGTCCCACTCCCCCGTCACGCACGACGCGGTGTGCGGCGCCCCGCGCAGCGGGTTGTCGTCCGCGGGCCAGGTGCCGGCCGCGACCTCGTCGATCTCCTTGCGGATGGCGATCATGGCGTCGCAGAACCGGTCGAGCTCGGCGAGGTCCTCGCTCTCGGTCGGCTCGATCATCAGCGTGCCCGCCACCGGGAAGCTCATCGTCGGGGCGTGGAAGCCGTAGTCGACGAGGCGCTTGGCGACGTCGTCGACGCTCACGCCGGTCTGCTTGCTGAGCTGCCGCAGGTCGACGATGCACTCGTGCGCGACCCGCCCGCCGCGACCGGTGTAGAGCACCGGGAAGTGCGGCTGCAGCCGGGTGGCGACGTAGTTCGCCGACAGGACGGCGACCTGGGTGGCGCGGGTCAGGCCCTCGCCGCCCATGAGCCGGACGTACGCCCAGCTGATCGGCAGGATGCCGGCGCTGCCGTACGGCGCGGCGCTGACCGGCCCCGGACCGGTGGCCGGGCCGGCGGCGTCGTCGAGCGGGTGGTTCGGCAGGTACGGCGCGAGGTGCGCACGGACGCCGACCGGGCCGACGCCGGGACCGCCGCCGCCGTGCGGGATGCAGAACGTCTTGTGCAGGTTGAGGTGGCTGACGTCGGCGCCGAAGTGCCCCGGGCGGGCCAGCCCGACCAGCGCGTTGAGGTTCGCCCCGTCGACGTAGACCTGGCCGCCGGCGTCGTGCACGGACGCGCACACGTCGCCGATGGTGTCCTCGAAGACGCCGTGCGTGCTCGGGTAGGTGACCATGAGCGCGGCGAGGCGGTCGCCGTGCTCGGCGATCTTGGCGTGCAGGTCGTCGACGTCGACGTCACCGGTCGGCGCGGTGGCCACCACGACGACGCGCATGCCGGCCATGACGGCGCTCGCCGCGTTCGTGCCGTGCGCGCTCGCCGGGATGAGGCAGACGTCGCGGTGCGCCTCGCCGCGGGCGGCGTGGTAGCCGCGGATCGCCAGCAGCCCGGCGAACTCGCCCTGGCTGCCCGCGTTCGGCTGCAGGCTCACCGCGTCGTAGCCGGTGATCTCGCACAGCCAGCGCTCGAGGTCGCCGATGAGCGCCGCGTAGCCCTCGGCGTGCTCGCGCGGCGTGAACGGGTGCAGCGCCCCGAACTCGGGCCAGGTGACCGGCTCCATCTCGGTCGTGGCGTTGAGCTTCATGGTGCAGGAGCCGAGCGGGATCATCGTCCGGTCGAGGGCGAGGTCCTTGTCCGCGAGCCGGCGCAGGTACCGCAGCAGCGCGGTCTCGCTGCGGTGCTCGGAGAAGACGGGGTGGGTGAGGTAGGGCTGCTCGCGCCGCAGCGCGTCGGGCAGCGCGTCCGGGGTCGCCTCGTCGAGGGCGTCCCAGTCGGCGGCCGGCAGCCCGAAGGCGGCGGTCACGACGTCCAGGTGCGCGCGGGTGGTCGTCTCGGCGGTGCTGACGCCGAGGCAGTTGGCATCGACGCGCCGCAGGTCGACCCCCGCCTCGGCGGCCGCCCGCACGACGGCGTCCGCCCGGCCCGGCACACGGGCCACGACGGTGTCGAAGAAGCCGTCCTGCAGCACCTCGACGCCGCCGGCGCGCAGGGCCGCGGCGAGCACCGCGGCGTACCGGTGCGTCCGCAGCGCGATGTCGCGCAGGCCGTCCGGGCCGTGGAAGACGGCGTACATGCCGGCCATGACCGCGAGCAGCACCTGCGCGGTGCAGATGTTGCTGGTCGCCTTCTCGCGGCGGATGTGCTGCTCGCGGGTCTGCAGCGCCAGCCGGTAGGCGGGGGCGCCGTCGGCGTCGACGCTCACCCCGACCAGGCGCCCGGGCAGCGTGCGCTCGAGGCCCTTGCGGACGGCGAGGAAGCCGGCGTGCGGGCCGCCGTAGCCGAGCGGCACGCCGAAGCGCTGGCTGGAGCCGACGGCGACGTCTGCGCCGAGCTCGCCGGGGCTGGTCAGCACGGTGAGCGCCAGCAGGTCGGCGGCGACGATCCCGATCGCCCCGCGCTCGCGGGCCGCCGCGAGCACCGGCCGCAGGTCACGCACCGCTCCCCCGGAGCCCGGGTACTGCAGCAGCACGCCGAACACGTCGCCCTCAGGCAGGCCGGCCGACAGGTCGACGACCCGCACGTCGAGCCCGAGCGGCACCGCGCGCGTCCGGACGACGGCGATCGTCTGCGGGTGGCAGTCGGCGTCGAGCAGGAACACCGCATCGGCGGGCGCCTTGCTGCTGCGCCGCGCCAGCGTCATGGCCTCAGCGGCCGCGGTGCCCTCGTCGAGCAGGGAGGCACCGGCGACGGCCAGCCCGGTCAGGTCGGTCACGACCGTCTGGAAGTTCAGCAGCGCCTCGAGCCGGCCCTGGCTGATCTCGGGCTGGTACGGCGTGTAGGCCGTGTACCAGGCCGGGTTCTCCATGACGTTGCGCAGCACGACGGCGGGGGTGTGCGTGCCGGAGTAGCCCAGGCCGATCATCGGCACGTGCACGCGGTTGCGGTCGGCGAGCGCGCGCAGCTCGGCGAGCACCTCGGGCTCGGACAGGCCGGCGGGCAGGTCGAGGCGCTCGGTCGCGCGGATCGCCTCCGGGACGGCGGAGGCGGCGAGCTCCTCCAGGCTGCCGGCGCCGAGGACGGCCAGCATCTTGGCCTGCTCGTCGGGGCTCGGACCGATGTGCCGTCCCGAGAAGGGGGCGGCGCGCTCGAGGTCGCGCAGGGACTGGCGGGTCATGGGCGCTCCGGGCTGGGCAGGGCCGGGACGGTCAACCGGACGGCGACCGCTGCCCTCCCCGCTCTGTCATGGGACCTGAGAGCTTCACCCGACCGCGCTGCCGGGGCAGCGGGCCGGGCTTGCACCGTCGGTGGGCCGCGCCCGGCGCCAGGTGCGCGCCGCGCCGTCCGCTTTCCAGAGTCGCCTGACCCGCGCGGTCCGGTGGCCTGAGAGGTTGTGGTTGGGGAGGCTTGCTCCTTCGGCGCCCCCCACTGGCGGTGAGGGGACTCTCCCGCGCGGGATCGTCAGCCCGCCCAGGCTACCAAGCGGGCCCCCAGCACGCGCCCCGGCGCGCGGGCGCGAGGCTCAGGCGGACGTGCGCTTGCGGCGGCGGGAGGCCAGCTCGTCGGCGGCGGACGGGGCGCCCGCCTCGGACCCGGCCGCGGTGGCGCGCTCGCCGGGCAGCGCGGCGAGCGTGCCCTCGACGTCGCGCACGTGCCGGCCGACGGCGATGGCGAACACGGCCTGGCCGCCCTGCAGGAGGTCGACGACCTCGTCGGTCGAGGTGCACTCGTAGACGGTCGTGCCGTCGCTCATGAGCGTGATCTGCGCGAGGTCGGCGACGCCGTGGTCGCGCAGGGTGGAGATGGCCGTGCGGATGTTCTGCAGCGAGATGCCGGCGTCGAGCAGCTTCTTGACGATCTTGAGCACGAGGATGTCGCGGAACGAGTAGAGCCGCTGGGTGCCTGAGCCGGAGGCCTCGCGGACGCTCGGCTCGACGAGCCCGGTGCGCGCCCAGTAGTCGAGCTGCCGGTAGGTGATGCCCGCGGCGCTGCACGCGGTCGGCCCGCGGTAGCCGACGTCGAGCGGTGAGGCGCCGGGACGCTCGTCCTCGGGCAGGTCGTCGAACAGCGTGCCCTGCAGGCCGAGCTGCGCCGGCGCGGCGGGCGCAGCAGGCTGCTGCGCCGGCGTCCCACCCCCGGACGCGTCCAGGGTCTCGTCTCCCACGTCGAGCTCCTGTCCTCGGTCCGGTCGTCTGCGAGCTGCAGGACCCGACGGCCTGTCGGCGGTCACGCACGTCCGGGTCGGCCAGGACGGACGCTAGGCAGTCGGGGCAGCCGGGTCAACGACATGGCGACGGCGCGTCGCAACCCTCGACCTCAAGTGGAGACTCAGCGCGCGCCGGAGGTCGAGGGTCGGCTAGCTGCCGCTCTCGAAGTCCTCGGGGCTGATCTGGTCGAGGAACTCGCGGAACTTCTCGACCTCGTCCTCCTGCTCGTCCGGGATCGCGATGCCCGCCTCCTCCAGCACGGCGGCCTCGGACCGGATCGTCGCGCCGCTGCGCATGGCGAGCGCGATGGCGTCGGACGGGCGGGCGCTCACCGTCACGCCGTCGTCGAAGCCGAGCTCGGCGTAGAAGACCCCCTCGCGCAACTCGGTGATCGTCACGCTCTGCAGCGTGCGGTCGAACGCGGCCAGCAGGTCGCGCATGAGGTCGTGCGTCATCGGGCGCGCCGTGACGACGCCCTGCTGCGCGAAGGCGATCGCGGTCGCCTCGACCGCGCCGATCCAGATCGGGAGGTAGCGGTCGCCCTCGACCTCCTTGAGCAGCACGATCGGCTGCTGGCTGGGCAGCTCGACGCGGACGCCGACCACGCTCAGCTCGGACAGCGACGTGCCCTCACCGGCCTCGTCCACGGGTTCCTCCTGACGTGCGCGGCGTCTCCTGCTCGGGGTGCAGGACCGCAGTCGAGCCTACCCCGCACGGGGCGACCGGACAGCGCCCGGAGTGGTCGCGGCTAGCGCCGCAGGCCGGGGCCGAGCCCGGCCCGGACCAGCGTGGCGTGCAGCTTCACCGACAGGGCCGCCAGCTCGCGGGCGACCTCCTCGGCCCGGGCCTTGGCCTCGGGGTTGCGCTGGCGCACGAGCGGCGTGACGACCTGCTCGACCAGGCCGATCTCGCGCTCGGCGGCGGCGCGGAACGGGCGCAGGTGCCGCGCCTCGATGCCGAACCGGGCCATCTCGGCGACCGTCCGAGCGACCACGAGCGCGTCGCCGTCGTAGTGGCTGCCGCCGGCGCGGGGGCCGAGCAGGCCGTACTGCTCGAGCTGGTCGAGCTGCTCGGGCGCGAGCCCGGCCTCCGACAGCAGCTCCCGGCGGGACAGGCGCACCTCGGCGACGTCGGGCAGGAAGGCGTCGGGGCCGGGCATGCCCTCGGCCATCACCAGCGCGCGGGGCACCTTCGGGCCGCCGGCACCGAGCGCCGGCGGCTCGAGGCCGCGGTCGATCGCCTCGAGGTGCTCCTTGATGACGCGCAGCGGCAGGTAGTGGTCGCGCTGCGCGGTGAGGACGTAGCGCAGCCGGCTGAGGTCCTCGCGGGAGAACTTGCGGTAGCCCGACGCGGTGCGCTCGGGCTCGACCAGCCCCTCCGCCTCGAGGAAGCGGATCTTCGAGATCGTGATGTCGGCGAAGTCGGGACGCAGCTGGGCGAGCACCTCACCGATGCTCATGAAGGCCCGGGCCGGCGGACCGGCAGCGCTGAGCCCCGCGCTCACCCCTCGCCCCCGCGCTGGCCGACGAGGAACACCAGGCGGTACTTGCCGATCTGGACCTCGTCGCCGCCGGCGAGCCCGGCGGCCTCGATGCGCTCGCGGTTGAGGTAGGTGCCGTTCAGGCTGCCGACGTCGCGCACCACGAAGCCGCCGCCCTCACGGACGAACTCCGCGTGCCGGCGCGAGACGGTGACGTCGTCGAGGAAGATGTCGGACTCGGGGTGCCGCCCGGCGGTCGTCGTCTCGGCGTCGAGCAGGAAGCGGCTGCCGGCGTTCGGGCCGCGCTTCACGACGAGCAGCGCGCTGCCCGGGGGCAGCGACTCGGCGCCGCCGTGCGCGCTGTCGTGGCCCGCCTCGGGAGTGGGCGTGCTCTCGGTCTCGAGGGCGCCCTCGAGCGCCGCGAGCGAGATGGTCGACGTCGTCTCGACGGCCCGCTCACCGCCGCCGGACGTCCGGGACAGAGCTGCACCGCAGCTCGCGCAGAAGCGGCTGCCCTCAGGGTTCTGATGGCCGCACTGGGTGCAGAACACGGTGTTCGCCCGCCTCTCGGGAGTGGCTCGCTGCTCGGGTGGTGCCGGGGTGACGACGCTGCGTCGCCCCGACGTCACGGACGGGGCTGGCGCTGCGGCGAACCTAGTGGCCGCGACGCCGAAGGGTCAACGCGGCCTGGAGGCTTGGGGAGGTTCGCGTCGCAGGTCTCGACCCGAGGTCGAGGGTGGGGGTGGAGGTCGCCCCGTCAGGCGCCGGAGACGAGCGCCGCGTACGCCGCGCCGTCGAGCAGGCCGTCGGCGGTGAGCGCCTGCTCCACGCCGTCGGTCGGCTTGAGCTCGACCAGCCAGCCGTCGCCGAGCGGGTCGCTGTTCACCGTCTCTGGCGCGGCGTCCAGCAGGTCGTTCACGGCCGTCACGGTGCCGGCCACGGGGGCGTACACGTCCGAGACGCTCTTGGTGCTCTCGACCTCGCCGAGCGACTGCCCGGCCGCCAGCTCGGTGCCGACGCCCGGCAGCGTCACGAAGACGATGTCGCCGAGCGCCTCCTGCGCGAACTCGGTGATGCCCACGCGCAGGACCGCGTCGGCGCCGTCGCCGACCACCGCCAGCCACTCGTGCTCAGCGGTGTAGCGCAGCTCGTCGGTCGGCACGGGGTCGCCTCTTTCGTCATCGTTCGAGGGGTCGCTGGTCGCTGCAGGGTGGCTGCGCGACCAGCGGGCTGGGCGGCGTCCGACCCAGCGGGCGTCAGGATGCCGGGCGAGCGTAACGAGGCCGTTCGAGCGGTCGCAAGGCATCCACCCGGACGTCGTCGCTGCGCGCGACGACCGCCCGCCCGCCGGACTGCTCCACGTTGTCGACGACGCCGCCGGG
Organism: uncultured bacterium; assembly: GCA_964243385.1. Taxonomy (GTDB): domain Bacteria; phylum Actinomycetota; class Actinomycetes; order Mycobacteriales; family SCTD01; genus SCTD01. The sequence continues at coordinate 7,973 of CAXTFU010000023.1, read as the reverse complement.
GATGCGCACGGCGGACGCCAGGGTGGCCGGGTCGCCGATGACGACGAACCGGTACGGCGGGCGCAGCAGCTGGTCGTCGACGACGATGCCGCCGTCGTCGCCCCCCTCGAAGGCGGTGCTCGCGACGACGCGCACGGCCACCTCCGGACCGCCCCCGTCCCGGGTGCCCTCGACCTGGACGGCCTCGGCACCGGCCGCGCGCAGCTCCTCGAGCGCGTCGAGCAGGACGTCGGCCCGCAGGGCGCCCTCCGGGTCGACCAGGGTGAGCCGCAGGCCGGGGCCGCGGGCCGGGACGGTGCCGGCCAGCACGCCGAGCAGCTGCGTCCTGCGGCGCGCCTCGTCGAGCGCCGCCTGCGTGCGCCCCGTGCCGCCGGTCAGCTCGGCGCGGGTCTGCTCGAGCGTCGAGACCTCCGCGCGCAGCCGGTCGTCGCGGTTCGCGAGGTCGTCCAGGATCTGCACGAGGTCCTCCTGGCGCGCCGCAGCCAGCGGCCCGTCCTCCTGCGTCGACCGCACCTGCACCACGGCGGCGAAGCCGAGCAGGCCGAGCAGGACGGCCACCGCGAGGTCGACGCGCCGCAGCCGCGGCGAGAGCAGCGCGCGCACCCGGCTCATGCGGAGAACACCCGTCGGCGGATGGCGGCGGCGTTGCTGAAGATGCGGATGCCGAGCACGACGACGACGCCCGTCGAGAGCTGTCCGCCGACCCCGAGCTGGTCGCCCAGGAAGACGACCAGCGCCGCGACCAGCACGTTGCTCACGAACGAGACGACGAACACCTTGTCGTCGAAGATCCCCTCGAGCTGGGCGCGGACCGCGCCGAAGACGGCGTCCAGCGCCGCCACGACGGCGATGGGCAGGTACGGCTGCAGCCCCGCGGGGACGGTGGGCTCGAGGACCAGCCCGAGCACGACGCCCGCGACGAGTGCGAGGGCGGGGATCACGAGGGCGCCTGCGGGCCGGTGCCGGGCTCGGCCTGCCGCAGGACGGGGTCGCCGGACCCGCGCAGGCGCAGCTCGTCGTCGCGGGACACCTCGAAGGACACGCCGTAGGCGGCGGTCAGCGTGGTGAGCCGGCGGCCGCTCGGGCCGGACACGAAGTCGACCTCGAGCTCGGCCGGGTCGCCGATCGCCTGCACGACGTACGGGGGGCTCAGCGGCCGCAGGTCGACCAGCACCGACTCCCCCGCACTGCGGATGGCGCTGAGGGTGGTGAGCCGCTGGCCGTTCACGGCGACGGCCTCGGCGCCGGCGGCCCACAGGCCGTTCACCGCGTCCTGCACGTCCTGGTCGCTGACCCGTCCGGCGAGCACCGTGCCGCCGCGCAGCGGATCGGTGCCGGGACCCTCGCCGGCGTCGGCGTCGTCCAGCCGGACGACCAGCCCGGGTCCCTCGACCGGCGTCGTGGCACTGGCCAGGCCGAGGGCGGCGAGCCGGCGGGCCGCGGACCGGCCGGCGGCGTCGGCCCCGAGCGCGCGGCGCTGCAGGTCGGTGACCTGCGCGCGCAGCCGTCCGGCCTCGGCGGCCAGGGCGTCGGTGCCCGCGGTGCGCTCCCGCACCTCGGCGGCCAGCCCGCTGCGGACGCCGGAGTCGGTGGCGGACCGCACGCGCACCTGCGCCACGGCCGTGCCGGTGAGCAGCCCGACGGCGACCAGGCCGGCGAGCGGCCAGAGCCGCCCCGCGCCCGTGCGGGACGGCGCGCCCGGCCCGCTGGGAGCCGCCCGGCGGTCGCGCGCCCGCTCGGCGTAGGCGGCGTCCACGGTGTTGGCCATCATGTCGACGAGCAGCGACATCGAGCTGTCCACGCGTCGGGTGCCGGGCGTCCGGGGCGCGCGGTCGTCGACGGCGGTCGGGCTCATGCCGTCCGTCGTCATGCCGTCCGTCGTCATGCCGCTGTCCCTGCCGCCCGCACGCCGCCATCCTGCCCCAGCCGCCCGCCGGACCGCGACCTCCGGTCACGCGCCGTCACGCTGACCCTCGACCTCAGGGCGAGGTGTCCTCGACGACCTCGGCCCAGCGGGTCACCAGGTCGGCGGCCTCCGCGGCGTCGGTGCCCTCGGCCCAGACGTGCGTGAGCGCCTCGGAGGGGTCGGGCAGGACCAGCGCCCAGGCGCCCTCGGCCTCGACGACGCGCACGCCGTCCGTGGTGTCGACCTCGCGATCCCCGGCGGCGTGCACGACCGTGCGCATGACCGCGCCCTTCACCGCCCAGGGCGTAGGGACCGACCGCCGCACGAGGTGCGCCTGCGGGATCCGGGCGTCGATCTGCGACAGGGTCAGCCGGGTGCGGGCGACCAGCCCGAGCAGGCGGACGAACGCGGCGATGCCGTCCAGGGCCGCGGAGAACTCGGGCAGCACGAAGCCGCCGCGGCCGTCGCCCGCGAAGACCACCCCGCTGCCGGCCGCCGCGCGGGTGAGGTCGTCGGGCGTGGTCGACGTCCAGAGCACCTCGGTGCCGTGGAAGCGGGTCACCTGCTCGGCGACGCGGGTCGTCGTCACCGGCAGCGCGATGCGCCCGCCGCGCCGCTCGGCCGCGACGAGGTCGAGCAGCACGAGCAGCGCCCGGTCGTCGGAGATCAGCCGGCCCTGCTCGTCGACGAGGGCGATGCGCTCCCCGACGTGGTCGAAGCGGACGCCGAACGCCGCGCGCGAGCTGGAGACGAGCTCGCCGAGCCGCTCGAGGTCGTGCATGCGGTCGGCCACCGTCTCGCTGCTGGCCGTCTCGCTCGACCTGTTGTTGACGGTCAGGACCTCGACGTCGAGCCGGCCGAGCAGCGCCGGCAGGACGAGCGACACCGCGCCGCCCGCCGTGTCGAGCACGACCTTCATCCCGGCGCCCTCGACCCCGGAGACGTCGATGGTGCGCAGCAGCTCCTGCACGTAGGTCTCGATCGTGCGCGACGGGAAGCTCAGCTCGGCGATCTCGCCCGGGAACGCCCGGCGGAACTCCTGCCGGCTGAACACCCGCTCGAGCGCCCGCTGACGCGCCGGCGACAGGTCACCCCCGTCGGTGTCGAGGAACACGATGTCGATCGACTGCGCGTCCCCGGGCGTGCTGCGCAGCACGACGCCGCCGGACGCGTTCGTCTCGCGCGCCTGGAAGCGCGTGACCGGGAACGGGGACACCTCGAGGTCGTGCACGTCGATGGCGCTCGCCGTGAGCGCCGAGACGACGGCCCGCTTCAGCGCCCGCGCGGCGCGGGACGCGTCGCGCGAGGTGACCACGGTGCTGCCCTTGGGGACCGTGGTCGCGTACGCCGAGGCGAGCCGCACGACGAACTCCGGCGTGATCTCGACGTTCACCAGGCCGGACACGCCGCGCGGGCCGAACAGCGAGGACGAGCCGCGGCTCTCCCAGATGACGCTCGTGTGCACGACGGCGCCGGCCTCGATGGTCTTGAACGGGTAGACCTTCACGCCGTCCGCGACGTAGGCCTCCTCCTCGACGACGCACTCGTCGCCGACGACGGCGCCCTCCTCGATGCGGGCGGCGCGCATGACGTCGGTGTTCTTGCCGATGACGCAGCCGCGCAGGCCGACCTGCGGCCCGACGAAGACGTTGTCGTGCACGACGGCCCGCTCGAGGACCGCCCCGCCCTTCACGACGACGTTGTCGCCCAGCACGGTGAGCGGGCGCAGCTCGGCACCGGCCTCGACCTTGGCGTACTTGCCGATGCACAGCGGGCCGACGAGCTTGGCGTCCGGGTCGATCTCTGCGCCCTCGCCGACCCAGATCCCGGGGGCGACCTCGAAGCCGTCGATGGTGACGTCGACGCGCCCGTGCAGGACGTCGCCCTGCGCGCGCACGTACGAGTCCAGGCTGCCGACGTCCTCCCAGTAGCCCTCGGCGACGTGCCCGTAGAGCGGGGCGCCCTTGGCGAGCAGCGCCGGGAAGACCTCGCCGGACCAGTCGACCGGCCGTCCGGGCTCGACGTGGTCGAAGACCTCGGGCTCCATGACGTAGATGCCGGTGTTCACGGTGTCGCTGAACACCTGGCCCCACGTCGGCTTCTCGAGGAACCGCTCGATGCGGCCGTCCTCGGTCTGGATGACGATGCCGAACTCGAGCGGGTCGGGCACCCGCGTGAGGCAGGCCGTCACGAGCGCGCCGGCCCGGCGGTGGGCGCGCACGAGCGCGCCGAGGTCGATGTCGGTGAGGGCGTCGCCGGAGATGACCAGGAACGCGTCGTCGCGCAGCGCCGCCTCGGCGTTGCGCACCGAGCCGGCGGTGCCGAGCGGGGTCTCCTCGGTGGCGTAGGACAGGTGCATGCCGAGCTCCTCGCCGTCACCGAAGTAGGTGCGGACGAGGCTGGCGAGGAACTGCACCGTCACGACGGTCTCGTCGAAGCCGTGCCGCTTCAGCAGGCGCAGCACGTGCTCCATGATCGGCCGGTTGACCACGGGCAGGAGCGGCTTGGGCTGGTTGGCGGTCATCGGCCGCAGGCGGGTGCCCTCCCCGCCGGCCATGACGACCGCCTTCACGCGAGCCCGCCCCGGCGCGTCGACACCTAGTCGGACGCCTCGGCCCGCTCGGCCTGCAGCAGCTGCCGCACCTGCACGACGTACAGGACGCCGGACCAGAGGTACAGCGCGCTCCCCCACGCGGCGAACGCCCAGCCCATCGGCCGGAAGACGGTGGCGAGCAGGTCGTCGTTGGACGGGAGCGCCGCCAGCAGCATCGGGAAGGCGTAGAGCAGGTTGAACGTCGCGGCCTTGCCGAGGAAGTGCACCGGCAGGGGGCCGTACCCGTGCCGGCGCAGGAACGGGATCGTCGGGGTGAGCACGACGTCGCGGCCGATGAGCAGCAGCGCCCACCACAGCGGCAGGCCGTCACGGGCGACGAGGGCCAGCAGCGTCGCGAGGATGTACAGCCGGTCGGCCAGCGGGTCGAGCAGCTGCCCCAGCCGGGTGAAGCTGTTCCAGCGGCGGGCGATGAGGCCGTCGAAGTAGTCGCTGGCGCCGGCCGCCATGAGCAGCAGGATGGCGCGGCCGTCGTGCTCGGCGACCAGCGCCCAGTACAGGAACAGCGGGACGCCGGCGAGCCGGAGCATGGTCAGGACGTTGGGGACCGTCCAGACGCGGTCGGGCAGCGTCGCGGGCCGCGGCGCCACCAGCCCCTCCGTCATGCCCACCCCCACACCGTCGAGCCGCCCCCAGTCCGTCGTCCCGACCCTATCGGGGTCGGGACGCGGGGGCCCTGCCGTGTCGGGTGGCGTCCGACTCAGACCGCGATGCCGGGACGGTCGCGCAGCTCGTCGAGCAGGCCGAGCGCGGCCAGGAGCTCGCGGGCGTCCTCGGTGTCCAGGGCGTAGCTGCAGACGCTCAACGCGGCGCGCCGCAGGTCGACGGGGGTGAGCCCGGTCGCGGGGTCCGCGATGAGCGAGCTGCTGAGGTCGAGGTCCTGCATGGTGTCCTCCGAGGGAGTGCGAGTGCCTGGGTCAACCTCGTCGGCCGCTCCGGTCATCCGCTGAGCGACGTGCCGCCGGACACACCGGGACCGGTGCCCGCAGCGGTCCCGGCGGGAGCGGGCTCCCGCCTGCCAAGACCCGCTCCGACGAGCACGAGGACGACCCCGATCGCGGTGTACCCCCAGTCGTAGAGCTGGTAGTCCTCCACCATCCGGATGTGGTGGGCCCCGAGCAGCATGTGGAAGAGCACCTGGTCGGTGATGTTGAACGCACCCCAGCCGGCCAGCAGCGCGCCGACGAGCCGGCTCCACGCGACCGGCCGCAGGTCGGCCCGCGAGCGCGCCGTCCGGACGAGGCCGGCGACGACGACCAGCCACGACACCAGGTGGAAGACGCCGTCCCACAGGGTGTTCGCCTCGAGCCCGGCCAGGTCGTCGGCCGACTCGTACTCGACGACGAGGTGGTGCCACTGCAGCACCTGGTGCAGGACGATCCCGTCGAGGAACGCCCCCAGGCCGAAGCCGGTCACCAGCAGGGGCAGGGGCAGGCGCCGCGCCATCGCGCTCCTCGTCGTCAGGACCGTCCGTCGTCGCGCGGTCCTGCTCCGGCTACCCCGCGGACCCCGGGCCGAACGGCACCCGGACGGACTGTGCGCGCCACGGCTCGCAGGGCTACCGTCGGTGCGGTGGACGACGGCGTGCGCCGCAGCGCGGCGACCTGGTGCCTGCTGGCCCTCGTGGCGGGGCTGACGGCGCTGCCCGTGGTGTCGGTGACGCGCTCGGCGCTGGTCGCGACCGGCGTGGTGGACCTCGCCCCGGGGGCGGCCGCGGGCTCGCGGGCGGGGCTGGTCGGGGTCTACGGCGAGGACGCCCTGCGCAACGCCGAGGGCTTCGCCGCGGTGCTCGTCACCGGACCGGCCGCGGCGGTCGGGCTGCTCGTCCTGGCCGGGCTCGTGCTGTGGCGCGCCTGGGCCCGGGAGGCCGCGCTCGCCCTGTTCGGGCTGCTCGGGGCGCTGCTGTGCGTCGTCGCGGTGGCCGGGCTCGCCGGCGAGGCGCGCAACGCCGGCGCCGGCCTGGTCGTCGGCGTCCTCATGCTGCTGACGGCCGGGCTGGCGATGAGCCCGCCGGTCTGCGCCGACTTCGACCGCACGCGCATCGCCGGTGAGGTGCGCGAGCGGCGCCGGCTCGAGCAGCAGCGGCGCGAGCGCAGCACGGGCGGCTGAGGGCCCCACCGCAGGACGCCCCACCGCAGGGGGCCCCACCGCAGGGGGCCCCACCGCAGGGGGCCCCGCCGCAGGGTGCGACGGAGCGTCACCGGTCGTTCACGCACTGCTCGCCGGTCTGCTGCACGCGGTCCTCGTCCGCCCGGCATCGTGGCGCTCGTGCGCGATCCCGTCGTCCTCCGCCGCGTTCCGGCCGCTCCCGGGGACGCCGGGTGAGCCGCGTCGTGCAGCTGACGAACGCCCGCTCGGGTCCGTGCGATGTCGGGACGGTGCTCGACCGGCTGGCCGCGGGCTACGCCGCTGCGGGTCACGACGTCGTCCGCATCGGACCAGGTCAGCGGCACGCCGTGCGCCGGCACGCGTGGGGCTGCTCGGTCGAGCTGCCGGCCCGCGAGCTGCCCGGCACCGGCGTGCGGGTGCTCACCGACCTCGGCCGGGTGCAGCGCGAGCTGGCCGGCTGGGCGCCGGACCGCGTGGAGGTGCACGACCGGACGACGCTGCGCGCGGTCGGGGGCTGGGCGCGGGCGCAGGGCGTGCCCTCGCTGGTCGTCCTGCACGACCGGCTCGACCGGTGGCTGCGCCTGCGGCTGTCGGCCCGGCTGCCGCTCGACCGCCTCGCCGACCACGCCAACGCCGCCCTCGCCGAGGCCTTCGACGGCGTGGTGTGCACGAGCCGGTGGGGGGCGCGGGAGTTCGCGCGGCTGGGCGTCCCCTGCCAGGAGGTCCCGCTGGGCGTGCACCTGCCGTCCGCAGCGCCGGCGCCGGACGACGACCGGGTCCTGCGCCTCGTCCTGGCCGGTCCCGTCGGGCGGCACGACCGGCCCGACCTGGCGGTCGGCGCGACGAGGGAGCTCTGCCGGCGCGGGCACCGCGTCGCGCTCGAGGTCGCCGCGCCCCGGGCGGACGGCGCCAACCGGGCCGCCGTGCTGGGACGCGCCGACGTCGCGCTGGTCCCCGGACCGGTGAGCACCGTCCTCGCGGCCCTCGACGCGCTCGCGTGCGGGACGCCCGTGGTCGCCAACGTGCACTCTGCCGTGCCGGAGGTGCTCGGCGAGGCCGGGACCGCCTCGGCCGGCACGCCCCGCTCGTTCGCCGACGCCGTCGAGCGGCTGCTCGAGGTCCCGGCGGCGACCCGCCGCGCCCGTGCGCGGGCCCAGGCCGAGGCGCACCCGTGGTCGCGCACCGTCGAGGGCTTCCTGCGCGCGCACCAGCTGCACCTCGAGGGTCAGCGGGCCGCGGCCGCGGCCTGACCGGCTGTCTGTCGGCCGACCCGCGGCCGGACCGGCCGGACCGGCCGGACCGGCCGGCGACCCGTCCCCGCCGTCCGTTCGTCGCCCGGGCTTCACC
>CAXTFU010000022.1:13090-25611 GCA_964243385.1 uncultured bacterium | reverse complement strand
GGCACCGGCGGTGACGACACGTAGTGGGGCACCGCTGCCCAGAACGAGATGGCGGGCAGGTCGATCCCGGCGCAGGCGTGCTGCAGCACCCCGATGATGCCGGTGGGGCCCTCGTAGCGGCTGCGCTCCAGGCCGTTCGCCAGCGTGGTGGCCGGGTCGGACGCCGTGCCGTTCACCGGCACCGGCCGGGTGTGCGGGCTGTCGGCGAGCAGCGCCCCGAGGGTCACGACCAGCTCGACACCGAGCTCGCCGGCGACCTCCAGCACCTCGGCGCAGAACTCGCGCCAGCGCATGTTCGGCTCGTGCCCGCGCACCAGCACGACGTCGCGGTCGGCGCCGGGCGGGCTGCACACCGAGAAGCGGCAGGTCGGCCAGGTGATCGAGCGCTCGCCGTCGTCCAGGATCCGCACGAAGGGCCGGTTGACCTGGAAGTCGTAGTAGTCGTCGGGGTCGAGGGCGGCGATCTCGCGCGCACCCCAGCCGTCGGCCAGGTGGTCGAGGGCGTCGGAGGCGGCGTCGCCCGCGTCGTTCCACCCCTCGAACGCGACGAGCAGCACCGGCCGGCGCAGCGGCGTGGAGTCCGTCAGACGGGTCATGCGGGGGTCCCTGCCCCGGCGGAGCCCGTCGCCACCCCGTCCGGAGCCGGGCGCGCGGCGCCGACCTCGTCCGCCGCAGCCCGGACGAGCCCGCTCACCAGGGCCGGCCACTGCAGCGGCACGTCGTGCAGCGCGCCGGTCCAGCGCAGCAGGCGCGGGCGCTGCAGCAGGGCGCCGGCCCGCTCGAGCGCGGCGGCCCGGTCGGAGCCGCCGCCGACGGGCTCGCAGGCGACCAGCCAGGCCGGGCAGCGGACCTGCGGCAGCACGTCGGCCGCGGCGCTGTCGAGCAGGTCGTCGACGATCGCCATGTGCGCGGCGAACGGCAGCCGCGCGCGGGCCAGGCCGTCCGGGCCGACCGAGAACAGCGGGAGCATCGCCCGGCCGACGGCGTCGCTCCACCACGGGGCCAGCGGACCGGACCGGACGCGCGCCACCAGCTCGTCCGGCGGCAGCGCCGTGCGCGGGGGCGTGAGGCGCTCGCGGGCCTGCTCGCGGGTCGGCGCGACGTCCCGGACGCTGCCGAAGCCGCCGTCGACCGCGACCGCCGCGAGCACCCGCTCGGGGGCTGCCGCCGCGAGCCGCAGCGCGGTGGTGGCGCCCCAGGAGTGGCCGACGACGACGACGCGGGACAGCCCGAGCGCGTCGAGCGCGGTGAGGGCGTCGGCGACGACGGTCGCGCCGTCGTACGGCCCGTCCGGGCGGTCGCTGTCGCCGTGGCCGCGCTGGTCGAGCGCGACGACCGGCAGGCCGGCCAGGCCGGGCACGACGAGGTCCCAGAAGCGGCGGGACGACGCCAGCCCGTGCAGCAGCAGCACCGGCGTGCCCGCGCCCTGCCAGCGGGTCGCGCGCAGGCGCACGTCGCGCCCCGGGACGTCGAGGTCGCGGCCACCGGACACCGGCGGGCTCTCGACCAGCGGCCGGTCAGCGGTCGTCACGGTCCTCCGGGGGCTGCGGGGCGCCCGCGGGGTGCGGCGCGGCTGCGTCGGAGAACCTAACCGCAGCGGCGCGCGTGCTCCGGCCCGCGCGGGCCCGACACGGGCGCGGCAGCGCTCGCCACCCGCGCGGGGCACCGCCGCTCGGTAGGATCGGCCGGTGCCTGCCGCCGCGACGTCCCTCGAGGTCCCGCCCCTGCTGACGGCGCTGCGCGAGCGCGTCGTCGTGGCCGACGGGGCGATGGGCACCATGCTGCAGGCGGCCGAGCACGTCGGCGGCGGCCTCGACCTCGAGCGCGACTTCCAGGGCCACGAGGGCTGCAACGAGATCCTCAACGTCACGCGCCCCGACATCGTCCGCAGCGTGCACGACGCCTACTTCGCGGTGGGCTGCGACGCGGTCGAGACGAACACCTTCGGCAGCAACTGGGCCGGGCTCAACGAGTACGGCATCGCCGACCGCATCCGCGAGACGGCGCTCGCCGGCGCGCGCATCGCCCGCGAGGCGGCCGACCACTGGTCGACGCCCGACCGGCCGCGCTACGTCATCGGCTCGGTGGGCCCGGGCACGAAGCTGCCGACGCTCGGCCACGCGCCGTACGCCCTGCTGCGCGACGCCTACCAGGAGCAGTGCACCGCCATGATCGACGGCGGGGTCGACGCGATCCTCGTCGAGACCGCGCAGGACCTCCTGCAGGTCAAGGCCGCGGTCGTCGGTGCCCAGCGCGCGATGGCGGCGAGCGGCCGCCGGGTCGTCCTCATCGCGCAGGTCACCGTCGAGCTCACCGGCACGATGCTGCTCGGGTCGGAGATCGGGGCGGCCGTCGCGGCGATCGAGCCGCTCGGCGTCGACGTGCTCGGCATGAACTGCGCCACCGGTCCGGCCGAGATGAGCGAGCACCTGCGCTTCCTGTCGCAGCACGCGACGGTCCCGCTGTCGGTGATGCCGAACGCCGGGCTGCCGCAGCTCGGCAAGCACGGCGCGGTCTACCCGCTGCAGCCGGACGAGCTGGCCACGGCGCTCGAGGAGTTCGTCGGCACCTACGGCGTCGGGCTCGTCGGCGGCTGCTGCGGCACGACGCCCGAGCACCTGCGCCAGGTCGTCGACCGCGTGCGCGGTCGCGAGGTCGTCGAGCGCACGCCCGAGGTCGAGCCGTCCGCCGCGTCGCTGTACTCGGCGGTGTCGTTCCGGCAGGACGCCGGCGTGCTCATGGTCGGCGAGCGCACGAACACCAACGGCTCCAAGGCGTTCCGCGAGGCGATGCTCGACGGCGACTGGGAGAAGGTCGTCGACATCGGCCGCGAGGCCGTGCGCGAGGGCGCGCACCTCATCGACCTGTGCGTCGACTACGTCGGCCGCGACGGCGCCATCGACATGCGCGACGCCGCGTCCCGCCTCGCGACCGCCTCGACGCTGCCGATCATGCTCGACTCGACCGAGCCGCCGGTCATCGAGGCGGGCCTGGAGTGCCTCGGCGGCCGCGCGGTCATCAACTCGGTGAACTTCGAGGACGGCGAGGGTCCCGACAGCCGCTTCGCCAAGGTGATGCCGATCGTCCGCGAGCACGGCGCCGCCGTCGTCGCGCTGACCATCGACGAACAGGGGCAGGCGCGCACCGCCGACTGGAAGCTGCGCGTCGCGCACCGCCTCATCGACACCCTGACCGGCGAGTGGGGGATGCGGCCGAGCGACATCCTCGTCGACTTCCTCACCTTCACCCTCGGCACCGGGCAGGAGGAGTCGCGCAAGGACGGCATCGAGACGATCGAGGCGATCCGCCGGCTCGCCCAGGAGCGGCCGGAGGTCGGCACGACGCTCGGGCTGTCCAACATCTCCTTCGGCCTCAAGCCGGCCGCCCGCGTCGTCCTGAACTCGGTGTTCCTGCACGAGTGCCAGAAGGCCGGGCTCACCTCGGCGATCGTGCACGCCTCGAAGATCCTGCCGATGAACCGGATCCCGGACGAGCAGCGCGAGGTCGCGCTCGACCTCGTCCACGACCGCCGCACGGAGGGCTACGACCCGCTGACGGCGTTCCTGGACCTGTTCGAGGGCGTCGACGCGCAGGCGAACGCCAAGTCGCGGGCCGAGCTGCTCATGGAGCTGCCGCTCGACGAGCGCCTGTCCCGGCGGATCATCGACGGCGAGAAGAACGGCCTCGAGGCCGACCTCGACGAGGCGATGGCGCAGGGGCAGAAGCCGCTGGCGATCGTCAACGACACGCTGCTGTCGGGGATGAAGACCGTCGGCGAGCTGTTCGGCTCGGGCGAGATGCAGCTGCCGTTCGTCCTGCAGAGCGCCGAGGTCATGAAGACCGCCGTCGCCCACCTCGAGCCGCACATGGAGAAGGTCGAGGGCCAGGAGGGCAAGGGCAAGATCGTCCTGGCCACGGTCAAGGGCGACGTCCACGACATCGGCAAGAACCTCGTCGACATCATCCTGAGCAACAACGGCTACACCGTGGTCAACCTCGGCATCAAGCAGCCGGTCAACGCGATCCTCGAGGCGGCGACCGAGCACGACGCCGACGTGATCGGGATGTCCGGGCTGCTCGTGAAGTCGACGGTGGTCATGAAGGAGAACCTGCTGGAGATGAACGCCCGCGGCATCGCCGAGCGGTTCCCGGTGATCCTCGGCGGGGCGGCGCTGACCCGCGCCTACGTCGAGCAGGACCTCGACGAGGTCTTCGACGGCCAGGTCACCTACGCCCGGGACGCCTTCGAGGGCCTCAAGCTCATGGACGAGCTCATGGCGGTCAAGCGCGGCGGCGTCCCGACCGAGCTGTCGGACGAGCGCAAGGCCAAGGACGCCGAGCGCAAGGCCCGGCACGCCCGCTCCCGGGCCATCGCCGAGGCCCGGCGCGAGCGCGAGCAGGTGCCGGACGAGCCCGTCGGCCGGTCCGACGTCGCGACCGACAACCGCATCCCCGAGCCGCCGTTCTGGGGCGCGCGGGTGTCCAAGGGCATCGCGCTGGCCGACTACGCCTCCTGGATCGACGAGCGGGCGCTGTTCCTCGGGCAGTGGGGCCTGCGCGGCTCGCGCGGCGGCTCGGGCCCGACCTACGACGAGCTCGTCGAGACCGAGGGCCGTCCGCGGCTGCGCGCGCTGCTGTCGCAGGTGCAGGCCGAGGGCACCATGCAGGCGGCCGTCGTGCACGGCTACTTCCCGGCCGTGTCCAAGGGCGACGACCTCGTCGTCCTCGACACGACGACCGGGGACGAGCGCTGCCGCTTCACCTTCCCGCGCCAGCGCCGCGACCGGCACCTGTGCCTGTCGGACTTCTGGCGGCCGCAGGAGTCCGGCGAGGTCGACGTCGTCGCCTTCCAGGTCGTCACCATGGGCCGCAAGGTCTCCGAGGTCGCGGGCGAGCTGTTCGCCCGCAACGCCTACCGCGAGTACCTCGAGCTGCACGGCCTGTCCGTGCAGCTCACCGAGGCGCTCGCCGAGTTCTGGCACGCCCGGGTGCGCGCCGAGCTGGGCTTCGCCGACGAGGACGCCCGGGACCTGTCCGGCATCCTCAAGCTCGAGCACCGCGGCGCCCGCTACGCGTGGGGCTACCCCGCCTGCCCGGACGTCGAGGACCAGACCAAGGTGCAGGACCTGCTCGACTGGGGCCGCATCGGCGTCGAGCTGTCCGAGGAGTTCCAGCTGACGCCCGAGCAGTCGACGTCCGCGATCATCGCCCACCACCCCGAGGCGAAGTACTTCGCGGCGCGGTAGCGGGCGGGCACGGCCGGTCGTCCCGTGGGGCGTCCGCTCTGGACCGAAGCGTCCGGAGCGTCCTAGTCACAACAGGTGGTTCGCTCGTCCGGGGTCTCCCGGGAGCCGCGGGCAGCCCTAGGGTCCGCTCACTGCCAGGACGGTCTGGGCAGGGCGACGGGCGGACGATGACGACTGCGACGACGAGGCTCCTGCACGGCATACCGGCACAGCGGCGGCGCCCGGCGGCGCTCCGCACGACCCCGCCGCTGCCCAGCACCCCGACGTGGGTGCGCACGCTGGTCCGGCGCCTGGTGCTGCTCGACCTCGCGCTCGCCAGCCTCGGCGGGCTCGCCGCCGTCCTGCTGCGCTTCGGCGACGACCCCGACCGGGTCTACCGGGCGCTGGTGCTCGTGTTCCCGGTCGGCTTCGTGCTCATGGTCGCGGCGGCGCGCGGCTACGAGGGTCGCTTCCTCGGCGCCGGCTCGGAGGAGTACCGGCGGGTCGCGAACGCCGGTGTCCGCTACGTGGCCGCGGCCACGATGCTGGCCTACGCCATCGGCTACGACCTCGCCCGCGGCTACGTGCTGCTGGCCTGGCCGATCGCCATGGTGCTGGTGCTCTGCGGCCGCTACGCCGCCCGGCAGGCCCTGCACCGGGCGCGCCGGTCCGGCCGGTGCAGCCACAAGGTGCTCGTGCTCGGCCGCGAGCGGTCGGCGTCCGAGCTCATCCGCCAGCTGCGCAGCGAGCGCCACGCCGGCCTCGACGTCGTCGGCGCCTGCCTCGACGGCTCGGCGGCGCGCACCGTCGAGGGCGTGCCGGTGCTCGGCCGCGCCACGCTCGACGTCCTGCACGCCGTCGACGTCAGCGGGGCCGACACGGTCGCCGTGAGCGCCTGGTCGCCGCTCACGCAGGAGGACCTGCGACGGCTGTCCTGGCAGCTCGAGGGCACCGGGGTCGACCTGGTCGTCGCCCCGTCGCTGACCGACGTCGCCGGGCCGCGCATCCACATCCGCCCGGTCGCCGGCGTCCCGCTGCTGCACGTCGAGCAGCCGGAGTTCACCGGCGCCCGGCGCCTGCTGAAGGGGCTGTTCGACCGGTCGCTGGCCCTCGCGGCGCTGCTGCTGCTCGGCCCGCTGCTGCTCGGGATCGCCGTCGTCGTCCGCGCGACCAGCCCCGGGCCCGCCCTCTACCGCCAGTCCAGGGTCGGCCGTGGCGGTGCGACGTTCCGGCTGTGGAAGTTCCGCAGCATGCGGCGCACCGCCGACCAGGAGCTCGCGGCGCTGCTCGAGCGCAACGAGGCGGCCGACGGGCTGCTGTTCAAGATCCGTCACGACCCGCGCGTGACGCCGGTGGGCACCTGGCTGCGCCGCTGGTCGCTCGACGAGCTGCCCCAGCTGTGGAACGTCCTGCGCGGCGACATGTCGCTCGTCGGCCCCCGTCCGCCGCTGCCGGGCGAGGTCGCGCAGTACGGCGACGACGTCCACCGGCGGCTGCTGGTGAAGCCCGGCCTGACCGGGCTGTGGCAGGTCAGCGGGCGCTCCGACCTGTCGTGGGACCAGGCCGTGCGCCTGGACCTGCACTACGTCGAGAACTGGTCGCTCGCCTTCGACCTCATGATCGTGTGGAAGACCGTCTTCACCGTCCTGCGCCGCGAGGGGGCCTACTAGACCCCGCGCAGGAGGGCGCCGCTCGGTAGCCTCGCCCGGATGACCCGCGACGAGCTGCTCCACGCCGCCGAGGACCGCATCCGCCGGCTCGTGCACCTCGTCCGGCGCAACCGCTCGCCCCGGGCGGTCGCCGCCCGCCGGTCGCTGCGGCGGCTGCGCGGCCCGGTCAGCGACTGGTACGGCTTCGACCGCGGCACGCCGATGGACCGGCCCTACATCGAGGGCTGGATGGAGCGCCACGCCGGCGACGTCGCCGGACGCGTGCTCGAGGTCAAGAGCGACGACTACGCGCGCCGCTACGGCGGCGACCGGGTCACCCACGTCGACGTCGTCGACGTGGACGCCGACAACCCGCACGCCACGCTCGTCGCCGACCTGGACGTGCCGGGAGTTCTGCCCGCGGGCGCCTACGACTGCATCGTGCTGACCCAGACGCTGCAGTTCCTCACCCCGTCCGTGGCGCTGCCCGCGCTGTTCGACGCGCTCGCGCCGGGCGGCGTCCTGCTCATCACGACCAGCGCGCTGACCCGGCAGGAGACCCCGGACAGCGACCGGTGGCGCCTGCCGCCCGCTGGCCTGTTCGAGCTGCTGACGACCTCCCTGCCGCAGGCCGAGGTCGAGGTCGAGGGTCGGGGCAACGCCGTCACGGCCGCGGCGTCGCTGCTCGGCCTGTCCGTCGAGGAGATGGGGACGCAGGTCCTCGAGGGCGACGACTGGCGGTTCCCGGTCACCACGCTCGCCCGCGTCCGCCGGCCCGCCGGGGCGTGAGCGCTCCGCGGGCGGTCCCGCAGCTGCCTGCGGGTGCGCCCGAGCCGCTGCGCGGACGCGTCGCCGTCGTCAGCCCGCACCTCGACGACGGCGTCCTGTCGCTCGGCGCCACGCTGGCCGCGCACGTGCGCGGCGGCGGCACCGCGACGGTCGTCACCCCGTTCGCCGGTGACCCGTCGTCGCGCGTCCTCGCGGGGGAGTGGGACGCCTCGGCCGGCTTCGCGACGCAGGGCTCGGCGTCCCGCGGCCGGCGCGACGAGGACGAGGCCGCCTGCCGCCGGGTCGGTGCGGCGCCGGTGCACCTCGCCGGGGCGGACGAGCAGTACCCGCACTCGCTGGACGACGACGCGCTGTGGGCGGGGCTCCACCGAGCGCTGGACGGCTGCGACGAGGTGCTGCTGCCGGGCTTCCCGCTGCACAACGCCGACCACCTCGCGGCGACGCTGCTCGTGCTGCGCCGCTGCGACCCCGGGCTGCCGGTGCGCCTCTACCTCGAGGAGCCGTACGCGCTGCGCGAGCGCGCCCCTGCCGCCGACCGCTGGGCGGGCCTGGCCCGCTGGGGGTCGCTGCCCGTGACGGCGCGCGACCTGGTGGCCAAGGCGGGGGCGGTCCGCTGCTACGCCAGCCAGCTGCCGCTGCTCGCGCCGGGGCGGCTGTCCCCGCCGTCGCGGCTCGGGGCGCTCGTCACGCAGGGGCAGCTGCTGCGGGCCGCCCGTGCCCGCGGCGAGGGCCTCACCCCGCGGCTGCCCGCCGGTGCGCTCGCCGCGACGCAGCGGTGAGCGGTCTACGGACGCAGGCTCGGGGCGAGCCAGCTCCAGTCGAGGTCGGGCTGCCGTCGCACGCGCCCCGCCAGGCGCCGGGCCCGCAGCCGCCGCTGCACGCCGGGCGGGAGGACCGCGCCGACGGGGGTGCGCAGCGCGGCGAGGTGCCGGTGGCGCACGAGCAGGTCGGCGGTGCGGCGCAGGCCGCGCGACCAGCGCCCCGAGTCGTACTCCATGCGCGCCCAGTACTCGTAGAACCAGCGGTCCGGCGCGACGGCGATCGGCGGCTGCCGGTCCGCGTACTTGGCCTGCATCAGCGCCAGCGCCCGGGGCTGGTCGGTCAGGTCGTGCCCACGGCTCGTGGGGTGCTGGCGGCAGGCGACGTCGACCGCCGGCACCAGGGCGATCGGCGACTCCTGCGCGAGCCGGATCCACAGGTCCCAGTCCTCCATGCTGGGCAGCGACTCGTCGAAGCCGCCGACCGCGCGCACCAGCCCGGTGCGGGCGAGCACGCCGGAGGCCGAACCGGGCACGACGTTGCCCGACCGGATCGCCTGGGACAGGTCGCCGTCGGCCGGGACGCCCAGCACGTCCAGGACGGCGCCCCCGAGGAAGCTCACGGTCGCCGAGCACGCCCAGGCGCACGAGCCGTCCGCGACCGCGTCGAGCTGGCGGCGCAGCTTGCGCGGCCCCCACAGGTCGTCGTCGTCCAGGAACGCCGTCCACGGCGTCTCGACCGCGGCGAGGGCGGCGTTGCGGGCGGCGCTCACGCCCCGGGAGCGGTCGTGCCGCAGCACCCGCAGCCGCGGGTCGGCGGGCAGCACCCGCTCGGCGGGGGTCGCGCTGCCGTCGTCGACCACCAGCACGCGGACGTCGACGTCGACCTGGCCCAGCGCGCACGCGACCGACTGCGGGAGCAGCGCAGGACGGTCCCGCGTCGGCACGACCACGGTGACCCGCTCGTCCCGCCCGCCCCGCTCGTCCCGCTCGTCGGGGGCCGCCCCGAGCGTCTCGGCTCCCACAGCGCCTGCCCTCCGGTCCGGCCCCCGTCGGGCACCGGCCCGACAGTAGGGCCGTCGCGGGACGGCGGCGCGTGAGCGGGAGCACGCGCGTTCCCGCGTCCGCACGGGGACGCCGTCGGTAGGGTCGGCGCATGACGGCGCCCGGGAAGACCGGCGCGCCGACGCTCCCCGACCCGCGTGCCACCTCGCGGCGGACGGCCCGGCGGCGGCGGCTGCGCCCGCTCGTCGCCCTGGCCACCGCGCTCGTCGTGCTGGTCGCCGCCGGCGTCTGGTGGTGGTCCGGCACCCGCGCCGAGCCGGCGACGCCGCGTCCCGTCCTCATCAGCCGCGGGGTCCCGGCGTTCACCTCCGGCGACCCGGCGTCGGCAGCCGCCGCGAACGACGACGACTACGCGTCGGCCTGGACGAGCGAGGTCCCCGGCTGGCTGGCCTACGACCTGTCGGAGGTCCCGGCCGCGCAGCGCGGGAGGGTGCTCGCCGCCTGGTCGAACCCGTCGTACGGCTACACGACCCGCTTCGGGCCGCACTACAGCAACCTCGGCGCCTACACGATCGCGACGAACTCCGCGGGGGGCGGCGGCGAGCCGCCGACGTCGGGCTGGCGGGAGCAGGTGCGGGTCGAGGACAACGACCTGCACTCCCGCCAGCACGTGCTCGACCTCGGCGGCGCGGACTGGGTCCGGCTCGAGGTCACCGCCTCCGACGGCTCGGCGCAGAACCTGGGCGCCAGCACCAACGTGTTCGACCTGTACGACCTCGGCGGCGCGACCGGCCCGGTCGAGGACAGCTTCATCTTCTTCGGCGACTCGATCACCGCCGGCGCGATGTGCCCGTGCCCGCAGGAGGACGTCGCCTCGCTGCCCGAGCTCATCCACGAGGCGCACCCGTCCCGCTGGCCGGTCATGGAGAACGGCGGCGACCCCTTCGAGACGAGCGCAGGCGCGGTCGACGTCCTGCTGGGGGAGGACGGCCACCTGTCCCGCTTCCCCGGCAAGTACGTCGGTCTGAGCTACGGCATGAACGACGCCGCGAGCCGCGTCCCGACCGAGACCTACGCCGCCAACATGCAGCGGCTGGTCCGGGCGGTCCTCGACGCCGGCAAGGTGCCGCTGGTCCCCACGATCAGCGCGACCGACCAGCCGCAGGTGGACGAGGCGCTGCCCGCCTACAACGCCGTGGTCGAGCAGCTCTACGAGGACTTCCCGCAGGTCGTGCGCGGGCCGGACCTGTGGACCTGGTTCTCCGACCACCGGGAGCTCATCACCCCGGACGACATCCACCCGACGGCGCAGGGCTACGCGTCGCTGCGCACCCAGTGGGCGCAGGCGCTGCTCGGCACCGTCTACGCGGGCGACTCGACCGAGCCCGCCGCGCCGGCGCGCGCGGCGGACGCGGCGGACGCGGCCCCGGCCGGTCCCGCCCCCCGCGGCCTGCACGCCTCCGGCAACCGGATCCTGGACGAGGGCGGCGAGCCGGTGCGCCTGATCGGTGTCAACCACTCGGGCACCGAGTACGCCTGCGTCGGTGGGAGCGACGCGAAGGCGAAGGGCTACGGCATCTTCGAGCCCGCCGACTTCGGCACCGAGCCCGCCTACCTCGACGCGATCCGCAGCTGGGGCACGAACACCCTCCGCATGGGGCTGAACGAGGCCTGCTGGCTGGGCATCAACGGCGCGTCGCCGGAGCACTCGGGCGCGACCTACCGCGACAGCATCCGCGCCTTCGTCGACCGGGCCACCGAGGCGGGGCTGGTCGTCGTCCTCGAGCTGCACTGGAGCGCGCCCGGCGAGCACCTGCCGCACGGGCAGTCGCCGATGCCGAACCGCGACCACACACCCGACCTCTGGGCGTCGGTGGCCACGACGTTCAAGGACAACACCTCGGTCGTGCTCGACCTGTTCAACGAGCCGTACCCGGGGTCCAACCAGGACACGGAGAACGCCTGGCGGTGCTGGCGCGACGGCTCCGCGCCCGGCGACAGCGACAACCGCGAGCGCTGCCTGGGCACCGAGTGGTGGGACACCGCCGGCAACGCCTCCCTCGGCGGCGAGCCGCTCAGCTACGAGGTCGCGGGCATGCAGGAGCTCGTCGACGCGGTGCGCGACGCGGGCGCCGACAACCTCGTCCTGCTGTCGGGCCTGCAGTACGCCAACACCCTGTCCCGCTGGCTCGAGTTCGCCCCGGACGACCCGGCCGACAACCTCGCGGCTGCCTGGCACGTCTACCCGGTCAACGGCTGCGCGGCGAAGCCGTGCTGGGACGAGCAGGTCGCCCCCGTGGCCGAGCAGGTGCCGCTCGTCACCGCCGAGGTCGGCGACGAGCAGTGCCGGACGAGCTTCGTCACGCCCGTCCTGGACTGGCTGGACGACCGCGACGCGTCCTACCTCGCGTGGACCTGGAACGAGTGGGGCTGCGAGGGGCTGCAGCTCATGACCGACTACCGCACCGGACGCCCCACGAAGGACGGTCAGCCCTTCTACGACCGCTTCCGCGAGGTCACCGCCGACGAGGGGCAGCGCTGACCGGCGGATCTGCACCGGTGGCGGCGTTCGCCCGAACGGTGTACGGGGGCGGGAACCCGTCCCCGGGCCAGGACCGGTCCCGTACCCTGAGGCACGCCGGCGGACCGCCGGCGCCTCCTCGCGCGGGCTGACCCGGGCGAGGGGACGGGTCGTGCGGCGGCCCGTGCCGAGCAACGCAGGAGGACGAGCGTGACGCGCAGCTACCTGGAGATCCTGTTCCGGCACAAGTACCTCGTGCTGGCCCCCGTCCTCGTGGCGTTCCTGCTCGGCACCACGTTCGCGCTGCTGCAGCCCCGCCAGTACTCGGCGGAGGCGTCGCTGTGGGTCGACTCCGCGGTGACCACCGAGTCGACGATCGGCACCTCCGGCGGCGAGGAGCCGCCGTCGACCGGCCAGGCGGCGCTGTTCTCCGAGCTGGTCGGCACCCGCGGCTTCCTGCTGGACGTCGTCGAGGACAGCCCGCTGCGCAGGTCCTTCGAGGGGCTCAGCGACCAGCAGGTCGACCGCAAGCTCACCGCGCTGCGGGCGCTCATCAGCTCGACGACCGCCGGAC
>CAXTFU010000022.1:7110-13080 GCA_964243385.1 uncultured bacterium | reverse complement strand
AGGTCGCCGTCGACCAGAAGTCGCCCGAGGACGCCAAGACGCTGACCCGGGTCATGGTCGCCCACTTCCTGGAGGACCAGGAGGAGCTGCTGCGCCGTCGCGCCGAGACGCAGACCGCGTTCCTCAAGAGCCAGCTCGACGCCGCCGAGCAGGCCGTCGCGGACGCCAACGACACGGGCATCGCACCGTCCGCACTGGCCGACGCCGTGCTGCAGACCGCGCAGCAGCAGCGCCTGGAGGCGCAGCAGGCCTACGAGCGCGCCCTGGCCGCCACGGACGCCATCGGCAACGAGGGCGTCCTGTACGTCCGGGACGCTCCGGACACCGCCGTCCGCCAGTCGCGGCTCAAGACGCTGATCCTGGGCGCCGGCGGCGGCCTGTTCGCCGGGCTGACCGTCGCCGCGATCACCCTCGTGGTGCTCATGGCCCGCCAGCGCAGCGTGCACACCGAGTCCGAGCTCGAGGCCCTGCTCGGCCTGGACGTCGTCGGCACCATCGGCGACTACGAGCGCTCGCCGCGGCCGATGAGCACGACGCCGGCCGCGCGCGACGACCTGGGACCCGGATCGCGCCGGACGTGAGCACCGACACCGCCGCCGAGCCGGCGAAGCGACGGCTCCGGCTGTCCCGGCAGGAGCGTCCGGGTGTTGTCGCGGCCGGTGCGCCCGAGCCCGCCGCAGGCACGGCTGAGCCCGCCGTCCCGTCGGGGGTCCTCACGGCCTGCCTCGCCGTCGTCCGCCGGCTCGGCGAGTCCGAGCTGACCGACCTCGCCGTGACCAGCACCCGCCGGGGCGAGGGCCGCAGCACCGTGGCGCTCGGCACCGCGCTGGTCATGCGCGCCCGCCCCGACAGCACCACGGTCGTGCTCGAGCTCGACTTCGAGCGCCCGTCGCTGGCCGCGTCGCTGCACCTGCCACCCGGACCGGGCCTGGCCGAGCTGCTGCGCGGCGAGCGCACGCTGCAGGAGTGCCTGACGTGGGTCACGCCGCAGCTGGGCGTCGTGCGCGCCGGCGCGGTGCAGGACGACGCCGAGCACCTGTCCGTCGCCTTCGCCGGCAGCGGCGTGCTGGCCCAGCTCGCCGCGGCCGGCCACCGGGTCGTCGGCGACCTGCCGCCGCTGCCGCCGCACGGCCGCGCCGACCGCACCGCCGGGCCGTTCGCGGCGACGCTGCTCGTCGTCCGCGCGGGCCGCACGCCGCTGGAGGAGATCCGCTCCGCGGTGCGCGCGCTGCCCGCTCCGCCCGCCGTCGTCCTGAACGGCACGTCCTCGGCGCTGCCCTCCTGGCTCCGCGCCTTCGGGCTCTGACATGGCCCTCCTGCTGCTCGGCGTGCTCGCGCTGCTCGGGCTCGGCAGCGAGCGCAGCACCGGCACCCGCCGCTTCCTCGCGCTCGCGGTGATCCTGCTGGCGCTGCTCTGGACCACCTGGCGCCGGCAGCTGCTGCTGTGACCGCCGTCGACGTCGAGCGGCGGCCCGCGGCCCCGCCCCCGGCCCCGCCGGCCGGTCCGGGCCGGGGCACCTACGTCGCGGTCCTGCTGTCCGCGGCCGTGCTCGGCGCCCTGGCCGGCGTGCTCGCGCTCACCCCGGTGCCGATCGCGGCGCTCGCGCTGCCGGTGCTGCTCGTCCCCGTGCTGCTCTGGAAGCGCCCCGTGTGGGGCCCGGTCCTCGTGTTCGCCGCGCTCGTGTCGATCGAGCAGTACGGCTACGACGTCGGCCCCCGCCGCGGCACGCTCACCTCCGAGCTGCCGTTCTTCCACAGCGTCGCCTACGGCACCGGCATCATCCCGGCCGAGCTGCTGCTCATGGTCGCCGTCGGAGTCTGCATCTTGCTGTGCGTGCGCGACGGCCGGCCGCTCGTGCACTGGACGCCGCTGGCCCGGCGCATCGCGCTGTTCGCGGTGCTGGCCGCGATCTACTTCGTCGTCGGGATCTCGCGCGGCGGCGAGGTCAGCGCCGCGATCACCGAGCTGCGTCCGTTCGCCTACCTGGCGATGGCCTACCTGCTCGCGTCGCTGCTGCTCGCCACCCCCCGCGCGCCGAAGACCCTGCTGTGGATCGTCGTCGTCGGCTGCGCTCTCAAGGCGGCCTACGGGATTGTCATTTTGCTGTCGACCCGCACGCTCGAGCCGCGCCCCGAGGCGGTGCTGTCGCACGAGGAGTCGTTCTTCTTCGGCCTGTACGTCTTCGTGACGCTCGGCGCGTGGCTGTTCGACGTCCGGGGCCGGCTGCGGACGGTCGCCACGGTGCTGCTGCCGATCGTCATCGTCGCCGACCTCGTGAACAGCCGGCGCACCGCCTGGGCCATCCTCATCGTGGGCTGCGCGCTCATGCTGGCCGTCGGCTACCGCGCGCTGCCGGCGCGGCGGCACGTGCTGCGCCGCGTCGGGCTCGTGCTGGCGGTGTCGACCGCCGTCTACCTACCGCTGTTCTGGAACAGCGGCATGACCATCGCCCAGCCGGCCCGGGCCATCCGCTCCGAGATCGCTCCGGACGCACGCGACGAGTCGTCGAACGAGTACCGCAACCTGGAGGACTACAACCTCGAGCTGAACATCCGGGGCACCTCGAGCACCGGCCTCGGGTTCGGCATCCCGATCGAGTACGCCATCGAGATCCCGGACATCACCGACATCTCCAGCTCGCTGGCCTACACGCCGCACAACACCATCTACTGGGTCTGGATGCGGCTCGGGCTGCTCGGCCAGATCGTGCTGTGGCTGGTGGTGGCCGAGGCGCTGTTCGCCTCGATGCGGCTGGCCCGGCGCGGCACGGGCCACGCGGCCCTGCTCGGCGCCGTGACGGCCAGCGCCGTCACGTCCTGGATGATCATGGCGGAGGTCGACCTCGGCCTGTTCTGGTACCGGCTGGCGCTGTGCATGGGCATCCTGCTGGGGACGGTCGAGGCCCAGACCCGCCTGCTGCCGCGCGACGACGACGGTCGCCGCGGCTGGCCCGGGGCCGCAGCCCGCGCCGTCCGGTCGAGGTGAGCACGCCGATGCTCCGGCCCGAGCGGGGCGGCCCCTCGCTCGTCGGCGTCCGCGTGCTCACCTACCTCACCAACCACGTCGTCAGCGCGCTGCCGAGCTACCGGCTGCGGCACGCCTGGTACCGCCGACTGGGCATCCGCCTCGCCCCCGGCGCCGGCATCCACCTGGGCTGCTACATCTGGTTCTACGGGCCCGGGCACCTGCGCCGCACCGGCCTGAGCATCGGCGAGAACACCCGCATCAACCGGGGGGTCTGCCTGGACGGGCGCGGACCGCTCAGCATCGGCGCGAACGTCAGCGTGTCGCCCGAGGTCGCCATCCTGACCACGCAGCACGCCTGGCGCACGCCCGGCTTCCCGCTCGAGAGCCGGCCCGTCGTCATCGAGGACCACGTCTGGATCGGCATGCGGGCGACCGTGCTGCCCGGGTCGACGATCGGCCGCGGCGCCGTCGTGGCGGCCGGCGCGGTCGTCAGCGGCACCGTGCCGCCCCTCGCGGTCGTCGCCGGCGTGCCGGCGCGCCAGGTGGCCGAGCGGCCGCAGGCGGCGCTGCAGTACGCGTTCGACGTCCCGTTCCCGATGCTCGAGTGATCGGCGACGGAGGGCCGAGCGGGCGCCTGCAGCCGGACGGCCTGCAGCCGGGGGCACCCGCCGCCGCGGGGCTGGACCCCGCGCCGATGACCGAGACGGTCCCGGCTCGGGGCCTCGGCGCGAACCTGTCCGCGCTGCTCACCAGCCAGGCGATCACCTGGGTCGTCACCCTGCTGTGGACGGTCATCGTCCCGCGGGCGCTCGGGGCCTCGCAGATGGGCCTGCTGACGATCGGGCTGTCGTCCGCGGCGATCCTCGGCGTGGTGCTCGCCGTGCCCACGCACGACTTCCTGTCGCGCGAGATGGTGGCCGACCGGCGCCGCTCGGCGCACCTGCTCGGCACGGCGCTCGTCGTCCGGGTGTCGCTCGTGCCGGTGCTGCTGCTGCTCACGACCGTCTACGCGCACTACGCCGACCTCGGCGACACGGGCACGGTCGTGCTCTACCTGTGCACCGGCGCGGCGGTCTGCCAGATGCTGTCCGAGCCGGCGCTGTCGGTGTTCCGCGCCACCGAGCGCATGGAGTACATGGCGTACTCCGAGGTGCTCAACCGCACGCTGCAGAGCTTCGGCGGCATCGCGCTCGCCCTGCTCGGCTTCGGCGTCGTCGCCATCTCGAGCTTCGTCATGGCCATCGCCTCGGCCATCGTCGTGCTGAGCCTGTTCTGGGCCCGGCGGCTGGTCGGCGTCGACCTGCGGGTGACGGTGCGGGGCATGTGGGCGACCGTCCGCGCCAGCGCGCCGTACTGGATCACCGGCGTCTTCTACCTGCTCTACCTGTGGATCGACGCGGTCATGCTCGGCCTGCTCGTGCCCGCCGAGGTGGTCGGCTGGTACGGCGTCGCGACGAAGCTGTTCACCACGCTCATGTTCCTGCCTGCGCTGCTCGCGACGGCCTGGCTGCCGCGGCTCGTGCGCGCCTTCGTCGACGGGGGCGAGCGCGACCTCGCCGTGGCCGCCCGCACGCCGATCGAGACGGTCATCGTGCTGAGCCTGCCGGTGTGCGTCGGCGCGGCGATGACGGCGCACGGCGGCATCCGCCTGCTCTACGGCCCCGACTTCGACGGCGCGGGGCAGATCCTGGTGGTGCTGGCGCTGTGCGTGCCGGCCATGTACCTCAGCATCATGCTCAACCAGGTGCTCATCGCCGCCGGCCGGCCGGTCGTGTGGGCGTGGGTGCTGGCCGGTGCGACGTTCCTGAACGTCGGCCTCAACCTGCTGCTCATCCCGTTCGCGCAGGACCGCTGGGGCAACGGCGCGGTCGGGGCGTCGTCGGCCCTGCTGCTCACCGAGCTGGCGGTCGTCGCCATCGGCACGGCCCTCATCGGGCGCCTCGCACTGTCCGAGCTGTCCGGCTGGCGCCTGCTGCGGGCGCTGGCCGCCGCGCTGCTCATGGCCGGCGCGATGGTGCTGCTCGACCCGTTGGGCGTGCTCGTCACCGGTTTCGGCGGCGTGGCCGTCTTCGTCGTCGCGGCGGCGCTGCTGCGGGTGCTGCCACCGGAGCAGCGGGCCGCACTGCGCGCGACCGTCGAGGCGCGCCGGCAGCGCCTGCGGCCGACCGGGCCGGGTCGTTGACCGCGCCGCACCCCTCGACCACCGACGACCTGATCCTCGTGCTCGAGCAGACCCTGGGCAACGCCGTCCACGGCCGCAACCTCGAGCGCGTGCTCGCGCAGCGGCCCGCGACGGCGGCGCGCGTCGTGCGGCTCGACCACGACGACACCTCGTGGCGCCGGCGCTGGCCGGTGCTCGGCAACTGGACGCTCGAGGCCAGCGTGCGCGCGCGCCGCGACGTCCTGCGCCTGCAGGCCGAGCGGCCCGCCGACGCGCTCTACGTCCACTCGGCCGTCTGCGCGACGCTGCTCGGCGACGTCATGCGCCGCGTCCCGACGGTGCTGTCGACCGACGCGACGCCGCGCAACCTCGACACGGTGGCCACCGGCTACGGCCACACCGTCCGGTCGGCCCGCGTCGAGCTGGTCAAGCAGCGCATCACCGCGGGCGTGTACCGGGCGGCCCGCGCGGTCGTCGCGCAGTCGGCCTGGGCCGCCGCCTCGCTCGTCGACGAGTACGGCGTCGCCCCCGAGCGGGTGCACGTCGTGCCCCAGGGCGCCGACCTGCGCGGCTTCTACGACCCGGCGACGCGCGAGCGCCACGGGGAGCGGCTGCGGCTGCTGTTCGTCGGGCGCGACTTCGCCCGCAAGGGCGGTCCGGTGCTGCTCGAGGCGGTCCGCCGGCTCGAGGGCGTGGTCGAGCTCGACGTCGTGACGGGGGCCGAGCTCGCAGACCTGCCGGCGCACGTGCGCGTGCACCGCGACCTGCCGCACGGCTCGCCCGAGCTGCTGCGGCTGTTCCACGAGGCGGACGCGTTCGTGCTGCCGACCCTGAGCGACGC
>CAXTFU010000022.1:0-7100 GCA_964243385.1 uncultured bacterium | reverse complement strand
GAGCGACGCCGCGCCGCTCGTGCTCGGCGAGGCGCTGGCCGCAGGGCTGCCCGTCGTGGCGACCGACGTCGGGGCCGTCCCCGAGATGGCCGTGCACGGGACGACCGGCCTGCTGGTGCCGGCCGGACAGGTGGACGCCCTCGTGGCCGCAGTGCGCACGTTGGCCGAGCAGGAGGAGCTGAGGCGTTCCATGGGTGAGCGAGCACGGGAGCTGGCGGTCGAGCGCTACGACGTCCAGCGCAACAGCGAGCGGGTGCTGGCCCTGCTGCACGACGTGGCCCGGTCCGGGGCAGGGGAGCGGTCATGAGCGAGCGCAAGCGGGTCCTGTTCGTGTCGCCGCACCTGCCGTCGCCGCCCTCGTGGGGCTTCGGCATGCGCGTCTACCAGCTCGTCCGACAGGTCGCGCGCCACCACGACGTCACGTTCCTGTCGTACCAGCACGACGACCAGCACGTCTCCGCCGGCGACCTGGGCGAGGTGTGCTCCGACCTCGTCCTCGTGCCGCGCAGCTACCGCACCACGCAGGTGCGCCGCGGGCGGCAGGTCGTGTCGCTGCTGGGACGCGGTCCGTTCCACGGGCGCGAGCTGTTCACCCGGCGGATGCAGGACACGATCGACCGCTGCCTGCGCCAGCCGTTCGACGTCGTCCAGGTCGAGTCCAGCCCGATGATGAGCTTCCGGTACCGCACGTCCGGCGCCGTCGTGCTCGACGAGCACAACGTCGAGTCCGAGATCCTGCAGCGCATGCAGGAGGGCGAGCACGCCGCGATGCGCAAGGTGTTCAACGGGCGCGAGGCCGGCAAGTACCGCACCTTCGAGACCCGCGCGTGGGAGTCGGTCGCCGGCGTCGCCGTCACGTCCGCCCGCGAGCAGGTCGAGCTGGCCCGGCGTGCGCCGGGGACCGCCGTGGCCGTCGTCCCGAACGGGGTCGACCCGGAGTTCTTCGTCCCGACCACCACGGCGCGCACCGCCTCGACGCTGGTCTTCAACGGCCTGCTGACCTACCGCCCGAACCTGGACGCCGTCCGCTTCTTCCTGACGCAGGTGCTGCCGCTCGTGCAGCGCACGCACCCCGACGCCTCGTTCACCATCGTCGGCTCAGGGCCGGAGGCCGACCTCGCCGGGCTCCGGGCGCAGGGCGCGACGGTCACCGGCTTCGTCCCGGACATCCGCCCGTACCTGGCCGCCGCGGCGTGCGTGGTGGTGCCCATCCGGATGGGCGGCGGCACCCGGCTCAAGGTCGTCGAGGCCCTGTCCGCCGGCGCGCCGATGGTCTCCACGTCGCTGGGCTGCGAGGGCATCGACGTGCGGCCCGGCGAGCACCTGCTCGTGGCGGACGACGCGCCCGCGATGGCGGCCGAGGTCGTGCGCCTGCTGGACGACCCGGCACTCGGCCGGCGCCTGGCCGAGGCCGGTCGGCGGCTGGCCGTCGAGCGCTACTCGTGGGAGGTCTGCGCCGACCCGCTGCTCGAGCTCTACGAGCGCGTGGGGTCATGACGGAGCGCAGTCCCGCGCGACCCGCTCGTCCCCGGCACCGCCGGCCCCGCGTGCTCCTGCTGGGCAGCTCGGGGCTGGGCTGGCCGGAGCGCCGCGAGCTCGAGCGGCGGATCGCCGCCGACGAGCTGCCGGACCTGCTCACGCTGCACCTGCACGCGACGCCCGTGGACGAGGCCTACCTCGCCCGCGTCCCGGGGCTCCGCGGACGGCTGCTGCGCGGGCTCCCGCTCGCGCTGGCGCAGGCGCTGGTCGCCCTGCGCTCCCACCGCAGCTACGACATGGTGCTGACCTGGAGCGAGCCGGCCACCCACCTGTTCGCCGCGCTGCTGCTGCTCACCGGCGTGCGGGTCCGGCACGTCTCGGTGCACTCGTGGATCAGCAAGCCGAAGAAGGCCGTCCCGCTGGCCCTGCTGCAGCGCGGCATCTCGACCATGGTCATCCCCCCGCCCACGCAGCGGGAGTTCGCCCTGCGCCGGCTGCGGCTGCCGGCGGCCAAGATGCCGCGCGCCCGGTGGGGCGTCGACCTGCGCTTCTGGCGCCCGCTGGACGTCCCGACCGACATGGTCTGCTGCGTGGGCCGCGAGATGCGCGACTACCCCACCCTCGTCGAGGCGCTGCGCGGGACGAACCTGCCGTGCCACATCGCCGCCGGCGCGCTGCGCGCTGCGGACAACCCCTGGCTGTCGCGGCTCGACACCGACCTGCCGCGCAACGTCACCCTCGGCTCGCGCCGGGGGACCGAGCTGCGCGACCTCTACGCCCGCAGCCGCTTCACCGTCGTGCCGCTGCTGCCCAGCCGCACCGACAACGGGATCACCACGATCCTCGAGTCGTTCGCGATGGGCCGGCCGGTCATCGTCACGCGCACCCCCGGCCAGGTCGGCGTCGTCGAGGACGGCGTGAACGGGCTGCTGGTCGAGCCGCGCTCTCCCGAGGCGCTGCGCTCGGCGATGATGCGGCTCTGGAACGACCCGGACGAGTGCGCGCGCCTCGGCGCGAACGCGCGGCGCTGGGTGGAGGAGCACCACTCGCTGGAGCAGTGGGTGGCCGCGTTCGACGAGGAGCAGTCATGACCGGCCCGGCCCCTGCGCGTCCGCTCCTGCCGCACGGCGCCGGCGGACGGCCGTGACGGCCCTCGTCCGGGCGTCCCGGCTGCTGCGCACGGCGGCGACGGTGCCGCTGACGGTGGCGGGCGTCGGGGTGGCCGTGCAGTCCGGCTACCTGGCCGCGCTGTCGCTCGCGGCGCTGCGCCGGCCGCACGTCGGGCCCGCTCCGGCTGCGCGCAGCCGCCTCGTGGTGCTCGTGCCGGCGCACGACGAGCAGGCCCTGATCGGCCGGCTGCTCGCCTCGCTCGAGGCGCAGCGGTACCCGGCCGAGCTGCGCCGCACCGTGGTCATCGCCGACAACTGCACCGACCGGACCGCCGAGCTCGCCCGCGCGGCGGGCGCCGAGGTGCTCGAGCGGTCCGACGCGACGGCCCTCGGCAAGGGCCACGCCCTGCGCTGGGCGATGGACCGGCTCCTGGAGCGGGGCGAGCCGTTCGACGCGTTCGTCCTCGTCGACGCCGACACGGTCGTCGACCCCGAGCTGCTGCTGCACCTGGCCGCCGCCCACGAGGCCGGCGCAGCCGCCGTGCAGGGGGAGTACCTGGCGCTCGAGGACGGCGACGGCGACCGGGCCGCGCTGCGCTCGGCGGCGTTCCTGCTGTTCCACCGCGTGCGCTTCCGCGGCCGCGCCGCGCTCGGGCTGCCGTGCAGCCTCGTCGGCAACGGCATGCTGCTCAGCCGCGAGCTCGTCCGGCAGCACCCGTGGCAGGCGTTCTCCAGCACCGAGGACCTCGAGCACAGCCTCGACCTGCGCGTCGCCGGCGTGCGGCCGGTCTTCGCCGAGCAGGCCCGCCTGCGCGCCCCGGTCGCCGCCGGTGGCGCCGCCGCCCGCACCCAGCGCACCCGGTGGGAGGGCGGACGGCTCGAGCTCGTCCGCACCCGGCTGCCCGGCCTGCTGCGCGCCGTCCGCGGCGGACGCACCGACCTGTGGGACGCCGCCCTCGACCTGTCCGTGCCGCCGCTGGGGGTCCTCGGCGCGGCCGTCGTCGCCGGGACGGGCACGGTCGCGGTCCTCGTCGCCGCCGGCGCCCTCGACCGGCGGGCGCTGCTGCCCTGGGCGTTCGCGACCGCGGCCGTCCCGACGCACGTCCTCGTCGGCCTGCGCGCCGCCGAGGCCCCCGCCAGCACCTACGCCGCCCTGCGGCACGCACCAGCGCTCGTCGCGTCCGAGGTGGTCAGCCGGGTGGGCGTCCTGCGCGACCGGCGCGCCGGCACCTGGACCCGCACCGAGCGCCCCGGCGAGGTCGACGGCCCCGCCGCCTGACGGGCCGCGCGGAGGCGGTCCGCCCACCCCCGTCCCACGCGTCCTGGCCGGCCATCATGGACCTCGGCCGGGTGCCAGCGCCCCGACGGCCTGCGCCCGGTGGCGGCGCGACGACAGGAGGCCCCCGGACGGGTGTCCGAGGGCCTCCTGCGGTGGAGCTGGTCCACGGACGACGCTGTCCGCGGACCGTCCCGCCGGGCCGTGGCCGCGACGGCGCCTGAGCCGTGCTCAGCGGCGGGGCGTGCCCGCCTTGGCCGCCTTGGCCTTGGCCGCAGCCGCCTTGGCCTTGGCGGCCTTGGCCTTGGCCGCAGCCGCCTTGGCCTTGGCTGCCTTGGCCTTTGCGGCCTTGGCCTTGGCCGCAGCCGCCTTGGCCTTAGCCGCCTTGGCCGCCTTGGCCTTTGCGGCCTTGGCCTGTGCGGCCTTGGCGGCCGCTGCCTTGGACGCGGCGGTCTTCGTCGTCGCGCCGGCTGCGGTCACGACGGGCGTCCGGGGGGCGACCGAGCCGGGCTTGGGCTTCTTGGTCGGACGGACCGGGGTGGGCGAGGCCGTCGGAGACGGCGCCGGTGCGACGGGGCCGCTGGTCGGGACGGGCGTCGTCGGGGCCGGGGCCGGGCCGGTCGGCGGGGTCGGAGGCAGCGGGGTCGTGGGCGGCGTGGTCGGAGGCGGCGGGCTGGTCGGCGTGACGCCCACGGGCGCCGCCGTCACGCGGCGGAAGTGGTCGTGGATCGGCTTGCCCATGGCGGTCGGAGCGCCGGTGGCGTAGTCGGTCATGAGCTGCAGACCGCCGCAGCCCCAGGCGTTCCACGTCCAGGCGAGGTAGGACGCGCTGCGCTTGTCGAGCCAGGTCATGAGCGGCTCCGCGAAGGTCGTCCCGCAGCCCTCGTCGCCGAGCTCGGCGGTGACGAGCGGCACGCGGCTGGCCAGCGGCGCGACCTGGGCGTCCCAGCACGCTGCAGCGGCGCAGCTGTTGTTCGGGTAGACGTGCCAGCCGGCGGCCAGGTTGCTGGCCGGGTCGGTCGGGGCGAACTCCAGCCAGCGCGAGAGGTTGTTCGCGTACTGCAGGCCCGAGAGCAGCACCAGGTTGCGGGCGCCGGTGCTGCGGACCGCGTTCACGAGCTCCTGCATGCCGGCGACCTGGTAGCTGTGCGGCTTGCCGCCGTTGAAGGCGTTCCCCGCGGTGTCCCACCACTCGGTGCCGATGCAGTGCGAGGTGTTGCCCGGGTCGCTCGGGGCGGAGCCGTCGCGCCAGCACTGCCAGCCGTTGGTGCTGTCCTGGTTCCAGTACGGGTAGGGCTCGTTGAACAGGTCCAGCACGACCGACGTGTTGCCCTTGAAGGTCTCGGCGACCTGCTTCCACATGGTCGGCGTGTGGTCGCGGTTCGGCATCGGCGACTGCCCGTGCGGCAGGAACGAGCCGGGGGCGCTCCAGTGCAGCTCGAGCACGACGGCGAGGCCCTTGCGGGTTGCCAGGTCGACGAAGCCCTTGATCGCGCTCTGGTAGTTCGCGCCCGAGTACGCGGGCGCCACGCCGTTGATGCCCAGCCAGCACGCCTCGTTCAGGCCGATGCGCACCGTGTTGGTGCCCCAGGTCTTGATGGCGTCCAGGTAGGCCGGGTTGGTGCCGAAGTCGGCCGGCTCGAAGATGCCGTAGCCGGTCGCGGTCGGCGACGCGCCGCCGACGCAGGAGTACTCCGTCCCCGAGTGGTTCACCCCGATGAGGCGCACCGGCCTGTTCGCGGCGTCCAGGACCTGGTTGCCCGCGGCGTGCAGCCCGGTGGGGGCCGCGCTGGTGGTGGGCGCGGGGGTGGTCACCGGCGTCGCCGTCGCGGTGTAGACGCTGCTCAGGAGCGTCTTGGCCCACTGCTGGCGCAGCGCGCCGTAGCCGGCGGGGCTCGGGTGGATGTCGCCGGGGTTCAGCAGGTCGCGCCGGGCGGAGAAGAAGGTCCACAGGTCTGGGCCGCGCAGCACCTGCGGGAACTCGGCGTACAGCCGCTGGACGACCGCGTTGTAGGAGGGGATGACCGCGTTGCGGGCGGCGTCGTCGGTGTAGCTGATCGTCGGGATCATCGGCACCTTGCCGGCGGCGACGACCGCGCGGACGAGCTTGCTCATGTTGGCGTGGTAGGCGTCCTGGCCGGTGCTGCTGGCGGCGTCGTTCATGCCGTAGCTGAGCCCGACGTAGGTGCCGGGGAAGGACGCCAGGTAGCCGTTGGTGCCGGTCGAGCCGAGCAGGTGGGTCACCGCGGCGGCGCTCGTGTCGTACGGGTCGCCGCCGTTCTCCATGACCGGCCAGCGGCTGGCATCGGCCGCGTGGATGAGCTCCGGCAGGGCCGGGACGCCCTCCTGCGGGCACGGGCACATGGAGCCGGCGGTGATGGAGTCGCCGTAGAAGACGAAGTCGTCCTCGAGCGGGGTCGTGGCGGTGCCGAGCGCGTAGAGGTCGAAGACGTTGACGCTGGCGTCGGTGTTCAGCACCGAGCCGTCGGTCGCGGTGACGTCCAGGCGCACCCAGTCGGCGCCGGCCAGGTCGAGCACGTGCTGGCGGCTGTGCAGCCGGTTGCCGGTGACGGTCACCCGGGTGACCCAGCCGGAGGTGGGGGCGGCGCCGCCGCCGGCCGCGGCGTTGGTCTGGATCGTGTAGGAGCCGAGGTTGTTGTAGTGCGGACCGAAACGGGTGCTGTAGCCGTAGGACTCGTTCGACCAGGCGGCGAGCACGCGGCCGCGCTTGGCCGCCGGCACGCCCGACAGGTCGTAGGCGAGCCAGGCCGCGGAGCCCGCGGAGCGCCAGTCGGAGGCGTAGTCGTCGTCGTTCGCGAAGCGGGCAGCCGAGGTGTTCGAGGACGCGGACGCCGGGACGCCGCGGCTGATGAGGGGCAGCGCCGTGCCGGCCGCGTCGGCCGACACGGTCGCGCGCTTGATGGCGGCGTACGAGCTGGACGGGGCGTACACGGCGACCGCGGTCGTCGGCAGGACCACCAGGGCGGCCAGTGCGGCGCTCGTCCGGCGACGTCCTGTGCTCACCCGCTCGGACGAACTGCTGGACAGAGGCTTGCGCGAGGGCCACACTGGAGAACTCCCTGGTTCGGGCTGTGTTGGTCCTCTCGTGCTTCGACCCGGCAAGGGGGACATGGATGACCCGGGAGAGTGACGGGGGCACGCGGAGCCTCGCCGCGCTGCGCAGGGCGCTGCGCGAGGACGCCCGCAACGGTGCGTTCGCCACGGTGGTCAACACC
>CAXTFU010000021.1:24708-25866 GCA_964243385.1 uncultured bacterium | reverse complement strand
CTGCAGCTGCTGTCGCGCTACGGCACGCTCGCCGGCCTCGCGATCATGATCGTGGTGTTCTCGATCGCCGCGCCGGACTCGTTCCCGACCACCGGCAACTTCATCAACATCCTCAACCAGTCGGCGCTCACCGCGCTCATCGCCGGCGGGCTGACGATGGCGCTCGTGGTCGGCGAGTTCGACCTCAGCATCGGCTACGCCGCGAGCCTGGCCGGCATGCTCGTCACCGGCCTGATCGTGCGCCAGGGCCTGCCGGTGTGGCTGGCCATCCTCGCGGTGCTCGTGCTCGGCGGGTGCATCGGCGCGGTGAACGGCGCGCTCGTCACCAAGGCGCGCGTGAACGCCGTCATCGCGACGCTCGGCATCGGCACGATCCTCATCGGCGTGAGCTTCGGCTACACCTCCGGCGCGCCGATCACCGAGGGCGTGCCGGACGGGTTCCTGCAGATCTCGCTCGGCGAGACGCTCGGCCTGCCGAACCCGATCTGGATCATGGCGGCGGTGCTCGTCGTGCTGTGGGTGGTGCTGAACCAGACCGACCTCGGCCAGCGCATCCACGCCGTCGGCGGCAACATCGAGGCGGCCCGGCTCTGCGGCATCCCGGTCGACCGCGTCAAGATCACCGCGTTCGTCACGACCGGCGTCTGCGCCGCGCTCACCGGCGTCCTGCTGGCCTCGCTGCTCGGCAGCGGCACGGCGAGCGCCGCCGACACCTACCTTCTCGACGCGTTCGCCGCCGTCTTCCTCGGCTCGGCGACGCTGCGCGACGGCGAGTTCCACATCCTCGGCACCTTCATCGGCGTCCTGATCATCAACACCGGGTTCAACGGGCTGAGCATCTTCGGCGCGGACACCTTCTACCAGTTCGTCTTCAAGGGCGGGATCCTCGTGCTGGCCGTCGCGCTGTCGACGGTCGCGCGCCGGTACGCCAGGTCCTGACCCGGTCCTCGCCCCCCACCCCGTCGTCCCAGGAGACCCCTCGTGATCGAGCGCGCCCACCTCATCGCCAACGGCGACCAGCGCCTGTCGGCGAACCAGACCTGCTGGCCCGCCCAGCAGGAGCTCGAGCGCCGCCTGACCGCCGCCTCCACGCGGGGCGGCGGCGAGCTCTTCCGCCCCCCCCCCGCCCCCCGCCACCCCCCCCCCCCCCCCCCCCCC
>CAXTFU010000021.1:0-24698 GCA_964243385.1 uncultured bacterium | reverse complement strand
GGCTGACCGCCGCCTTCACGGCGCGCGGCGTCGAGCTCGTCCGCGCGCACGCCGTCGACCCGGACGCCGGACACGGCTTCCTGTCCAGCCAGGCCGAGGGCCTGCGGGTGCTCGCGACGATCCCGGCGGACGAGCCGGTCGTCGTCGCCGAGGGCGTCTGGCAGTTCTCGCAGCAGGTGCTCGGCGGGCTGCTGCGGCACCGCGGCCCGGTCCTCACCGTCGCCAACTGGGAGGGGCAGTGGCCCGGCCTGGTCGGCCTGCTCAACCTCAACGCCTCGCTCGCCAAGGCCGGCCGCGACTACGACACGCTGTGGAGCCGCACCTTCGAGGACGCCTGGTTCGGCGAGAAGCTCGACCGCTGGCTCGCCGGCCAGGACCTGCAGCACGACGCCTCGCACGTGCGCGCGTTCGACCCGGCCGCGGTGACCGACGGGGCCGCCCGGGCCGCCGCGGCCGGGGTGGTCGAGCAGCTGCGCCGCGACGGCGCCGTGATGGGCGTGCTCGACGAGGGCTGCATGGGCATGTACAACGCGATCATCCCGGACGAGCTGCTGTTCCCGCTGAACGTCTTCAAGGAGCGGCTGTCGCAGGCGGCGCTGTTCGCCGAGACGATGGCCGTCCCCGAGGACGCCGCACGCGCGTCGTACGACTGGCTGCTCGGGCAGGGCATGACGTTCCACCTCGGCACCGACGAGGCCACCGAGCTCACCGAGGCGCAGGTGCTCCTGCAGCTGCGCACGTACGCCGCGATCGCCCGCATGGCCGACCGGTTCGGCTGCGACGTCATCGGCACGCAGTACCAGCTCGGGCTCGCCGACGTGCTGCCCGCCTCCGACCTCGCCGAGGGGCTGCTCAACAACTCCGCGCGCCCGGACGTCGTGGGCGACGACGGCGCGGTCATCCGGCCGGGGCTGCCCGTCGTCCACTTCAACGAGGCGGACGAGTGCGCGGGCCTCGACGCGCTGCTCACCCACCGGCTGCACCTCGCGCTCGGCCAGCCGGTCGAGACGACGCTGCACGACGTCCGGTGGGGCGACCACGACGCGAGCGGCACCACCGACGCGTTCGTCTGGGTGTTCGAGATCTCCGGACCGGCGCCCGCGGCGCACCACGTCGGCGGCTACGCCGGCACCGACTCGCTGCGCCAGCCGCCGCTGTACTTCCGCCTCGGTGGCGGCACCGTGCGCGGCATCGCGCGGCCCGGCGAGCTGGTGTGGTCGCGGGTGTTCGTCG
Source organism: uncultured bacterium (assembly GCA_964243385.1). Classification (GTDB taxonomy): domain Bacteria; phylum Actinomycetota; class Actinomycetes; order Mycobacteriales; family SCTD01; genus SCTD01. The sequence continues at coordinate 23,465 of CAXTFU010000021.1, read as the reverse complement.
AGGACGGCGCGCTGCACCTCGACGTCGGACGCGCCAGCGTGATCGAGCTGCCGCAGGCCGAGACCGACCGCCGCTGGGCCGAGACGACACCGGAGTGGCCGATCATGCACGCGGTGCTGCACGGGGTCGACCGCGACCAGTTCATGGCCCGGCACCGCTCGAACCACGTGCAGGTCGTCTACGCCGACGACGCCGAGGCCGCCGACCGCTCGCTGGCCGCCAAGGCCCTGGCCGCCGCCGAGCTCGGCCTGCGCGTCAGCGTCTGCGGGAGCCGGGCCGACGGGTCGCCGCTCGTCTGACCGGGTCAGGCCGAGGTCGTCGCACCGGTCAGGCCCAGGCGGGGACGGGGCCGGTGCCCAGGCGGTAGCGCGCGGCCTGCTCGCTCGGGCTGTACGGCCCGAGCGCGAGCTGCAGCGCGCGCAGCTGCAGGGCGGTCGAGCGCAGCTGCGCCCGCTGCCGCAGCCCGCGGCGGCCGCGGCCGGGCACGTCGGCGAGCGGCGCGAGCGTGGGTGACAGCAGCAGCGCCGCGCCCGCGGACAGCCCGCGGTAGAAGACCTGCTCCGGCGCGCTGAGGCCGGGCGGCGCCGACAGGAACGTGCGCAGGTGCGCGGGCACCGGCTCGAGCACCGGTGCGTACCCGGCGATCGCCTCGGCGAGCTCGGCCTCGGTCGTGGGCAGGTCGGTCGCGCCGAGCGCCTCGGCGCTGCGTGCCCACTGCCCGACGTAGGCGTCGGGCCAGCGCTTCCCGAAGCGCGGCGCGAGGTCGCGGCCGACGGCCTCCTGCGCGGCGAGGAAGGCGTCGGTGAAGGCGAGGTGCACCCAGCGCAGCAGCTCGGGGTCGGACGCCGCGTACGGACGCCCGCGGTCGTCGGCGCCGCGCACGACCGTGTGCAGCGTCCGGACGCGCGCCGACTCGCGCTCGGCGAGCTCGGCCGAGCCGAAGGTGCTCACGACCAGCCAGCGGGCGGTGCCGGCGAGCCGCTTCCACGGGTCCTGCAGGTAGTCCGAGTGCCGCTGCACGCCCGCCAGGGCCAGCGGGTGCGCGCCCTGGCCGAGCAGCGCGCCGACGCCGCCGACGAGCGTCGACAGGTCGCCGTGCACGCGCCAAACGACGCCGTCCGGCTCGAACCAGCCCGGACCCTCACCGACGCTCGCGATGTCGCGCACCCAGTCGGGCGCGCCGGTGGGGTCGCCCGACACGCGCGCGCGGAAGCGCTCGCGGGCGAGCTCGGGCAAGCCGGTCAGGGGCAGGGACGGCACGCGCGCCAGCCTGCCAGCCGCGCGGTCCCTACGCTCGCCGGCGTGGACGCCCCCTCCCGCGTGGACCCCTTCGCCCTGCCCTGCCACCCCGAGCGGTCGCTGTCGCCCGAGGACCGCAGCTGGCGGGCGGTCGGCGTGCGCACCGCCGACGACGTGCGGCGCTCGCAGACCCGCTGCCCGGACTGCGCGACCGTCTACACCGCGTTCCTGCGCACCTTCTCCGGCGGCAGCACCGTCGAGTGGGTGCGGCCGTCGCCGTTCGCCGTCACCGCCGCGCCGGTCGACGGGGCGCCGGTCTGGCAGGACGGCACCGAGGGCGCGGCCGCGGCTGCGCACCTGCCGGACGACCGCGCCGTCGCGCTCGCCGCGCTGCAGGAGGCGACGACCGGGCTCGGTCCCGCCTGGGCCCGTTCGGTGCAGCTGTGCACGCCGGCGTACGCCCTGCACGCGGACGGCGAGGTGGCCGGCGAGCCGGGCGACCTGCTGCTCGAGCGGCGCGAGAAGTGGAACGCCCAGGACCGGCGGCTCGCGCTGCTCTGGTCGCCTCGGCTGCAGCGCCCGGTCGTCGCCTGGCACGGCTTCGCCCGGCTGCTGCAGGAGGCGCCGGCTCGCCCGGAGTGACGGCAGGCCCCAGGATGACCGGCATGCGCATCGTGGTGGCTGGGGCGTCCGGGTTCGTCGGCCGGCGGCTCTGCCCCGCGCTCGAGCAGGCGGGGCACGAGGTCGTCGCCCTGACGCGGCACCCCGACACCTACCGCGGGGCGGGCAAGGCGGTGCGGGCCGACGTCCACGACGCCGCGTCGCTCGACGGTGCGCTCGCCGGCGCGGACGCCGCCTACTACCTCGTCCACTCGCTCGACGACCCCGACTTCGCGCGCCGCGACGCCGAGGCCGCCCGCACCTTCGCGACCGCCGCCGGGCAGGCCGGCCTGCGCCGGATCGTCTACCTCGGCGGGCTCGGCGACGACGCCGACGACCTCTCGTCGCACCTGCGCAGCCGCCGCGAGGTCGAGCAGCTGCTCGGCACCGGCGGCGTGCCCGTGACGACCCTGCGGGCGGGCATCATCGTCGGCCACGGCGGCATCTCGTGGGAGATGACCCGCCAGCTCGTCGAGCACCTCCCGGCGATGATCACCCCGCGCTGGGTGCGCACCCGCACGCAGCCGATCGCCGTCGCGGACGTCGTGCGCTACCTCGTGGGCGTGCTCGAGGCGCCGGTCGAGGGCTCGCGCACCTTCGACATCGGCGGCCCGGACGTCCTCGAGTACATCGAGATGCTGCGCCGCGTCGCGAAGATCGAGGGGCGGACGATGCTCGTCGTCCCCGTCCCCCTGCTGACGCCGCGGCTGTCGTCGCGCTGGCTGTCGCTCGTGACGAACGTCGACGTGCAGACCGGTCGCTCGCTCATCGACAGCATGAGCAACGAGGTGGTCGTGCGCGACGACAGCATCCGCGAGCTCGTGCCGTTCGCGCCGCTCGACTACGACGACGCCGTCCTGCAGGCGCTCGGCGAGCGCGCCAAGGCGGCCCGGGCGTGAGGCGCCCGACGCGTGCCCAGGTCGTCGGTGCGCTCCCGCACTGGCTGGTCGAGAAGGTGCCGCGCGACCACCGCGAGCCCGACGAGGCGTTCCAGCGCCGCCGCAAGGTCGTCGCCGGGGTCACCGCGGCCGGGGCCGGGCTGCTCGGCGCCTCGCTGTCGACGCGGCCGGCGTCGTGGCAGTTCTACGCGCTGACCGCCGGCGTCGCCGGGACCTGGGTGGCCGGCGGCTTCGCCTCCGGGCCGCTGCACCTGGGGTGGATGCAGGCGCGCGACGAGACGCTGCGCCGGCCGGTGCTGACGCCCGTCGCGACGGGCGTCGCCGCCTTCGGCCTGTTCTACGGCTGCGCGCTCGTCGCCCGCGAGATCCCCGTGCTGGACGACGCGATCAGCTCGGTGCTCGCCTACGCGCACCAGGGCGACGACACGCTGGTGCTGCTCACCACGCTCGCGAACGGCGCTGCGGAGGAGGTGTTCTTCCGCGGTGCCCTCTACGCCGCGATCGGCGAGCACCACCCCGTCGCGCTGTCGACCGCCGCCTACGGCCTGGCCACCGTGACGACGCGCAACCCCGCGCTCGTGCTGGCCGCGACCGTCATGGGGACGCTGTTCGCGGCGCAGCGCCGCGCGTCCGGCGGCATCCAGGCGCCGGTGCTCACCCATCTCACCTGGTCGGTGCTCATGCTGCGCTACCTGCCGCCGTTGTTCCGCCGGCAGGAGTTCCCGCCGGGCTGAGCGCCGCACTAGCCTGCCCAGGTGCCCGTGCTGAGCCTCGACGAGGCGACCGTCCGCTCCCTGCTGACGCGGTCGGACGCGCTCGACGCCGTGCGCCGCGCGCTCCGCGCGCTCGCGCACGACGAGGTGCTCATGCCCGACGAGCTGGCGATGGTGCTCGACGGCGGTGAGCTGCACGTGAAGGGCGGTCACCTGCGCGGCTCGCGCTACGCCTCGTTCAAGGTGGCGACCGGCTTCCCGGGCAACGCCGCGCTCGGCGTGCCCGTGAACGACGGGTTCTCGATGGTGCTCGACGCCCGCACCGGGTCGCTCGTGGCGAGCCTGCACGACGGCGGCTGGCTGACCGAGCTGCGCACCGGCGCCGCCGGCGCGCTGGCAGCCGAGCTGCTGTCCCGTCCGGACGCGACCCGCGTCGCGCTGGTCGGCGCCGGCGCGCAGGCGCGCTTCCAGCTCGACGCACTGCGCGAGGTGCGCGACGTCCAGTCGGTGAGCGTGTGGAACCGGACCGCCTCGCGCGCCGAGCAGTTCGCCGCGACGGTGCGCGCCGAACTCGGCCTGCCGGTGGAGGTCGCGGCCGACGTGCGCACCGCGGTCGAGCGGGCCGACGTCGTCGTCACCACCACCGCCAGCACCACGCCGCTGCTGCACGCCGACTGGCTGCAGCCCGGCACGCACGTCACGGCGATGGGCTCGGACTTCCCGGACAAGCGTGAGCTCGCCGCCGACGTGCTCGCCCGCGCCGACGTCGTCGTCGCCGACCGCGTCGACGTCTGCGCCCGCGTCGGCGAGCTGCACCACGGGCTCGACGACGGCGTCCTGCGGCGCGAGGACGTGCTCGAGCTGGCCGACCTCGTCGTCGGCCGCGTCGCCGGGCGGACGTCCGCCGACCAGCTCACCGTCGCGGACCAGTGCGGCCTCGGCGCGTACGACGCGGCGATGGCCGAGCTCGTGCTCGACCGGGCGACCCGCTAGCGCCGGATGTGCACCACCCGGACGAAGACCGCCGGGTCCGGACCGTCGTTGGCGTAGGCGTACTCGCGGTCGCTCGCCAGTCGCGCCGACGTGCCCGCCGGCAGCGGCGTCGGCGCGATGCCGTCGGCGTGCAGGACGAGGGTGCCCTCGGCGACGAGCAGCAGCTCCTGCGACCCGGGCGGGTCCGGCTGCGCGACGTAGCGGTCGCCGGGCAGCAGCGACCAGCTCCACAGCTCCGGGCCGCCGCGGTCGCTGGCAACGACCTGCAGGCGTGCCTCGCTGCCCGCCTCGGTCGACCACATCAGGGTCGCGGTGCGCGGCGGCTGCACCGTGAGCACCTCGACGGTGTCGTCGGACAGGACGAGCTCGGCGAAGTCGGTGTCGAGCGCCCGCGCGACCTTGTCGACGGTCACCAGGCTGGGGTTGGCCTGCCCCAGCTCGATCGAGGTGAGCATGCGGCGGCTGAGCCCGGCCCGGTCGGCGAGCTGCGCGACGGTCAGCCCCTGGGCCTGGCGCAGCGCGCGCACGCGCCCGCCGAGCAGCGCCAGGAACGGCGCCGTCGGCTGGTCGAGCACGTCAGCGGGCCCGCAGCGCCGTGAACACCTCGGACATGCGCTCGAGCGCCGGCTCCATCGTGGTCTTCTCGAGCCCGTGCGTGACGCGCAGGTGCTGCTCGATGCCGAAGTGCGCGCCGACGCCGACGAGCACGCCGCCCTCGCGAAGCGCGTGCGCGACCTCCAGCGACGGCAGGTCGAGGTCGTACCGCAGGAACGCCAGCGCGGTGGCCTCCGGCTTCACGGCGGTCACCAGGCCGTCCGTCGACTCGACCCACGCCGACAGGCGGGCCCACCCCTCGCGGATCAGCCTGCGGTTGCGGGCGAACAGCTGCGTGCGGCACGGCTCCGACACCGCGAGGTGCGCGAGGTGCATCGACACGTTGCTCGTCGAGATCGTCGCGTACTCGTGCCGGCGCCACATCTGCTCGGTCACCTCGGCCGGTGCGACGACCCAGCCCAGGCGCAGGCCGGACAGGCCGTAGGCCTTGGACAGGCTGTTCGTGACCACCAGCCGGTCGTACTGCCCGACGAAGGTCGGCGTCAGCTCGTCGCGGTCCATCTCGGTGCCGCAGTAGACCTCGTCGGCCAGCACCCACGCGCCGACGCGCTCCGCGACCGCGAGGATCCGGGTGATCTCGTCCGGGGTGAGGATCGCCCCCGTCGGGTTGTTCGGGTTGCTCACCGCGATGAGCCGGGTGCCGGGGCGCACGACGCGCTCGAGCTCGTCGAGGTCGGGGCGCCAGCCGTCCGCCTCGACGAGCGAGAAGCTGTCGACCTCGCAGCCGGCGTTGGCCGCCATGCCCGCCACCTGGCGGTAGCCCGGCTCGAGGACCACGACGTGGTCACCCGGCGACGTGAGCGTCGAGACGACCAGCCCGTTGGCCTCGGCGGCGCCGACGGTGACGAGCACCTGCTCGGGCGCCACGTCCGGGTAGAGGCCGGCGATCGTGCGACGCAGCGCTGCCGGTCCGTTCACGGCCGGGTAGTGCAGGTCGAGGTCGAGCAGCGCCTCGACGGCCGCCGGCGTGCCGAGCAGCTCCCGCAGCACGACCGGCGCCACGCCGCTGTCGGCGAGGTTGTACGGCACCTCCATCTCGTAGCGCGACTGCCACTCCTCGAGCTGGAACGGGACGAAGGACATCGAGGCTCCTGGGTCGAGCGACATGGGTTCGAGCGCGGGGCGGACCTGCCGTGGCTGCGTGTGGTGGTGGTCATCACAGAGCGCAGTGATGCGCACTATAACGCTCATCGAGCCGTCGTTGTGCCATGCTTCGACCCGGTCCAGCCGGTCCTCGGACCGCCCCTCCACCACCCTCCGGGAGCCCTTCGTGCGCTCAGCCCGTGCCCGCCGTCCGCTCGTCGCGCTCGCCGGACTCAGCCTGCTCGGCAGCCTCGCCGCCTGCGGCGGCAGCGACGAGACCGCTTCCTCGTCGGGCTCCGGCAGCGACACCGGGACGACCGTCGCCATCGAGGGCGTGCCCGCCGTCGAGGTCGACGAGGACCTGCGCGGCATGCTGCCGGACGAGGTGCGCGAGGAGGGCACGGTGACGGTCGCGACGAACGCTCCGTTCCCGCCGTACGAGATGTTCACGAGCGAGTCCGACCAGACCATCATCGGGCTCGAGGCCGACCTCGGGCACGCGGTCGGCAACCTGCTCGGCGTCGAGTTCGACTTCGTGCAGCAGCCCTTCGACGGGCTCATCCCGGCGCTCCAGGCCGGCAAGCACGACGTCATCATGTCGACCCTGTTCGACACGGCCGAGCGCGAGAAGGTCGTCGACATGGTCAACTACAGCGCGTCCGGCTCCGGGATCCTCGTGGCCACCGGCAATCCCGAGGGGATCACGACCTCCGCCGACCTCTGCGGCAAGAGCGTCGCCGTGCAGACCGGGTCGGTGCAGGTCGGCATCGTCGAGGGCTTCAGCAAGGAGTGCGGCGCGGACGAGATCTCGATCAAGAGCCTGCCGCAGTACTCCGACGAGCTGCTGGCGCTGAGCACCGGGCAGGCCGACGCCGTCGTCGGTGACATCCCCGCCATCTCGTACAGCCTCGCGGAGGAGGCGAACGCCGGGAAGTTCGAGCTGGTCAGCGATCCCGCGCAGCCGAACGGCTACCAGAGCGCGCCCGTCGGCATCGCCGTCGCCAAGGACTCCGGCCTGACCGAGCCGATCGAGGCGGCGCTCTCGGCGCTCATGGAGGACGGGACCTACACCGCCCTGCTCGAGAAGTGGGAGGTCCCGCAGATCGCCATCGACGAGGTCACGGTGAACGCGGCGTCCAGCTCCTGACGCCCTGCGCGATGCTCAGCGCCCGCGACACGACCGTGCCGCTGCAGGAGGCCCGCCGATGACCACGACGCCGGAACGCACCCTCGGCGAGCCGCTGCAGGCCGTCCCGGTCCGGCACGTCGGCCGGACCGTGGCGGCGGTGGTCGTCGCGGTCGTCGTGCTCAGCGTGCTGTGGTCGCTCGGCAAGAACCCGAACCTCGACTGGCCGACCATCGGCCAGTACCTGCTCGCCGAGCTGACGCTGCGCGGCATCGTCGTGACCATCACGCTGACCGTCGTCAGCATGGTCATCGGGATCGTCGGCGGGGTGGGCGTCGCAGTGATGCGGCTGTCGGACAACTACGTGCTGCGCTGGGTCGCCCTGGCGTACGTGTGGTTCTTCCGCGGGACGCCCGTGCTCGTCCAGATCATCTTCTGGGGCTACCTCGGCGCGTTCTACCCGAGGACCACGATCGGGATCCCGTTCACCGACGTCGTGTTCTTCGACGAGCGCACGAGCACCCTCGTCACCGCCACGACGGCCGCCATCCTGGCCCTGGGGCTGAACGAGATCGCTTATGCCGCAGAGATCGTGCGCGGCGGCATCACGTCGGTCGCACCGGGTCAGCGCGAGGCCGCGGCCTCGCTCGGCCTCAGCCCTGCGGTGACGATGCGCAAGGTCGTCCTGCCCCAGGCCATGCGCGTCATCGTCCCGCCCATGGGCAACGAGGTCATCACCATGCTCAAGACGACGGCCCTCGTCTCGGTCATCGCCGGCAAGGACCTGCTGACGAACCTGCAGCAGGCGTACGCGCAGAACTTCCGCGTCATCCCGCTGCTCGTCGTCGCGAGCCTGTGGTACCTCGCGATGGTCACCGTGCTGAGCGTCGCGCAGTCGCGTCTCGAGAAGCGCTTCGGACGGGGGTTCTCGTCGTCGCGCTCGCCCCAGCCGGTGACGCCGGTGACCGTCGCGACGGACGGCCGATGACGACCACGCCGGGCCCGATGGTGCAGGCCGTGCAGGTCTGCAAGTCCTTCGGCACGCACCAGGTGCTCCGGGGCATCACGCTCGAGGTCGCGCGCGGTGAGGTCATGTGCCTGCTCGGCCCGAGCGGGTCGGGCAAGAGCACGTTCCTGCGCTGCATCAACCACCTCGAGCGCGTCGACGCCGGGCGGCTGCTCGTCGACGGCGCGCTCATCGGCTACACCGAGCAGCGCGGCCGGCTGCAGGAGATGACCGCGCGCCAGATCGCCCAGCAGCGACGGTCGATCGGCATGGTGTTCCAGTCGTTCAACCTGTTCCCGCACATGACGACGCTCGAGAACATCGTCCTGGCGCCGCGCAGCACGCTCGGCGTCCCCCGTGCCGAGGCCGAGCGCGAGGCCCGTGAGCTCCTGGCCCGGGTCGGCCTGAGCGACAAGACCGCGCACTACCCGTCGCAGCTGTCCGGCGGGCAGCAGCAGCGCGTCGCCATCGCCCGGGCCCTCGCGATGCGCCCGCAGCTCATGCTGTTCGACGAGCCGACGTCGGCGCTCGACCCCGAGCTGGTGGGCGACGTGCTCGCCGTCATGCGCGACCTCGCCACGTCCGGCATGACGATGATCGTCGTCACGCACGAGATGGGGTTCGCCCGCGAGGCAGCCGACCGCGTGGTGTTCATGGACGACGGCCTCGTCGTCGAGCAGGGACCGCCGGCGCAGGTGCTCGACGCGCCCCAGCACGAGCGCACCCGCGCCTTCCTGTCCGCCGTCCTGTCGTGACCCCCACCCCTGACGCCGGAGACCCGACATGACCGAGACCACCGACGACGACGACGTCGTCGAGCTCTGCCGGACGCTGATCCGCTTCGACACCAGCAACTTCGGCGACGGCAGCGGTCCGGGGGAGCGCGCTGCGGCGGAGTTCGTCGCGGGCTACCTGTCCGACGCCGGGCTCGACCCCGAGATCGTCGAGCCCGCGCCGCGCCGCAGCACGGTCGTCGCGCGCGTCGCCGGCACCGACCCGTCCCGACCGGCCCTGCTGCTGCACGGCCACCTGGACGTCGTGCCCGCGCCGCGCGAGCAGTGGTCGGTGGACCCGTTCGCCGGCGACGTCCGCGACGGCTTCCTGTGGGGGCGCGGGGCGGTCGACATGAAGGACATGGACGCGATGGTCCTGTCGGTCCTGCGGCGCCGCCTCGCCGAGGGCCGGCCGCCGGCGCGCGACGTCGTCGTCGCGATGTTCGCCGACGAGGAAGCGGGTGGGCAGCAGGGCGCGTTCTGGCTGGCGCAGCACCGTCCCGAGCTGTTCGCCGACTGCACCGAGGCGGTGAGCGAGGTCGGCGGCTTCTCCGTGACGCTCGGTGCGGACGACCGCGCCTACTTCATCGAGACGGCGCGCAAGGGCGTGGCCTGGGTGCGGGCGACGGCACGCGGCAACGCGGCGCACGCCTCGCTCACCAACACCGAGAACGCCGTGACGCGGCTGTGCGCGGCGGTCGCCCGGGTGGGGGAGCACCGGTGGCCGGCGCAGCTCAGCGACACCTCTGCGCAGCTCGTCGAAGCGCTCTCCGAGATGCTCGGTACGGCAGTCGATCCGGAGACGCTCGACCTCAGCGGCACCCCGCTCGCGCCGGTGGCGGCGCTCGTCACGTCGTCGCTGCGGCACACGACGAACCCGACCATGCTCGACGCGGGACAGGCGTACAACGTCGTGCCCGCGCAGGCGAGCGCCTTCATCGACGGGCGCTTCGTGCCGGGCTTCGCCGACGAGTTCGTCGCCTGCATCTCGGAGCTGCTCGGTCCGGACGTGCAGACCGAGCTGGTCGACCTGACCTCAGGCGGCGAGTCGCCGTTCGGCAGCGACCTCGTCTCGGCCATGGGCCAGGCGCTGCGCGCGGAGGACCCCGGCGCCCGCACGGTCCCGTACTGCACGGCCACCAGCACCGACAACGCGGCGTTCCACGACGCCGGCATCGCCGGCTACGGCTTCGCGCCGCTGCGGCTCCCGCCCGACTTCGACTTCGCCGCGATGTACCACGGCGTCGACGAGCGGGTGCCGCTCGACAGCATCCGCTTCGGGGCGCGCGTGCTCGACCGGTTCCTGGACCTGTGCTGACCCCCGACCCGTCCCCGCTGGAGGACTCGTGACCGAGCACACCTACGACGCTCCCGTGCGCGTGGTGCCGCCACCCACCGCGCAGGACGTGCGCCGGGCCTACGAGACGGTGCGGCGCTCGCTCGTCGCGACGCCGGTCGTGCACGACCCCCACGGGGACCACCCGCGGCTGCACCTCAAGCTCGAGACCTCGCAGCCCACCGGCTCGTTCAAGGTGCGCGGTGCGCTGAACGCGCTCTCGCAGGTCGACCCGGATCGCGACGTCGTCACCGCGTCCGCGGGCAATGCCGGGCTCGGCCTCGCGTGGGCCGCCCGCGAGCTGGGCCGCCCGGTCACCGTGGTCGTCCCGGGCAACGCCTCGGCAGCGAAGGTGCAGGCGCTGCAGCGCTTCCCGATCGAGCTGGTGCAGGTCGGCAGCTCGTACGACGAGGCCGAGGCCGAGGCCCTGCGGCGGGCCGAGCAGGGCGCGTACTACCTGTCGAGCTACAACGACACGGCCGTCATCGCCGGCCAGGGCACCGTCGGCGTCGAGCTCGGCGAGCAGCTCGACGGGCCCTTCACCGTGGTCGCGAGCGTCGGCGGCGGAGGGCTGGCCGCAGGCATCGCGCTGTGGGCGAGCACCCGCGACGACGTCGACGTCGTCGGGGTCGAGGCGGAGGTCTCCACGGCCGTGAGCGCCGCCGTGGCCGCAGGTCACGTGGTCGACGTCGAGGTCGGTGACACGCTCGCCGACGGGATGGCGGGCGGGATCGAGCGCGGCTGCGCGACCGTGGACGTCATCCGCGACCACGTGCGCACGCTGCTGACCGTCACCGAGGACGAGATCGCCGCCGCCATCCGCTACCTCGTGCAGCGGCACGGCCTGGTCGCCGAGGGCGCGGGCGCCGTGTCGGTGGCCGCCGTGCTCGCCGGCAAGGTCGAGACGCCGCACCCGGTCGTCGCCGTCGTCAGCGGGCGCAACATCGCCCTGCCGCTGCTCGCCCAGGTCCTTTCGGCGACCGCGTGACCGCCACCGCCCTGCGCGTGGTCCGCGCCGACGAGCTGCCCGCACTCGACCCGGCCCGGGTCAACGCGGCGGTGCGCGCCGCCTTCTCGGCGCTGGCCGCCGGTCGCGCCGAGCAGCCGCTGCAGACCGTGCTCCCGCTCGACCGCGGCGGCGACGTCATCACCTACCCCTCCGCGCTGCACGACGCCGGCGTGTTCAGCCTCAAGGTGTCGCCGTACCTGCCGCAGGAGTCGGGCGGAGCGGTCGTCACGGCCTGGACGCTGCTGCTGAGCACCGCGACCGGAGAGCCGGTCCTGCTCGTCGACGCGGGTCCGCTGACGGTGCTGCGCACGGCCGCGACGACCGCCCTGGCCGTCGACCTGCTCGCCCCAGCGCACGCGCGCTCGCTGCTCGTCGTGGGCGCGGGCGCCGCCGGTCAGGCGCACGTGCGGCACGTGCGCGAGGTCCGGCCATTCACGCAGGTCGAGATGTGGTCGCGCTCCGGCGTTCCGAACGCGGTGGCCGCAGACCTGGGAGTCACCGCGGTGCCCGACCTCGCGGAGGCGGTCGCCCGGGCCGACGTCGTCTGCCTGTGCACGTCAGCGGCGGAGGAGGTCGTCGACCTCCGCACGGTGCGCGGGGGCGTCGTCGTCACGTCCATCAGCACGAACGCGCCGCGGGCGCGGGAGGTCTCACCGGCCGCGCTGTCGGCCGCCGACGTCTACTGCGACTCCGCCCCCTCCTCGCTCGCCGCCGCGGGGGAGCTGCTCCTCGCGCTCGAGGACGGCAGCTGGACGGCGGACGACCTGCGAGGCGACCTCCCCGGCCTGCTGGCCGGTCGTGCGCCGCTGCCGTCCGGCGGACGCCCGGTGTTCTTCCGGTCCGTCGGGCTCGGCATCGAGGACGCCGCGGTCGCCGTCCTCGTCGCGCAGGGCTGACCGCTCTCGAGCCGGCCGCTCCCGACGGGGCTGCTGCCGCCCGGCCGGGAGCGCTCCGGCGCGCGTCGGCCCGGCCCGGCCGCGCTCGTCCACAGGCGCCGGGGACGACGGGCCCGGACTGTCGGACGTCCCGGACAGCCTGCCGGGGTCAGCACGACGACCCGGGGAGGATCCATGAGCAGCTCGGCGCACGGCGGGGGATGGACGCCGGTCGTCCTGCCCCCGGCACCACGCGCGAGCAGCGACGCGGTGCGCCGGGTGCTGTCGCGCAACGGCCGGCGCGACACCGCGCCCGAGCTGGCGCTGCGCCGTGAGCTGCACCGGCGGGGGCTCCGCTTCCTGGTCGACAGCACGCCGGCGGGCACGTCCCGCCGGCGCCGGGCAGACGTCGTGCTGCGCGGCAGCCGCATCGCGGTGCTCGTGCACGGCTGCTTCTGGCACCGCTGCCCGGAGCACTGCTCCGCACCTCGGGCGAACGCGGACTGGTGGCGCCTCAAGCTCGACTCGGTCGTGGCGCGCGACGCCGACACCGAGCGCCAGCTCGCCGCCGCGGGGTGGCTGCCGGTCGTGGTGTGGGAGCACGAGGACATGGCCGTCGCAGCCGACCGCCTGGTCGCGCTCGACCGCGAGCGGCGGGCGGCCCCACCCGCCGGAATGCCCCCCGGCGCGACCTGTTGGGTCTCAGAGGACCCGACCTCAGGAGCACCCCCGTGACCGCGCCCGTCCCGACCCGCGCCTCCGTCGGACTGCGCTCCGAACGCGGCCCGGTGCTCGGCGCCATCATGCTCAGCACGGCGCTCATCGCGCTCGACAGCACGATCATCGCCACCGCCGTCCCGAGCATCGTCGACGACCTCGGCGGCTTCGGGCAGTTCCCGTGGCTGTTCAGCCTGTTCCTGCTCACCCAGGCCGTCACGGTCCCGGTCTACGGCAAGCTCGCCGACGTCTACGGGCGCAAGCCGCTGCTGCTGTTCGGCATCGGCGTGTTCGTCGCCGCGTCCGTGGTGTGCGGCGTCGCCTGGTCGATGCCGGCGCTCATCCTCGGCCGCGCCCTGCAGGGCATCGGGGCCGGTGCCATCCAGCCGATCGGCATCACCGTGATCGGCGACCTCTACAGCGTCGCCGAGCGGGCGAAGGTGCAGGGCTACGTGGCGTCGGTCTGGGCGGTCAGCTCGGTGCTCGGACCGACGCTCGGCGGCCTGTTCAGCGACTACCTGTCGTGGCGCTGGATCTTCTGGATCAACCTGCCGCTCGGCCTGGTCGCCGCCTGGGCACTGCACCGGCGCTTCGACGAGCAGGTCGCGCGACGTCCGCACACCCTCGACCTCACCGGCGCAGCGCTGCTGACGGTCGGCTGCTCGCTGCTCATCCTCGGGCTGCTCGAGGGCGGCAGCGCCTGGCCCTGGGCGTCCCCAGCGTCGTTCGCCGTGCTCGGCACCGCGCTGCTGCTGCTCGGGATCTTCGTGCTCGTCGAGCGCCGGGCGGTCGAGCCGGTGCTGCCGCTGTGGGTCTTCCAGCGGCGGGTGCTCGTGGGCGGCAACCTGGCCGGGTTCGGCGTCGGGGCGCTGCTCATCGGGCTCAGCACCTACCTGCCGACGTGGGCGCAGGGCGTGCTCGGCACCGGTGCCCTGGAGGCCGGGCTGGCCCTCGGCGCGCTCACCCTCGGTTGGCCGCTCGCGGCGTCGCAGGCCGGCCGGCTGTACCTGCGCATCGGCTTCCGCGACACCGCCCTGCTGGGCGTGACGCTGGCCGTCGCCGGGTCGGTGCTCACGGCGCTGCTCCCCGCCACGGCCTCGCTGTGGCACGTCGCTGCGACGATGTTCGTGACCGGCACCGGGCTCGGGCTCTCGACGTCGCCGATGATGGTCGCCGTCCAGTCGGTCGTCGGCTGGGACCGGCGCGGGGTCGTCACGGCGACGAACATGTTCGGCCGCTCGATCGGCTCAGCCGTCGGGGCGGCCCTGTTCGGCGCCATCGCGAACACGACCCTCACCCGTGAGTTCGCGAGCGCCCCCGACAGCCTGCGCGGGCAGCTGCCGAGCGACGTCGACGGCACCGCCGCCGCGCTCGCCACCCCCGGCCCGGTCGCCGACTACGCCCGCGAGGCGCTGCACGCGGCGTCGCACAGCGTCTTCGTGGCCGGAGCGATCACCGCCGTCGGCGTGGCCCTCGCCGTCGGGCTCGTGCCACGACGGACGACGCCCCTGGTGTTCGCCGAGGACGCGCCCCCGCCGACCCCGCTCCCGCCGGACGCAATCCCGCCGACCCCGCTCCCGCCCACCCCGCTCCCGACAGACCCCTCGTCGGCCCGGTGAGACGGCGAGGCCAGCCGCCGTGCCGGCCGGCCGAGCGGGGCAGACCGACGCGCTGGCTGGATGCGTCGGCCGGCCGGATGACCGGGACGGCCGTCGAGCGGGGGTCAGGCCTCGTGCGCCTCGGCGCTCGGGCGGGTGAAGGCCGCCGTGTCGTAGTAGGACGCGAAGCGCGCGACCAGTCCGTCGTCGCCCCGCTCGAGCAGCGAGACGCCGGCGTAGCTGATCGGGCGTCCGCTGCTGAGGGTGCCCGTGCTCACCCACTCGAGCTCGCCCAGCGCCCCGTCGTCGACCAGCCGGTCGAACGAGCTGCTGATCGTGTCGAACTGGTCGAGGTAGGCCTGCCAGAAGCGGCGGGCGCCGTCGCGCCCCTGCTCGGACCCGCCGGGCTCGGGCCGCACGAGGGTCACGTCGTCGGCGAACTGGGTCAGGAAGGCGTCGAGGTCGCGGTCGGCCTCGAGGCGCTGGAGGGCGTCGGCGAACTGCTGTGCAGAGCTCATGCCGTCGCGATGCCCGCCGCAGCCCGCCAGCAAGCCTGCCGCGCCCTGCGGAGGCCGGCTCGTCGACGGCAGGTCGCCCGGCCCGCTCGGGGACGCCGACGGTGAGGCTGCCGCCGAGCCTGCGCGGGCTGCCGCGCGAGACGTTCGTCCTGGCCCTCGTGGCGTTCTGCGTCGCGCTCGGCTTCGGCATCGTCGCGCCCGCGGTGCCCCTGTTCGCCCTCGAGTTCGGCGTCGGTCCCACGGCTGCCGGCGCCGTCGTGTCGGCCTTCGCGCTCATGCGCCTGGTGTCCGGGCTCGCGGCGGGCCGGCTGGTGGACGGCGTCGGCGAGCGGCTCGCGCTGCTGTCCGGGCTGCTCGTCGTCGCGGTGTCGTCGCTGCTCGCCGGGCTGGCGCAGAGCTTCCCGCAGCTGCTCGTGCTGCGCGGCGTCGGCGGCATCGGCTCGGCGCTGTTCACCATCGCGGCGACCAGCCTGCTGCTGCGGGTGGCGAGCGCCGCGCAGCGCGGTCGCACGCAGAGCGTCTACCGCGGCGGCTTCCTGCTGGGCGGCATCGTCGGGCCGGCGCTCGGCGGCGCCGTCGTCGGTGCGTCCCTGCGGGCACCGTTCCTGCTCTACGCCGGCACGCTGCTGCTGGCCGCGCTGGCCGCCGGCACGCTGCTGCCCCGCGTCCGGGACGTCGCGCCGCAGGCGCAGGTGCTGCCGGGCGTCGGCGAGGACGACGGCCTGCCCGAGGGCGTCGTGCCCGAGCCGCCGCGCACGCCCCTGTCCCGCGCGTTCCGCAACCCGTCCTACCAGGCGGCGCTCGCCGGCAACTTCGCGGTCGGCTTCAGCGTCCTCGGCGTCCGCAGCACCGTCGTGCCGCTGCTCGTCGTCCAGCACCTGCACCTGGCCGCGGGCTGGGCCGGCGCCGCCTTCGCCGTCGCCGCGGTCGTGCAGACGGCGCTCCTGCTGCCCGCGGGCCGGGCGGTCGACGAGCTCGGCCGCCGTCCGACGCTCGTCGTCGGCGGGCTCGTCACGGCCGCCTCCCTGGGCGGCCTGGCGCTCGTGCACGGGCCGATCGGGCTGCTGCTCGCGATGGCCGTCTTCGCCGCCGGCGGGTCGCTGCTCGGCGTCGCCCCCGCGGCGCTGGTGGGGGACGTGCTGGAGGGCAAGGGCGGCACGGCGGTGGCCGTCTGGCAGATGAGCAGCGACCTCGGCTCGGTGCTCGGTCCCGTCGCCGCGGGCCTGCTCATCTCCCGCTCGTCGTTCGCGGGAGCGCTCGTGACGAGCGCCGCCGTCGTGGCCGCCTGCGCGCTGCTCGGGCTGCGCGTCCCGCGCACCGCCCCTGCCGCGGCCGGAACGGGGTAGGAGCGCCCGGTGCCGACTCCTGCCACGTCCAGCCCGTGGAACCTGCGGCGCCTGCTGCTCGGCGACTGGGGACGCGTCGTCCGCGACCCGCTCGACCTGTGGCGCGCCGCGCTGGTGCTCGCCGCGATCGTGCTGCTGGCGCGCCGGGGCATCGACGGCGGCACGGTCACCTTCGTCGTCGTCGCGGCGGTCGCCGTCGCGGTCCGGCCGCTGCTGCTGCCGCGGCTGTACGACCTGCTGCTGCTCGTGGCGCTCACCCTGCAGGGGACGGGCGAGGCGAGCGGCGCCTACGACTCGCTCGCCTGGTTCGACCGCGTCGTCCACTTCGTCGTCCCGCTGCTGGCGAGCGGCGTGCTGTACGTGGCGCTGGCCCGCCTCGACGTGCTCCCCGACCCGCGCGACGACACCGGCTGGCGGCACCACCTCGGCATCGGCCTGGTGACGTTCGCCCTCGGCGCGGCGTTCGGGGCCGTCTGGGAGCTGTACGAGTGGGCGTCCGACGCTGGCTTCGGCTCCGAGCTGCAGGAGAGCAACGACGACACGGTCGGCGACCTGCTCATGGACTGCCTCGGCGCGCTGTCGGCAGCGCTGCTGCTCGTGCTGTGGACGGTCCGCGGCTGGGGGTCGGTGCGCCGGGTCCCGGGCACCGACCGCGAGGCGCACGACTAGGGCTTCCCGCTCAGCCGCCCCGGTCCCGCCGCTGCAGGACCGCACCCCCTCAGAGCAGCAGGCTGAGCACCAGCGCGAACACGAAGCCGATGGTGCCGAGCAGCGTCTCCATGACGGTCCAGGTCTTGAGCGTCGTCGCCTCGTCCATCTGGAAGAAGCGGCTGACGAGCCAGAAGCCGGAGTCGTTGACGTGCGACAGCACGGTCGCGCCACCGGCGATCGCGATGACGATCAGCGCCAGGTCGGGGCGGGACAAGCCGTCGGAGGCCTCGACCACCGGGGCGATCAGGCCGGCGGCGGTGGTGAGGGCGACCGTCGCTGAGCCCTGCGCCACGCGGAGCAGCACCGAGATGACGAACGCCGCGACGATGACCGGGAGCCCGAGGTCCTCCAGCACGTCGGCGAGCGCCTGGCCGATGCCGCTGGCGCGCAGGACGCCACCGAACATGCCGCCGGCGCCGGTGATGAGGATGATCGCGCAGACCGGGCCCAGCGCGCTGTTCACGACCGACTCCACCTCGGCCGCACCGGTGCCCCGGCGGCTGCCGAGCACGTACGACGCGACGAGCACCGTGATGAGCAGCGCGATCGGCGTCGAGCCGAGCAGCGTGCCGGCGCGCGCGACGAACGAGTCCTCCTCGACCGCTCCGGCGGTGACCAGCGTGTTCATCCCGGTGTTCAGGAAGATGAGCACCAGCGGCAGCAGCAGCAGGCCGACGACCGTGCCGAACGAGGGCGGACCCGCTGTCGCCGCGACGCCGGCGGCCGACCCGTCGGACGGGGCGGGGGAGGTGCCCTCGACCGCGGTGTCCGGAGCTGTGCCCGCCGCGACGCGCTGGGAGCCACCCGTGCCGCCCGTGCCGCCCGAGCCGGCCGAGCCGCCCGACCCCGCCGCGACGGGCTCCGGCGCGGTGCCACCGGACAGCACGTCCGGCACGGCGACCAGGTACCTGCGGCCGGCCCAGGTCCCGAACAGGTAGCCGCCGAGGTACCAGGTCGGCAGCCCGATGAGCAGCCCGAACAGCAGGACCAGGCCGAAGCGAGCCGCCGAGGCGGCGGGCCACGGTGAACACGATCGGCAGGAAGACGACGAGCCCGGCGTCGAAGAAGATCGGGAAGCCGAACAGCAGCGCGGCGATGCCGAGCGCGAACGGCGCCCGGGCCTCACCGAACCTGCGGATCAGGCTGTCGGCCAGCACCTGTGCCCCGCCGCTGAACTCGAGCAGCCGGCCGAGCATGGCGCCGAGGCCGACGAGCAGGGCGACGCTCGCGAGCGTGCTCCCGAAGCCCTCGGTGAGGGTGGTGACGACGTCCTCGAGCGGGATGCGCGCCGCGAGCGCGACGCCGAGGCTGACCAGCACCAGGGCCAGGAACGCGTGCAGCTTCACCTTCATGATGAGGAACAGCAGGAGCAGCACGCCGGCGGCGGCGATGGCGAGCAGCACCCCCGCCGACCACGCCGGCTCGACGACCTCGTTCACGGGACCTCCTCGGTGGCGCCGGCGAGGGCCGGCGCGATAGTGTCGAGCGCGGAGAAGACGTCGGCGAGGGCCAGGGTCGACGTCTCGACGAGCGGACGCAGGCGCCGGTAGAGCGCGGCGTGCTGCGGGTCGGGCTCGACGGCCCCGTGCACGGCGACCAGTGCGGTCGCGGCGTCGAGGTCGTCGAGGTGCCCGAGGGCGTGCATGGCCAGCAGGCAGGCGCCCAGGCCGGTGCCCTCCGGCGAGTCGGCCACCCGCACGGGCAGGTCGAGCGTGGCGGCGAGCGTCGAGATCCACAGCGGCGAGGTGACGGCGCCGCCGGTCGCCCGCACCTCCGACACGGGCAGGTCGATGCTGCCGAAGGCGTCGCGGACGAGCGCGAGCTGCTGGCAGACGCCCTCCACGGCGGACCGGACCAGGTGCGGGCGGCGGTGCTCGCGGCGCAGGCCCAGGTAGGCGCCGCGCATCCCCGAGCGCCACCAGGGCGCGCGCTCCCCGAGCAGGTAGGGCAGGCAGAGCAGCCCGTCGCTGCCGGCCGGCACGGTCGCGGCCTCCGCGAGCAGCCGCGCGTCGAGCTCGTCGGCGGCCTCGCCCTCGGGCACCTCGCCGTCGAACCCGGCCGCCAGGCTCAGCGCCGACCAGCGGACGACCGAGCCGCCGTTGTTCACCGCGCCGCCCAGCACCCAGTGGTCGTCGGTCAGCGCGTAGCAGAACAGCCGGCCCGCCGGGTCGACCGTCGGCTGCGGCACGACGACGCGCATGGCGCCGCTCGTGCCGAGCGAGACGGCGGCGACGCTCGGGCGGACGGCGCCGATGCCGAGGTTGGCCAGCACCCCGTCGGCGGCGCCGATGACGACGGGCAGGTCGGCGGGCAGCCCGGTGGCGCGGGCGACGTCCGAGCGCAGGCCGGGCAGGACGTGCGTCGTCGGGACGACCTCGGCGAGCTGGCCCTCGCGCACCCCGGCGATCTCCATCGCCTCCTCGTCCCAGCGCCGGCCGGCGAGGTCGTAGCCGCCGCTCGCCGACGCGCACGACAGGTCGACCAGGTCGGTGCGGCCGCACAGCGCCGACACGAGCAGCTCCTTGACCCCGCCCCAGCGCGGCGTCGAGGCCATGAGGTCGGGATCGTGCTCGGACCACCAGGCGAGCTTCACCAGCGGCGACATGGGGTGGACGGGCGTGCCGGTCCGCGCGTGCAGCCCCTTCGCCCGGCCGTCCGCGACGAGCGCCGCGGCCTGGGCGGCGGCGCGGCTGTCGGCCCAGGTCGACAGCGGCCCGAGCGGCGTCCCGTCGCGGGTCATCGGCACCAGGCCGTGCATCGCCGCGCTCAGCCCGACGCCGACGACGGTGTCGCCGCGCTGGCGGGCGAGCGCCGCGACCTCGGTGAGCGCCTGCACGGCCGCGCGCATGAGCCGGCGCGGGTCGAGCTCGGCCCATCCGGGCTGCGGCACGAGCAGCGGGTAGCCGACGCTCGCGACGTCGCGCACCCGGCCGTCGACGCCGGCGGTCACGGCCTTGGTGGCCGTCGTCCCGGCGTCCAGCCCGATGAGCACGTCCATGCCGCCTCCTGTGCGTCCGGCCGACATCCAACCGGACGCCGGTCGCGGGCCGGCGATGAGTTCTTCGTCGGACCCCGGTCGTACGGTCGAGAGGGAGGTGGCGCCATGGCGGGCGTACGGGTGCTGGTGGGGACGCGCAAGGGGGCCTTCGTCCTGACGAGCGACGAGGGCAGGCGAGACTGGCAGGTGGCCGGCCCGCACTTCGGCGGCTGGGAGACCTACCACCTCAAGGGGTCCCCGGCCGACCCCGACCGCGTCTACGCGGCGCCGTCCGGCGGCTGGTTCGGGCAGGTCGTCCAGCGCTCCGACGACGGCGGGACGAGCTGGACGCCGGTCGGCAACGAGTTCCGCTACGAGGGCGTCCCGGGCACCCACCAGTGGTACGACGGCACGCCGCACCCGTGGGAGTTCGCCCGGGTCTGGCACCTCGAGCCGTCGCTGACCGACCCCGACACCGTCTACGCGGGGGTCGAGGACGCCGCGCTGTTCAAGACCACCGACGGCGGCGCCACGTGGACCGAGCTGGCCGGCCTGCGCGAGCACGGGTCGGGGCGGCACTGGCAGCCCGGCGCGGGCGGCATGTGCCTGCACACGATCCTGCTGCACCCGACCGACGCGTCGCGCCTGTTCACCGCGATCAGCGCCGCGGGCGCGTTCCGCAGCGACGACGCCGGTGCGAGCTGGACGGCCATCAATCAGGGCCTGCAGTCCGAGGGCATCCCCGACCCGGACGCCGAGGTCGGGCACTGCGTCCACAACCTGGCGATGCACCCGTCGCGACCCGACACGCTGTTCATGCAGAAGCACTGGGACGTCATGCGCAGCGACGACGCCGGCGGCTCGTGGCACGAGATCAGCGGCGACCTGCCGAGCGACTTCGGCTTCCCGATCGACGTCCACGCGCACGAGCCGGACACCGTCTACGTCGTGCCGATCGCGTCCGACTCCACGCACTACCCACCCGACGGCAAGCTGCGCGTCTACCGCAGCCGCACCGGCGGCGGCGAGTGGGAGCCGCTCACCGACGGCCTGCCGCAGGAGCACTGCTACGTCAACGTGCTGCGCGACGCGATGGCCGTCGACCGGCTCGACGAGTGCGGCGTGTACTTCGGCACCACGGGCGGGCAGGTCTACGTCTCGCCCGACGGCGGCGACCATTGGACGGCGGCCGTCCGCGACCTGCCGCCCGTGCTGTCGGTCGAGGTGCAGACGCTGCCATGACGCGCGTCGTGCTGCCCTACCACCTGCGGGCGCTGGCCCGGGCGAGCGGCGAGGTCGTCGTCGACGGCGCGACGCCCCGCGAGGTCGTCGAGGCGCTGGAGGCCGCCTATCCCGCGCTGCGCGGCACGATGCGCGACCCGGTCACCGGGCGGCGGCGGTCGTTCGTGCGGTTCTTCGCCTGCCGCGAGGACGTCTCGCACGGCTCGCTCGACGACCCGCTCCCGGACGTCGTCGTGCGCGGCGAGGAGCCGTTCCTGGTGGTCGGGGCGATGGCGGGCGGGTGACCGCGCGGGCGGCCGCCGCGCACGGCCGGAGGGGGCGTGCGCGACGGCCGCTCCCGTCCGGCCCCGGACAGCGCGCGGACCGGCGGTCGGGATCGACCGCCGGTCCGGCGAGGTGCAGCCCGCGACCGCGGGTCGCGGGCGGAGCGGCTACTCCGGCACGTAGTCGAAGACGTCCGGGTTCGGGCCGGTGCGGCCGTCCTCGCCGCGGTCGAGCGAGCTGAGCACCTTCATCTGGTCGTCGTCGAGCGAGAAGTCGAAGATCTCGAAGTTCTCCTTCATGCGCGAGGGCGTCGTCGACTTCGGGAAGACGATGTCGCCCCGCTGCACGTGCCAGCGCAGCACGGCCTGGGCCGGCGTCTTGCCGAGCGCAGCGGCGACCTCGACGATCGCCGCGTCGTCGAGCACCTGGCCCTGGGCGATCGGGGACCAGGCCTCGGTGAGGATCCCGTGGGCCTCGCCGTACGCGCGGACCTCGTCGTTGAGCAGGTACGGGTGGGCCTCGATCTGGTTCACGGCAGGGACGACGTCGGTCTCGGCGGCGAGGCGCTCGAGGTGCGCGACCTGGAAGTTCGACACGCCGACCGCCTTGGCCCGGCCGTCGGCCAGGAACTCGCCGAGCACCTTCCAGGTCGAGACGTAGTCGCCGTCGTACAGCGTCGGCAGCGGCCAGTGGATGAGGAACAGGTCGACGGCGTCGGTGCGCAGCTTGGTCAGCGTCTCGTCGAACGCTCGGCGGGCGTCGTCCGGCCGGTGGAAGCCGTTGTTGAGCTTGCTGGTGAGGAAGACCTCGGCGCGGCCGAAGGCCTCGACGGCCTCGCCGACCTCGGCCTCGTTCTGGTACATCTCGGCCGTGTCGATGTGGCGGTAGCCCACCTCGAGCGCCGTGGTGACGGTCTGGACGGTCTCCTCGGGCTTCACCTGGAACACCCCGAAGCCGAGCTGGGGGATGGTGGTGCCGCTGTTGAGGGACAGGGCGGGGACAGAGCTCACGGTGCTTCTCCTTCGTCGGGACGTCGAACCGGCCCCTACCCACTCGACCGGCCGGCGCACGGCGGCGCGCCGCGGCGTGGCTCACGCGGGGCGCGGACGCGTACCTCGGCAGGCATGAGCGACGCTGCGACGTACACCGAGCCCGAGCTGCGCGAGCGGCTGAAGGAGCAGATCAAGGCGGGGGACAAGGGCGGCAAGCCGGGCCAGTGGTCGGCGCGCAAGTCGCAGCTGCTCGTCCACGAGTACGAGAAGGCCGGTGGCGGCTACGTCGACGACGGCCACCGCACCGCCTCCCAGCAGCACCTGTCGCAGTGGACCGCCCAGGACTGGCACACCGCCGGGGGCGACGCCGACGCCCGTGACGCCGACGGCACGTCGCGGTACCTGCCGGACGTGGCCTGGCAGCTGCTGTCACCGGCCGAACGCCGCGCCACCGACCGCAGGAAGCACGACGCGGACAGCCAGCACGTCGCCAACACCACCGCCGCCAAGGAGGCGCGCGACGCCGCCGAGCTGCTCACGCTCACGGCGGTCGAGGCCCGCGCGCGGATCCGCCGGATGGACACCCGCTCGGCGCTCGAGCGGGCACGGGCCGCCGAGCAGGACCACGGCAAGGCGCGCACGACCGTGCTCGCCGCGGTGGACGCCCGGCTGGCCGCCCTGGACGGCGCCTGACGGGGCAGGCGCCGCCCTCAGCGGGTCAGCGGGTCAGCGGGTCAGCGGGTCAGCGGGTCAGCGGGTCAGCGGGTCAGCGG
>CAXTFU010000020.1:24010-25928 GCA_964243385.1 uncultured bacterium | reverse complement strand
GCCGACCTCGCCGTGGACCTCGGGGCGGCCGAGCTGCGGCCGGGGCGCCGCGACGCCCGCCGGGTCGCGGCGCTGCGCCCGACCGCCGCGCTGCTCCCGTACGCCCTGCTCGGGCCGGTGGCCCTGCTCGCCGGGCGCCTGGTGCTGCCCTGAGGAGGCTGCTCGTCGCGGCGGCCGTCCTGCTCGCGCTCGCCGGCGTCGTCCTGGCCGTCGTCGACCGCGTCGCGGCCCGCGCCGCCGGGCGCGTCGTGGCGGACGAGCTGCGGCGCTCAGCCGACCTGCCCGAGCTCCCGCAGGTCGAGGTCCAGGGCGTCCCGTTCCTGACCCAGGCGCTCGGTGGGCGCTACCGCAGCATCGACGTGCGGGCGCGGCAGGTGCCCGTCGACGCGGGCACGTCGGGGCCGCTCGTGCTCCGCGGCATGTCCGCCCACCTCGAGGGCGTGCACGTCCCGCTGTCCGACGCGCTGACCGGCGCGGTCGACGACGTGCCGGTCGACCGGGTCGAGGCCACGGCGGTCCTGTCCTACGCCGACCTGTCCCGCCGGTCCGGCGAGCGCGCGCTGACCGTGTCGCCCGCCGGCGACCGGGTGCGGGTGCGCGGCCAGGTGCGGGTGCTCGGCCGCGAGCTCACCGCGTCCGCCGTCAGCGCGCTCCGCGTCGAGCGCGGCGCGGTCGTCGTCACCGCGGAGTCCTTCGACGTCGGCGGCGCGGCGGCGGACCGCCTCGTCACGCGGGCCCTGCGCGGACGCCTCGACCTGCGCGTCCCGCTCGGGGCGCTGCCCTTCGGCCTGCAGGTGCAGGACGTGCGGGTGCGCGAGGACGGCCTGGCCGTCCGGGCGACGGCCGACGACACGGTGCTGACGGCCGTCGGGCCGGGCGGGTCGTGAGCGGAGACCTGCGCGACGAGCTGGCGCGGCTCGGGGCCGTCCCGGGGGAGCGGGCGACCCTGCTGCAGCTCTCGAGCGCGTTCTGCGCCCCGTGCCGGGCGACCCGCCGCGTGCTGGCCGAGGTGAGCGCGCTCGTCCCCGGGGTCGTGCACGTCGAGGTCGACGCCGAGCTGCACCTCGAGCTCGTCCGGCGCCTCGGCGTCGAGCGCACGCCGACGACGCTGGTGCTCGACGCCGACGTCCGGGAGGTGGTGCGCCGCACCGGCCAGCCGCGCACGGCCGACGTCCTCGCCGCCCTGGGCCAGGCGCTACCCTCCTGAGCATGCAGACCTCCGTCGCCGTCGCGCTCGTCAAGCGCCGCGCGGTCGACTTCTGCCGCACGGGCGCGTGCCTGTGTCCGTCCTCCTGAGCTGAGCCCGCACCCCCGGCCACCAGAGAGGCAGCACCGCTGTGCCCCGTGCCCCCCGACCGCCGCGCGCCGTCCGCGCCGTGTCGCCCCGCACCCCTCGCACGACCTCCCGCTCGGTCCCCGACGTCCTGTCCCGGACCGTCCCCACCCCTCACCCACAGCAAGGAGCTCCCGCATGAGCCGCTCGGACGTGCTCGTCGACGCAGACTGGGCCGAGGCCCACCTCGACGACCCGAAGGTCGTCTTCGTCGAGGTGGACGAGGACGTGTCCGCCTACGACGGCGGACACCTCAAGAACGCCGTCCGCCTCGACTGGACCACCGAGCTGCAGCAGCCCGCTGCCCGCGACCTCGTCGACCGGGCCGACTTCTCGGCGCTGCTGAGCCGCAAGGGCATCGGCAACGACGACACCGTCGTGCTCTACGGCGGCAACAACAACTGGTTCGCCGCCTACGCGTACTGGCAGTTCAAGCTGTACGGCCACGCCGACGTCAAGCTGCTCGACGGCGGGCGCAAGAAGTGGGAGCTCGACGGTCGCGAGCTCGTGAAGGACGTGGACGATCGGCCCGCGACGCGCTACCAGGCGCAGCAGCCCGACCTGTCCCTGCGGGCGTTCCGCGAC
>CAXTFU010000020.1:0-24000 GCA_964243385.1 uncultured bacterium | reverse complement strand
CGTCAAGGACGTCCCGCAGCGCCCGGAACCCTCGTACACGGCGCAGGACCCCGACCTGTCGATCCGCGCCTTCCGCGACGAGGTCGTCGCCTCGATCGGCTCGAAGAACCTCGTCGACGTGCGCAGCCCCGACGAGTTCAGCGGCAAGATCAAGGCGCCGGCGCACCTGCCGCAGGAGCAGTCGCAGCGGGCCGGCCACATCCCGACCGCGATCAACATCCCGTGGAGCAAGGCCGCCGCCGACGACGGCACCTTCCGGTCGGACGACGAGCTGGCGACGCTGTACGGCGACCAGGGCTTCTCCGACGACCGGCCGACGATCGCCTACTGCCGCATCGGCGAGCGCTCGTCGCACACCTGGTTCGTGCTGCACGAGCTGCTCGGCAAGCGCGACGTCAAGAACTACGACGGCTCGTGGGCCGAGTACGGCTCGCTCGTCGGCGTGCCCGTGCAGAAGGACGTCTGATGTGCGGCGCGCCGGACCAGGACACCCTGCCGGCCCTCGAGGTGAGCGCCCGCGAGGCCGTCGTGCACGGCGTCGTGCGGCGCGACGGCGCGCCGCTGCCCGGCGCGTACGTCCGGCTGCTCGACGGCTCGGGCGAGTTCACCGCGGAGGTGCAGAGCTCGGCGACGGGCTACTTCCGCTTCTACGCCGCGCCGGGTGACTGGACGCTGCGGACGCTGTTCCGCGGCGGCTCGGTCGACACGACGGTGACGGCGCAGCAGGGGACGGCCGTCGAGGCGCAGGTCGAGGTGCCCGGCGCCTGACCCGTGCAGGGCCGACCCCGTGCCGGGCCGTGCCTGCCCGGCCGGACCGGCGCCTGCCTGCCGGGCAGGTGACCGGTCCGGCGCCTAGGATCGCGACGTCCGACC
The DNA here is from genome assembly GCA_964243385.1 of uncultured bacterium. Lineage (GTDB taxonomy): Bacteria > Actinomycetota > Actinomycetes > Mycobacteriales > SCTD01 > SCTD01. The sequence goes on along the minus strand of CAXTFU010000020.1, from coordinate 23,127 downwards.
GACCGACCGGAGGGTCACACCGTGCTCGAGCTCTTCTACACCGGGATCCTCGTGCTGGTGTTCCTGTTCATCGCGTGGTTCTCGGTCTACGTGGTCTACAAGCTGTACGAGGGCCAGCGCTAGTCGCCCTGCCCGTGCCTGACACTGGACGCGTGGACTCCTCGGACGCGCCGGACCTGCACGAGCGGCTCGAGCCGCTGTCGTTCCTCGTGGGCACGTGGCGCGGCCTGGGCGTCGTCGGCTACCCGACGATCGAGCAGGCGCGCTACGAGCAGGAGGTCGTGTTCGCGCACGACGGCCGCCCGTTCCTCGAGTACGCGAGCCGCAGCTGGATCCTCGACGACGACGGCCGTCGGGTGCGGCAGAGCGCGCGCGAGTCGGGCTGGTGGCGCCCCGGTCCGGAGCCGCGCGACGTCGAGGTGATGCTCGCGCACCCCAGCGGCATCCTGGAGATGTACGTCGGCGAGGTGGCGTTCCGCAAGGTCGAGCTGCGCACCGACGTCGTCGCGCGCACGCAGACCGCCAAGGAGGTCACGGCGCTGCACCGCCTCTACGGGATCGTCGAGGACACCGACCTCGCCTACGCGATCGACCTCGCGGCGGTGGGCCAGCCGCTGCAGCCGCACCTGTCGGCGCGGCTCAGCCGTGTCGACGCCTGACGGCGCGCCCGTCCCGCCGGCTCCGGTCCGCGCAGGTGGTCGCCGGCGCCTGCTGACCGGGACGGCCCTCGTCGTCGTCCTGCTGCTCGCGGCCGGAGCCTGGGTCGTCGTGCGCGGCCTGCTGGCGCAGCGGCACCTCGAGACCGCCCGGGCCTCGCTCGGGCGGGCGCCGGGAGCCCTCGCCGACCTGCGCCTGGACGACGCGCAGGCCGAGGTCGAGCAGGCCGGCCGCTCCACCGCGCGGGCCCGCGCGCTGACCGGTGACCCGGTGTGGCGGCTGGCGGCGGCCCTGCCGGTGGTCGGCGACGCGCTCGCCACCGGCCGCGGGGTCGCGGTCGCCGCCGACGACCTGGCCCGTTCGGTGCTGCCCGGGGCCCTCGAGGGCGTGCGCCTCGCGTCCGCGTCGGGCCTGCGCCGGCCGGACGGCAGCGTCGACCTGGAGCGGCTGCGCGAGGCCGGACGTCCCGTCGACCGCAGCGTCGCCGAGGTCGCCCGGGTGCGCGCCTCCGTGCAGGCCCTGCCCGGGGAGGGCGCGCCCGCGTCCGTGCGGAGCCGGTGGGCCGACTTCGCGGGCGTCGTCGGGCGGCTCGAGCAGGGCCTGCACGGGACGCAGTCGGTGCTCGAGCTGGCGCCGGCGCTGCTCGGCGAGGACCGTCCGCGGCGCTTCTTCGTCATGGTCCAGCAGAGCGCGGAGAGCCGGGGCACCGGCGGGCTCATCGGCGGCTACGCGGTGGTCCAGGCCGCTGGCGGCCGCGTCACCGTGCTGTCCCAGGGCAGCAACGCCGACCTGCGCCAGGGCCCGGTCCCGCCGGCCGCCGGGACGCCGGCCGACTACGTCCGCCGGTGGTCCTCGTTCAGGGCGTTCGACGTCTGGCAGCAGGTGAACCTCAGCCCCGACCTGCCGGTGGTCGCGCGCAACGTCGCGGCGCGCTGGGCCGCCCAGGGCGGGCCGCCGGTCGACGGGGTGGTCGCCGTCGACGCGGTCGCGCTGGCGCTGCTGCTGCGCGGCTCGGAGCCGCTGCGCCTCGCCGACGGGCAGGCGCTGCGGCCGGACCAGCTCGAGGGCTACCTGTCGGTCGGGCAGTACGCGGGCGTGCCGCTGACCCAGAGCGGCGCCCTGCAGCGCAAGGACCGGCTGTCGGCGATCGCCGAGGCCGTCGTGGCGCGGCTCATCAGCGGAGGGGGCAGCAGCGACCGGCTGCTGCGCGGCCTGGGCGACGCGGTGCGGTCGGGCCACCTGCGCCTCGCGAGCGACGACCCGCAGCTGCGCCCGCACCTGGCCGAGGTGGGGCTCGACGGCGCGCTGCCGCGGGACGAGGTCCCGACGGCCTACCTCGTGGTCGCCAACGCCGCGGGCGGCAAGCTCGACCAGTACCTCGAGCGGACGGTCGACTACGCGCTGGGTCCGTGCACCGGCGGCCGGCGCACGAGCACGGTGCGGGCGCGCCTGCTGTCGGACCTGCCGGCGGTGCGGCTGCCGGCGTACGTCACCTTCCGCAACGACGTCCCCGGCCAGCAGTCCCGCACGAACCGGCTGCGGGTGTCGGTCTACGGCACGCCCGGGGCCCGGCTGACGTCGGCCACCGTCGACGGCCAGCCACTGTCCCTGGTCGCAGGAGGGCCGGGTCCGCTCGTCGAGCAGGGGGAGGAGGGTGGGCGCCCGGTGTGGTCGGCCTACCTCGAGCTGCCGCCGGACCGGGCTCGGGAGGTCGTGCTCGAGCTCGACGAGCCGGTGCTCCCCGGAGCGCCCCAGGTGCCTCAGCAGCCGCTCCTGCTCCCCCTCGCCGCAACCGTCGACGCAGTGGCCTGCTCGTAGCACGACGGACGTTCTTCACCTTCTGTCGCTTGACCAGCACACCGCGTCATGGCACGCTCTCCGACCACGTGGGCGCCCAGCCCGTGACAGTCAGTCACCCTTGGAGCATCGCTATGCGCGTTCGGAACCTGATGGCCCTGCTCGGGGTCCTGCTGCTCACCGTCCTGTCCTTCGCGGGACCCGCCTCGGCCTACCCGGCACCGGACGAGACGACGGCCGTCGGCACCGTCTCGGACACCGCGGTCGCGCCCGGTGAGGACGTCGCCTTCAGCGGCGGCGGCTTCGCGGCCGGCAGCACCGTCGACCTGGCCATCAACGGCAGCAGCGCCGGCGCGGCCACCGTCAGCGGCAGCGGAGAGTTCGCCGCCACGCTCGACGTCAGCGACTGCGGCACCAACACCCTCAGCGCCACGGGCGAGGGCGCCGACGGCGAGCGCCGCGTCGTCACGGCGACCGTCACCGTGTCGTGCACCGACGACAGCGACGAGGGCACCGACACCGACGACGGCGCTGCCGGCGGCAGCGACAGCGGCGACGGCGTGCTGCCGTTCACCGGCTCGTCGGCCGTGATGACCTCGCTCATCGCCGGTCTCGTGCTCGTCGCCCTCGGCGCGCTGTTCCTGGTCGGTGGCCGTCGCGGCCGCACCGTCGCCTGACCGACCGAGCGCCTCGTCCGTCCTCCCGCGTCCCCCCACCGCGCGCCCGCGCGACGGTGGGGGGACGCGGTGCTGCCCACCCTCGTGCGACGTCGCGCTGTCCGCGCGAGCGATCCGACGGGCCTGACCGCCCGGTACCGCCTGGAGGGCCCGTGAAGATCGCGATGATGGGCACCCGGGGGGTGCCGGCGCAGTACGGCGGCTTCGAGACCGCCGTGGAGGAGATCGGCTCCGGCCTCGTCGCCCTCGGCCACGAGGTCGTCGTCTACTGCCGGGGACAGCAGCACGCCGGGGCGCAGCACAGGGGCATGTCGCGCGTGGTGCTCCCGTCGCTGCAGCGCAGGTCGCTCGAGACGCTGTCGCACACCGGGGTGAGCACGGCGCACGCGCTGCGCCACCGGCCCGACGTCGCGCTCGTGTTCAACGCCGCCAACGCGCCGTGGGTCGCCACGCTGCGGGCGGCGGGCATCCCGACCGCACTGCACATCGACGGTCACGACGCCCGCCGCGCCAAGTGGAGCGGGCTCGGCAAGCGCTACTACACCTGGGCGACGCGCTGGGGCTCGTCGATCGCTCGCGAGGTCGTCGTCGACAGCGCCGCGATCTCGCACGAGCTCGCCGACCTCTACGGCCTGCGCACGACGTTCATCGCCTACGGCGCGCGGGAGGACCGCGTCGACGACCGGACTGCCGACGACCTGCTGCGGCAGCAGGGCCTGCGCCGGCGCGGCTACCACCTGGTCGTGTCGCGCTTCGAGCCCGAGAACCACGTCGTCGAGGTCCTGCGCGGCTACACGGCCAGCGACGCGCGGCTGCCGCTCGTCGTCGTCGGGTTCGCCGCCTACCCCGGCGAGTACGTGGCGCAGCTCGAGGCGCTCGCCGCCGCCGACCCGCGCATCCGGCTGCTCGGCGCCGTCTGGGACCAGGACCTGCTCGACACCCTCTACGGCGGCGCGGCGTCCTACCTGCACGGTCACTCCGTCGGCGGCACGAACCCGTCGCTGCTGCGCGCGATGGCCCAGCAGTCGCCGGTCGTGGCCTTCGACTGCGCCTACAACCGCGAGACCACCGGCGGGCACGGGCACTTCTGGTCGTCCAGCCAGGCCGTCCGCGAGCTCGTCGAGCAGGTCGAGGCGGACCCGACCCCGTTCCTCGCGACGATGGAGCCCGCCGTGCAGCGCATCGCCGACCGCTACCGCTGGCAGGACGTCGTGCGGCAGTACGACCGGCTCGTGTCGGGGCTCGCGCCGGAGCGGGCGCTGCCCGGCACTGCGCTGAGCGTCGCAGGTCCTGCGCGGGATGCTCGGACCTGCGCCGAGGTGACGGCTCCGGGACAGCAGCTCGGCCCTCCCGGCCAGACGCGCTCGAGCGCGGACGGGACCGACGGCCGCGCACGGGTGGGTCGGTCATGAGCCCCGAGCCCGTCCGCCTCGGCTCACTCGTCTCGGGCACGGGGGAGCGGCTCAGCCTGGTCCTGCCCGCGGTCAGCGACCCGTACGTGGACAGCCTCGTCGGTGGTCGGGGCACGGCGGAGTCGCTCCGCACCCTGGAGCTGCTCGTCGACGACCGTGACGTCGTCCTCGACGTCGGCGCGAACATCGGCGAGTACTCGCTGGCGCTGTCCCGTCTGGCGGCGCGCTGCGTCGCCGTGGAGCCCCTCGCGAGCAACCTGCGGCTCCTGCGCACGAACATCGCACTGAACGAGGCCGCCAACTGCGAGGTCATCGCTCAGGCCGTCGTCGGGAGCGGCCAGCAGGGCTCGATGTCGATGCACGGCAGCTCGGCCTACGCCAGCCTGCACACCGGGGTCGAAGGCGAGGCGCAGCTCGTCCCGACGGTGGGTGTCCGGTCCCTGCTGGAGCAGGTGCAGCCGACGGTCCTGAAGGTGGACATCGAGGGCTTCGAGGAGCACATCGCCTTCGGTCTCTGCGACTTCGCCGTCAGCACGCCGCGGGCAGTGCTGTGCGTCGAGATCAACCTGGCACCGGCGTTCCTCGAGGGGTCGAAGCGGGTGCTGCGGGCGCTCCAGGCGACCGGCCTCACGATGTACTCGCTGTACCCGGAGCTGGGCCCGCAGCGAACACCCCCCTTGACCGAGGGCCTGCCACGGCGGCTCGTCAGCGACGTCCTGATCTGCGAGCGAGAGCTGCCGCCCGACTTCGACGTGCGGCCGCTCATGCCCGAGGAGGACAACGTCCTGTGGAAGGGAGTCTGACGCAGTGGTCACCCGTTCCAGCACCAGATGGACCGCTCGCTCCGGCGACGCACCGGCGCACGACGACGCCGCCGCGGCATGGATCGACGGCGTCGAGGACGGTGCCCTCGTCGGCTGGCTGTACTGGCCCGTGGCGGACGACGTCGTGGTGCGCGCGACGGTCGACGGGGAACCGGCTGAGGTCGTCTTCCACCCGAGGCCCGACGTGGGCCCGACCCTCGGTCTGAGCGGCCATGCACACGGCTTCACGGTCGCCCACGCGGTCCGGGACAGGCTCTGGAGCGACTCCGTGGCGCTGTCGTTCTCCATCGACGACCCGGCTGCCCGGCTGGACCTGCCGGTGGTGCACGTCGGTGCGCTGCTGGTCCGGCTCCTGGGCGGCGCCATGCAGGGACGTGCTGACGGCGCACTCCGGCGCGTGCTGGCGTCCGACCTGACCGGGGCGCGGGCGCCGTCGGGCTACGCCGACGCGGCCCGGGAGGAGACCAGTGCAGCAGCGCGCTGGCCGGGTGGCGGACCAGCAGGGCCGAGGCAGGACCTCGTGCTGTCCGCCTACCAGCGCTTCGCCTACGACCGGCACGTCCGTGGCCATCCCGCGTACCGGACCGCGCGGCACTTCACGCTCGCGACGCGGGATGCCGTCATCGACTACCTGCGCTGGTCCCTGCGGAACCACGCCGGCAACTACCCGTTCGCTCCGCTCCCGCTGGGTCCGGAGGACCTCGTCCTCGCGAACGAGCCCGTGCACGGAACTGGACTGGCCAAGGGGCACGGTGGAGCTCTGGTCGACCTGCCGCTGACCCGCATGCAGCGCCACGAGCTCGCGTCCAGAGGTGCGGCGACCGTCGCGGGGTCTGAGGACGAGCTGGCGGACTGGCTGCTCAGGTGGCTCGGCTCCTGGGGATGGGGGCACCGCGGCCGGGCGCTGCTGACCTCCGAGCAGCTCCGCTTCCTGCGTGGTGCCCCGGCGGGGCCGGCGCCGTCCATCGGCGAGGTGACGAGCCTGAACGCCTTCGTCTCCGCCCGCCAGCGGGAGCACGACATCCTGCGAGGCCGCTACGGCGATCTCAAGGCACCGCACGTGCGGTTGGCGCTGATGCTCGATCTCCTGGTCGGTGAGCTCGTCGACGTCGGGACGGCGTGCCTCCTGCCCCCTGCGTTCCTGGCCCTGCTCGCTGCCCCCGCTGTCCAGCAGGACGTCCTGGCCGCGCTCGAGCCGAGCGAGGCCGTCCCTGGAGCTCCCGTCTCCGGACCCCGTGCTGCGCGTCGGACGTCTGCTGTCCGAGTGGTCGGCATGCTTGAGTCGGCCTCGGGTCTCGGCCAGAACGCGCGCAACTCCCTGGCGGCCCTGCGCTCGAGCGGCCACGACGCCGATCACCTCTCGCTGTCCGTCAACGACCGCAGCGTGCAGGGCAGGTCCACCATCGGTGCGGAGCTCGAGCCGGCGCCCGTCAACCTCATCCACATGAACCCCGACAACGTGCCCGAGGCGCTGTCGGCACTGGACCGTCGACTGTTCGAGGACTCGTACAACATCGGGTTCTTCGCCTGGGAGCTCGACCTCCAGCCCACCGCACACAGCCTGGGCATCAGCCTGGTGGACGAGATCTGGGTGCCCAGCGAGTACTGCGCCGCCAGCTTCCGGCGCGCGACGGACAAGCCGGTGGTCGTGATGCCGCACGCGGTCGTGCTCCCGGCTGACCACCAGGAGCAGAGCCGCGCCGACCTCGGCCTGCCTGAGGACTGCTTCCTGGTCCACTACAGCTTCGACATGCACTCCTGGCCGCAGCGCAAGAACCCGCTGGGAGTCCTGTGGTCGTTCCAGGAGGCGTTCCCGGACGACCCTGACGTGCGGCTGCTCCTCAAGGTCCGGAACGGGTTGGGCATCGGGGCGGTCGACTCGGACCTGGACCAGATCGGGACGGCCGTGCTGGAGCTGGCCAGGGAAGACCCGCGCGTCCTGGTGGACGTCGAGGAGCGGAGCTACTCCCGGACGCTCGCGATGCTGGCGGCCAGTGACTGCCACATGTCCTTGCACCGGTCGGAGGGCTTCGGGTACAGCTTGGCGGAGTCCATGCTGCTCGGCGTGCCGCTGATCTGCTCCGACTACGGCGGGTCACGCGACTTCTGCACCGACGAGACGGCTTGGCTCGTGCCTGCGCAGGAGCGCTACCTGCACGAGGGCGAGTACTACTTGGCGCCCCCAGGCGCCCGCTGGGGTGAACCCGACCTGTCTGCAGCGGTGGATGCCCTGCGGGACGTCCGTCGCGGGGGGCCGCACGTCGTACGCCGCACCGCGACCGCCAGGTCCGAGGCCTCGAGCAGCTTCGCCTTGCAGACGCTGGCGAGGCGGTACGACGAGCGCTTGGCCGTCATCGGTGCAGGCCGGTCCTCGGGACAGGACGTGGCGGGCGCCGCGCAGCGGGCTCGTCCTGCGCTGTCGGCGTCACCTGCCCGAGGCCACGCCGGTGGGATCGGCGCGTGACACGAGCGGGCAGTCCTTCCGGGCCGGGGCGAGAAGCCGGGCGAGCCGGTCGGGGTGGGGACCGCCGGCCCGCTGCGCCAGGCCACTGCGCGTCGTGGACCGAGTCCTAGACTGCGCCGATGGAGACGCCTCTCGACCAGATCCGCTGGTTCCACAGCCTCGACCTGGGCGACCTCGGCGTGACTCAGGGGATCAAGTCGCTGTCAGTGCTGACCGAAGAGCTCGAGCGGTTGAGGCTTCCGGAGGTGCTGCACGGCAAGCGCGCGCTCGACATCGGTGCGTGGGACGGCTTCTTCTCGTTCGCGATGGAGTCGCGGGGGGCCGCGGTCGTCGCGCTGGACTACTACACGTGGTCCATCGACCTGGAGGCCATGACCCACTACTACAACGAGATGGGGGCGCGTGGGCAGGCGCCCCTTCCTCCGCACGAGCACCCGGACCTCTGGAAGCCCGAGGAGCTCCCCGGGATGAGCGGTTTCCGCACGGCCCAGGCGGCGAAGGCGAGCCGTGTCCGACCCGTCGTCGGTGACTTCATGACGATGCAGCTGGAAGACCTCGGGGAGCCGTTCGACCTGATCCTGTTCTCGGGCGTCCTGTACCACCTCGAAGATCCGATGCGCGCGCTGCGCCGCCTCGTGTCCGTCTGCCAGGGCACGACCGTGATCGAGACGGCTGTGGTCCAGGTGCCGGGCCACGAAGACGCAGCGCTCTGGCAGTTCTTCGAGGGCAACGAGCTCGACGGGGACCCGAGCAACTGGTGGGCGCCGAACATGGCTGGCCTGGTCGCCGCGTGCAGGGCGGCAGGCTTCAGCTCGGTCGAGGTCGTGGCCGCTCCGGCCGACGACAGCGCTCCAGCACCGCAGTACCGCTACCACTACGGCCGAGCGATCGTGCACGCGCACGTGTAGACGTCGGGCCGCAGCCAGGGGCGATGGTCGACCTGCTCAGGCGCTCGACGGCTCCCGGCGGAGCCGCGGCCGGTCCTGGTCGTCCTCAGGCCGTTCCGACGCCGAGGGCAGGCCGCGCTGCCTGCTGGCTGCTGGCTGCGGTGTCCAGCCAGCCAGGGTGTGACCGCGCGGTGTGCAGCAGGTCGCGGTCGGCCTCCGTCGCCGCTTCCAGCTCGGCGCGGAGGGCCGGCGGCACGTCGCTCAGCAGTGCCTCGGAGGACTGCCAGGAGGCGTTGACGACCTCGGGTGACCGGTCCGGTCTGACTCGGAGGTCTGCCGCGTCGACCATCGACTGGAAGACCGCTCGCACGCTGTGCGTCTCGGCGACGATGGAGGCCTGAGCCAGTCGTTCGCCGGCACGCTCGACCGCCGCTTCCAGGGTGAGGGGTCGGGCGAGGCAGTGGTACGGCGCGGCCAGGGAGGGCGTGCGCCGCTCAGCGAGCCACTGCACCTGGTGGTTGAGCCGGTGCTCCCGGTCCGACGCCTCGAGCATCTGACGCAACCAGGAGGTGAAGGTCATGCTGTCGGCGCTCGTCGACGGGCGGCTCCGGGCCCACTGCTGGTAGACGGAGGCGATCCGCTCTGCGGGCTCCCGCAGGGTGAAGGCCGTCTGCCAGCCGCGGTCGACGAGCGCGGCGGCTGCGAGGGCACCGTGTCCGTGCACGATGCTCGCCCTCAGCACCCGCCCGACGCGCAGCGACAGGACGGAACCAGGCCAGGGGACGAAGACGTGGTCCAGCGGGTCGAGACGCTCCATGCACTGACCGGCGAAGTCCGAGCCACCGGTCTTGGGGATGTGGTCGTAGACCCAGCCGACCGAGGGCGACTCGTCCTCGAGCAGCGAGCGCAGGCCGGTGTCGTCGGGTGCGTCGACGTCCCAGGAGAAGTCGGTGGCCCGCTCTTCCCGCTGCAGCTGCAGCAGAAGTTGCATCCTGTTGCTGACCATGCACCGATCGTAAGCGCCGCGCGCGACGTGCGCGCGCCGCGTCCTACTGCCCTACGGGCGCTCGCGGAGGGCCACGGGGTCCAGCCCGTGCCGGTGAGCGGTGTAGTCACCGAGGACGGCGTCCAGGCCACCCCGGGAGCGGACGTGCCCGCCGTCCAGGTACAGGCCCTCCCTGCACTGCTGCCGCAGGAGGTCGTCCCCGTGCGTGGCTAGGATGACGATGCCCGCCGTCGTCATGAAGTCCGTCAGGCGTCGCTGTGCTCGTTCGTTGAACTCGGCGTCCGCGGTGCCGATGCCCTCGTCCATCAGCAGCACGTCCGGCCGCAGGCTGGTCAGGATCGAGAAGCGCAGCCGGGCCTGCATGCCGCTCGAGTACGAGTACACCGGGTGGTCGATGCGTCCGGACAGGCCGCTGAAGTCCACGACGTCGTCGATCCGCCGACGCATGTCGGCGGGCGTCTCGCCGAGCTGCACACCCATGCTCACGACGTTGTCGCGGCCGCTCGCCTCCTGGTCGAGACCTGTGCCGGCGCCTCCGAGCAGGGCCAGGACGCGTCCCTCGACGCGCACACGTCCGCTGGTCGGCGGCAGGACGCCGGCCATGATGGAGAGCAAGGTCGTCTTGCCGGCGCCGTTGGCACCGATCAGGCCGAGCCGTGACCCCTCCTCGACGACCAGGTCCACGCCGGCGAGGGCCTCGATGACGACCGGTGGGCGCGTCCGTCGGCGGGCGGCGTCGACGACGCGGCGCTTGAGGTTGTAGTCGCGCACGGACAGCAGCTCGTAGGAGGCCCGGACGTCGTGCAGCTCGATGCGGGCCATCAGCTGACCCAATACGGCAGGCGCGAGCGGTACCGGACGAAGACGACGAGCGCGAGCGCGACGTCCAGCACGGTGACGACGAGGCTGCCGACCACTGCAGCCGTGGTCAGCGGCGCGCCGATGAGTGGCGCCCGCACGGCCTCGAGCAGGTAGAGGAAGGGGTTCCACCCGACGAGCGCGCCCCGGCCGTCCTGCGCGAGGTCCTCGAGCCGGTAGAAGACCGGTGTGAAGAACATCAGCACCTGCAGCAGGGAGGCCACGAGCGGTCCCACGTCGCGGAAGCGCGCCACGGTCGTGCCGAGCCAGAGGCCGAGGCACACGCCGTTCAGCACGATCAGCGCGAGCACCGGGAGTGCGAGCAGCATCGAGAGGCTGATCGGGATGAGCCCGAGGGCGAGGAAGACGACGAAGATCACGCTGTTGTGCGCGAACTGGATGAGCTCGACCGCGACCGCCTTGAGGACGAGGTTCGACAGCGGCTGGCGCGTGCTGCGCAGCGTGTCGGCCGCGCCGGTGAACACGGTCGACGCCGACCGCGTGAGGCCGGACAGCAGGTTGAAGACGAGGAAGCCGACGGCGACGTACGGCAGGAAGGAGCCCAGGTCGGTCCGGAGGATCTGGCTGAAGATGATGGCGAGGCCGACCACGAACGCGGCCGTCTGGAGCGTCAGCCACCACGGGCCGAGCACCGTCCGCCGGTAGGAGTTCTTCACCTGCTCGACGGCCAGGTAGGTCCAGGTGCGCCACATCCGGAGCCCGGCGTCGAGGTCGCCGGCGGCGGCGTGCAGGCGCTCGCGCGTGCCGGCCTCGAGCGGTGCGTAGCCGGCCCAGTCGGCACGGCTGCCAGTCCGGGCCGACGTCACGCTGCGCAGGCTACAGGTGACTCGTCCTTCGTGGTGGTCGCCGCAGCACCGCACGCACGCGCCGGGTCCGGCTGCTCGCCGTGCGAGCCGCGGCGGTGATCTCGTCGGCGGCGGCCCAGGCGGCGCGGTACTCGGCGCGGCTGACGCCGGCGCTGCTGAAGCCGGCCCGGACGACGATCGGGGTCAGCCGGTCGAGCCCGGCGCGAGCGTCGTCCGGGAGCTCGCGCAGCGCCTCGGCGCGGTGCGCGCGGTCGGGGGAGACCTCGGGCGGGACGGCGACGCCGAGCGCGTGCAGGCGTGCGCGCAGCCACGGCCAGGCGCCGCTCGTGCGGGTGCGCAGGTCGCCGCTGTCGCACCGGCGCCGCAGCCGCCGCCAGGCCACGCGGACGGCGAGCAGCCGGACGAGCAGCGCCAGCGCGGCGAGCACGACGAGCGCCAGCACCGCCACCAGGACGGTCGGCAGGAGGTCGGCGTCAGCGTCGGCGTCGTCAGCCCGGTCGGCGGCGGCCGCGGGGGGCGGTGGCGGGACGTCGCGGGAGACGACGTCCGGCAGGCCCGCCCGGACGGCCGGTTCGGCCTGCCCGGGGAACAGCACGGCCGGTGCGCGCGCGGGGGTGAGCGCGAGGCCGGCGGCGCCGCCGAGCAGGGCGGCGACCAGGCCGAGGCAGGCGACCACCCGGTCGGCGGGCCGGGACCGCCACCGGTCCTGTCCCTGCTGCACCGCGCGCAGCGCCGGCACGGCCAGGACGGCCACCGCCAGGGCGACCGGGCCGACCTCGGCGCCGGCGCCGAGCGAGAGCGCGCCGACCACGACCGCGACGACGGGGAGCAGGAACAGCGCCGGGCGCGTCGTGGTGCAGGCCAGGACGGCCAGCCCGCTCAGCGCGGCCGCGACGGCGCTCGACCTCGCCGCCGGCCCGGACGCCGTGCCGCTCAGCAGGTTGACGACCTCGGCCCAGGCGAGGGAGGTGGACGCGAGCAGGACCAGCGCCGTGCCCGGGCGCCCGGGACGCACCGCCGCGGCCACCGCACTGCCGAGCAGGCTGGCCGGGACCACGAAGACCAGCACCGCACGCGGCGTCACGGCACCGAGGAAGGCGCCGCAGGCCGCCAGGCACACCAGCGCCACGAGCAGGCGCGGACGGGGTCGCGGGGAGCGGGTCACGACGGCGCGCCGCGCGCGGACAGGTCGTCGGGTCCGGCGACGTCGAGCGTCCGCACACCGGGCACGGGCGGCCCGCCGGTACCGCCCGTGCGGACGAGCAGCACGGGCAGGTCGCGGCCCAGCGCCTGCAGCGCCGTGACGAGCCGGGGGTCGGGGTCGCCGGTCACCACCAGCAGCCGCGCGCAGCTCAGCCGCCGCAGCGAGGGGCGCAGCTGCTCGGGCGCGACGTCGACCGGAGCGAGCGGGTGCACGAGGGCCAGCGCGTCCAGCAGCGGCGCGGCGGTCGCCGCGCCGGCGCTGGCGGCGCGGGCGCTGCGGGCCGTCGTGGACACGTGCACCACCTGCGAGGACGCCCGCGAGGCGGACGCCAGCGACGCCGCGACGTCGACCGCCGCCTCGAAGCGCTCCGGGGAGGAGCGCGCGGCGAACGCCTGCCCGGAGCCGTAGGCGGCGCTGTCGACGTCGAGCAGCACCACGACGGCGTCCGCGGCCGCCGACACCGACTGCCGCACCACCAGGCGTCCTGCGCGGGCGGACGACCGCCAGTGCACCGCGCGCGGCTCGTCGCCGAGGACGTACTCGCGCAGGGCGTGGAAGTGCTCCGACCCGGGGCGCCGCGTCGACACGTCCGAGTCGCCGGACCGCGTGCCGGACAGCAGGACCCGCTCGACCGGGGCGGTGCGCGGGTGCACGGTCACGGGCGCCCCGTCGACGGTCGCGACGACGCGCCGCACGAGCCCCCACGGGTCGGACCGCACCAGCGCGTACGGGCCGGCGGGGCGCATCCCGCGCACCGAGGTGTCCAGCGGCACGACGACCTCGCGCGGCTCGTCGGCGCGCAGGCCGCGCACGGGCACCGAGAGCAGCGGCGCTGCAGGCGGTCCGAGCACGAGCCGCAGCGACGCCCGGCGGTGCGCGGCCACGCCGACGTGCACGCCCGCCTGGGCGCCGCGCGTCACGGAGCGCGGCAGGTCGCCGAGCCAGGCCTCGGCGCGCACCCCCCGGGCGGCGAGCAGCAGCGCGAGCACCACCAGGGCGAGGGCGGCTCCACCCAGCGCCGACAGCTCCGGCCACCCGGCCAGCCGGCCGAGCAGGAGCAGGGCGGCCCCGCCGGCCACGAGCCCGACGGCGCGCGGGGTCATCGCCCGAGCGGTGGCGCCGGCACGGAGCCGACGAGCTCCTCCACGAGCTGCTCGGTCGTCCCGCCCGACGCCTCGAACGACGGCGACGGGAGCATCCGGTGCGCCAGCACGGGCACGGCGAGGTCCTGCACGTCGCCGGGCACGACGTAGCCGCGGCCCTGCAGCGCGGCGCGCACCCGGCTGGCGCGCAGCAGTCCCAGACCGCCGCGCGGGCTGGCGCCGAGCCGCAGCTCGGGCAGCTCGCGGCTGCGGGCGACGAGCGAGGCGATGTAGTCGAAGACGGCGGGCGCGACGTGCACCGAGCGCGCGACGCGGCTCAGCGCCAGCACCTGCGCCGGGTCGCTCACCGGCGCGACCTCGCCGAGGCCGGTGCGCGCGTGCTCGGCGACGAGCACCCGCACCTCCGCGGCGTGGTCCGGGTAGCCGACCGTCGTCCGGACCAGGAAGCGGTCGAGCTGCGCCTCCGGCAGCGGGTAGGTGCCGTCCATCTCCACCGGGTTCTGCGTCGCGATGACCAGGAACGGGTCGGGGACCGGGTGCGGCCGCCCGTCGACGGTGACCTGGTGCTCCTCCATCACCTCGAGCAGCGCCGACTGCGTGCGCGGCGACGCCCGGTTGATCTCGTCGGCCAGCACGACGTTCGCGAACACCGGTCCGGGGTGGAACACGAAGGCGCTGCTGTCCTGGTGGAACACCGACACGCCGGTCACGTCGCCGGGCAGCAGGTCGGGGGTGAACTGGATGCGCTGCCACGGCGCACCGAGCGCGCTCGCGAGACTGCGTGCCAGCGAGGTCTTCCCGACGCCGGGCACGTCCTCGAGCAGCAGGTGGCCACCGGCGAGCAGGCAGACGAGGGCGAGCTCGACGACCTCCGCCTTGCCCTGCACGAACCCGTTCACGGCGTCGGCGATCGCGCCGGCGCGGACGGCGAAGTCGTCGACGGCGTCCTGGGTGAGCGGCGCGGACGTCACGGCAGCAGCGTCCGCGGTCACGCCCGGCACTCTAGCGACGGGCGGACCGGCACCGCGACGTCCAGCGCCGCCACGTTCAGCGGGGGACCCGCCGCACGACGTCCTGCACGGCCTCGAGGTTCGCGCGGCCGAAGCGGGTGTCGGGCTCGAGGTGCGCGCCTTCGGCCCACTCGTTCCAGGCGTTGACGAACAGCAGCGGCTCCGGGCCGGACGCGGCGGCGGCGTCCGCGGCACGGGACAGCCACCGCCGGAACGACACCGGGTTGCCGCCGTGGAAGACGTAGGCGTCGGTGCCGCGGCGCGCGGTGTTGTCCCAGCCCGGCATGACCCCCGGGTGCACGCGCAGCCCGTGCGGGCCGGTGGGGGCGAGGTCGGCACCGTCGACGGCGGCGTCGTAGGAGTAGACGTCGCCGCTGAGCCCGGACTCGCAGTCGGGCGCGAGGGCTCGCACGGACTGCAGCCCGACGCCGCTGCCGGGCGGGAAGCGGACGAGACCGTCCAGCACCGCGGCGATCTCGGGGGTGAGCGGCTCGAAGTCGCGCGACGGCACCACCGACAGCACGTGCAGCCCGCCGAGCCCGTCGGCGACCGCGCGCTCCTTCCACCGCCGCACGGCGGCCGCAGCGTCGGGCAGCTGGCCGGGACGGTAGACCACGAGCAGCGGCGCGCCGCCCACGCGCACGTAGCGCGGGTCGCGCAGCGCCGGGAGCAGGTCGTCGTAGAAGCGGTCCGCCCAGCCGGCGCTGTACGTCTGCCCGATGAGCACCTCGCTGTCCAGGCCGTCCCAGCGGCGCGTCCAGGGCTCGTTCGCCCAGCACAGCGCGAAGGGCAGGTCGATCGTGCGGTCCGCCAGCAGGTTCCGCAGCGGCGTGCCCAGCAGTCGACGGCCGTCGAACCAGTAGGAGTGCAGGACGAGGCCGTCGACGCCGTGCGCGCGCGCGAGCGCCGCCTGCGCGCGCAGCACCTCCGGGTCGGCGAGGTCGTAGTAGCCGAGCTCGCCCGGGCGGGCGGGCTGCGCGTGGCCGTCGTAGAGCGGGCGCGCCTTCTCGACGTTGACCCAGTCGGTGAAGCCCTTGCCCCACCAGGCGTCGTTCTCGGGCGTGCGGTGGTACTGCGGCAGGTAGAACGCCAGCACCCGAGGGGGCGTCGCCGGCCGGCGCGCCCGGTGCAGCCGGCTCGCGACGTCGGCCACCTCGACCTGGTCCAGGCCCGACGCGGTCGCGACGACCCCGACGAAGCGCTCGAGGGCGTGTGCGGTCGAGCCGTCGAGGTGGTCGGCCTCCGGGGAGAAGTGCGCCGCCCGCAGCTGCAGGTCGGCCAGCCGCTCGAGCACCCACGGCCGGGCCCAGAACATCGAGCCGGCGGGGTAGCAGAGCGCGTCCGGGTCGAAGGCGAAGGGGAACCGGGCGGCGAGCGCCTCGACGAGCTGCAGGTCCGAGCCCCACGTCTCCGAGCCCTTGAGGTGCCCGGTCGGCGCGACGAGCCCGACGTCGCGGTCGGTGCGCAGCAGCTCGACGATGCGCCGCACGCCCTCCGGCGAGGGCAGGACGCCGTCGAGCAGCGTGACGCGCCAGGCGTCGCCGTCGACGCGGTGCACGCTGCGCTTGGTGTGCACCTTGAGCACCGCGTCGTAGCCGTGCAGCAGGCCGCGGTTGGCCAGGTCGATGAGCGGCCCGAAGTCGCGCCCGTGGTTGTCGACGTGGTGGATCTGCGCGTGCGGCAGCCGGCGGCCGAGGTCGCGCTCGAGGCTCTCGGCCCGCCCGCACACGAGCGTGACGATGAGGTCGTAGGGCTCCGGCAGCCGGCTGAGCCGGTCCTCGATGTCCGGCCAGACCTCGGGGTAGTAGACGTGCGCGACGACCAGGATCCGGTTGCGGCGCGGCTCGAGCAGGGGCGCGCGCGCGGGCACGACCTCGTCCCAGCGCAGCGGCAGGTGCAGCAGGGGGCTGTCGGCCGTCTCGAGCGGGTGGCAGCGCGGCGGGAACAGCCCGACAGTCGTCGTCCGCGGCACGAGGGCGCGCCCGGCGACGCGGCGGGGGAGCTCGCGCACCCGCCGGCGGGCCAGGCGGCCGCGACCGACGACCCCGCGCAGCGGTGCGGTGACCCGCCAGGAGGCGGAGGTCAGCACCTCGGCCATCTGCCGGCGGTACTCCTCACGAGACGCCTCGAGCTCCGCGATGCGCGACCGGAGGTCCTCGTTCTCCTCGCGCAGCGCCTCGAGGAGGTCGTCGGGCTCGTCGGGCACGGGTCCAGCTCTCTGCGAGGCGAGCGGGCGGGCGGCTGACGCTCCGTCTCGAGGGAACGACGCACCGTCAGCATCCGTCACTCCGGCCACGGTGGTCAAGCATCCGGGCCCGACATGCACCGGGAGGATCCGGACGACGCCGACCCCGAGCGCGCGGACCCCGGACATGGCGGACCCCGAGCCACTTCCTCCTCCCGTCGGGAGGAGGGCCGGCTGGACACGGCCGGCGGCTCGGGGTCGGGTGCCTGTCTGGGATTCGCCGAACGCCCGAGGGCGCGCGAGGAAGCTCAGCGTGCAGTCCTTGCGGGCGTCCTAGCGGACAGCCACCTCACTCGTCCGATGAGCACTCAAAGTGTCGGACCACCTCCTCTCCAGTGTGCTGAGAAGCGTAGGTCGTCCCTCGCGGCTTGTCATCCGGATACCGACCCGTCCCGTCAGGCGGGCTCGTGCACCGCCTGCTCGAACGCCTCGCGCAGCACGCGGGTCACCGGCCCGACCGGCAGCTCCCGGCCGTCGAGCGCGACGACGGGCGTCACCCCGCGCACGCTCGACAGCAGCAGAACCTCGTCGGCGGCGCGCAGCTCGTCGACCGTGCCGAGCCGGACGTCGACCGGCACGGGGGACCGGCCGAGCGCGACGTGCGCGGTGGTCCCGGGCAGGGTGCCGACCTCGTCCGCGGGCGGGGTGACCAGCCGCCCGTCGGCCACCCAGGCGACCGTCGAGGTCGGCGCCTCGAGGACGTAGCCGTCGCTGCTGGCCCACACCGCGTCCTGCGCGCCCAGCTCGGCGGCTGCGCGCAGCGTGGCCATGTTCACCGCGTACGAGGTCGACTTCACGCCGCCGAGCAGCCACGGCGCGTCCGCACGCAGCGCCGCCGGGACGCCGAGCGTCAGCACGACCGCCCGGACGCCCTGCTCGCGGGCCCGCACCGTCTCCTCGGGGACGGGCGTGACCAGCGCGTAGCCCACCGGTCCGGCGCCCGGGGCGCCCTTGCTGCAGGTCAGGCGCAGCACGCCGTCCTGGCCGGCGAAGGCGTCGGTCGCGGCGTGCGCGAGCTCGGCCCAGCCGGGCGGCAGGTCGATCGCGAGGCGGGCGGCCGAGCGGGCCAGGCGGTCGAGGTGCAGCTGCAGGAAGGCCGGGCGACCGCCCGCGACACGCAGCGTCTCGAACACCGCCTCGCCACGGGACGCGCCGAGGTCGTCGGCACGCAGGACGGGGGTCGCCGGGTCGAGCAGCCGCGGCGGGTCGCCGAGCAGCGCCAGGACGGGTTCGGTCACGCGGTGGAGGCTAGTGTCCGCGGCATGGGGCGCAGCGGGGCCGAGCACGCGCCCGACGACGGCGCCGGCAAGGTCCTGCTGGCCGAGCTGCGCGCCCGCGGCTACCGGCTGACCCCGCAGCGCCAGCTCGTCCTCGAGGCGGTGAGCAGCCTGGGGCACGCCACGCCCGAGGAGATCGTCACCGCCGTCCGGCGCACCGCCACCGGCGTGAACATCAGCACCGTCTACCGCACCCTCGAGCTGCTCGAGGAGCTCGGGCTCGTGCGGCACACGCACCTCGGCCACGGCGCGCCGACGTTCTCCGTCGCGACCGACGACGACCACGTCCACCTCGTGTGCCGCGACTGCGGCGGGGTCGAGGAGGCGTCGTCCGAGGTCGTCGCGCCCGTCGTCTCGGCGCTGGCGGCCACCCAGGGGTTCCAGGTCGACGTCGGCCACTTCTCGGTCTTCGGCATCTGCCGCAGCTGCGCCGAGGCCTGACGGGAATCGCGGTCCGCGGGCGCGCCTTCGGACCTGTGTGACCCCGCTGCTCAGCCGTCCCGGTGCCGTCCCCGCCGACCCGCCGGACACGGGCGTCGCCGCCCACTACGGCGACCCGTACGCCGAGCAGCGCCGGCTGGCGGCCGGCACGGCGACCGTCGACCTGTCGCACCGCCCGGTCGTGCGCATCGCCGGACCGGACCGGCTGAGCTGGCTGCACAGCCTGCTGTCCCAGTCGCTCAGCGGGCTGGAGCCCGGCGTGCCGACGCAGGCGCTGCTGCTGTCGCCGCAGGGCCACGTCGAGCACCACCTGCAGCTCGTCGACGACGGCGAGGCGGTGCTCGCGCACGTCGAGCCCGGCACCGCCGAGGCGCTCGTGACCTTCCTGCAGCGCATGCAGTTCATGCTGCGCGTCGAGGTGTCGGACGCGAGCGACGCCTGGGCGGTCGTCGCCGACCCCGCCCCGCGCCTCGTGCCGCGGGACGGGCTGGCCGACCTCGACGGCCCGCTCGCCGGCGTCGGCGCGTTCGAGGCGCTGCGCGTGGCGGCCCGCGTGCCGCGGCTCGGGCTGGACACCGACCACCGCACGATCCCGCACGAGGTCGGCTGGCTCAGCACCGCCGTGCACCTCGACAAGGGCTGCTACCGCGGCCAGGAGACGGTCGCGCGCGTGCACAACCTCGGCCGTCCGCCGCGCCGGATGGTGCTGCTGCACCTCGACGGCTCCGACAGCGAGCTGCCGGCGACCGGGTCGGCGGTGTCGCTGGACGGCCGCGACGTCGGACGGGTCGGCACGGCCGTCCGCCACTTCGAGCTCGGCCCGATCGCCCTCGCGCTCGTGAAGCGTTCGGTGGCGGACGACGCGGACCTCGTCGCGGGCGGCGTGGCCGCGCGGATCGACGACGAGCCGGCCTTCGTCCTGCCCGAGTCGCCGGCCCGCGACGCCGCCAAGGCCCGCGAGGGACTGCTCCGCCGCCGCTGACGCGCGAACCGTGACGGATCGCGACGACAGCGTCGCGCATCTGCGACGATGGTCCCGCGGCTCCCGCAGGCGGGAGCACCACGGACTGAGGAGCACCGCGTGAGCGTCGAGGACGCCATCCCCTACCCCGGCGGCAACCGGCGCATCGACCGGGTGCTCGCCCAGGACTTCCTGAAGGGCCTGCCCGACCTGCCGCTGGCCGAGGTCCGCGAGCTGCGCGGCGAGGCCGAGCAGGAGGAGGTCGACCTGTCCTACCTGCGCCGGATGATCCAGGGCCGCCTCGACATCCTGCGCGCCGAGCTCAACCGCCGCGACGGCACGGGCAGCGGCGACCTCGTCGAGGGGCTCGCCGCGATCCTGGCCGACGAGCCGCGCGCGCCCGCCCGCGGCCTGGGCCGGCACACCACCGTCGAGCCGTCCCGCGCCGACAGCCACCGCCGCTACGTCGAGGCGCTCGTCGCCGACGTCGACCTGTCCGACGTGTCCGCCCGCTCCACCGACGAGCTCGCGCACGCGATGCGCACGCTGTCGGAGGAGGAGCAGGGGCTGTCCGGCAAGCGCCGCCAGGTGCAGAAGATCATGGACTCGTGCAGCGCCGAGATCACCCGGCGCTACCGCGACGGCGAGGCCGACGTCGCCACGCTGCTGGGCGACCAGCCGACCGGGCCGCGCACGGGGGCGTGAGCACGCCCGTCCTGCTCGAGCTCGTCCGCTCGGGGGTCGTCGAGAGCGTGCACCGCGGCTCCGTGCTGGCCGTCGACGCCGGCGGTCGTCCCGTGCTGTCGCTCGGCGAGGTCGACGTCCCGGTCTTCCCGCGCAGCTCGAACAAGCCGCTGCAGGCGGTCGGGCTGCTGGACGCCGGCTGGGCGCCGCCGGACGACGAGTGCCTCGCCCTCGCGACGGCGTCGCACTCCGGTGAGCCCCAGCACCTGGCGGTCGTCCGCCGGACCCTCGCCGCCGCCGGGCTGGACGAGACGGCGCTCGGCTGCCCGGCGCTGCTGCCGCTGTCGGAGCCGGCGGCGCACGCGCTGCTGCGCGCCGGCGGGTCGGCCAGCAGGCTGACGATGAACTGCTCCGGCAAGCACGCCGCGATGCTCGCCGCCTGCGTCGCCCGTGGGGAGCCGGTCGAGGGCTACCTCGAGGTCGAGGCGCCGGTGCAGCTGGCGCTCGGCCTGGCGCTCGAGGAGCTGGCCGGCGAGCCGGTGCAGCACGTCGCCGTCGACGGCTGCGGTGCGCCGCAGCACGCGCTGACCCTCACCGGGCTCGCGCGCGCCTTCTCGGCGCTCGCCACCGGCGAGGGGTCGTGCGCCCGCACGGCCGCGGCGATGCGGGCCCGTCCCGACCTGGTCGGCGGCACCGGCCGCGAGGTCACCGAGCTCATGGTCGGCGTGCCGGGGCTGGTCGCCAAGGACGGCGCCGAGGGCGTGTTCGCCGCGGCGCTGCCGGACGGGAGCGCGGTCGCGGTGAAGGTCGCCGACGGTGCCACCCGGGCCGCCGTGCCCGTCCTCGTCGCCGGCCTGCGGGCGCTCGGGGTCGAGGCCGAGGTGCTCGACCGGCTCGGCAGCACGCCCGTGCTGGGCGGTGGGCGGCCGGTCGGTGCGCTGCGCGCGGCCGGACCGCTGGTCCGGGTCTGATCCTGCACCGCCGGTAGGCTCGGGACCGTCCTCGCGGGTCGACGGGGCCACCGGGGCGCGGGCCGACGGGACCTCAGGGTGGGCAGGCAGACCGGTCAGCAGGACGCACCGGGCAGCAGGGCGACGGGCCGACAGGGCTCGGGCAGAGGTCACGGGCCGACCGGCCCACCGATCGACAGGGAGGGCCGGATGCAGCCGCAGTCGTCGCCGTCCCCGTCCCTCGAGACCGCCGGCGCGACGTCGCGCCGGTCGTCCGGGCCGTCGCCCGCGACCGTGCGCCGCTGGCGCCAGCACCTGGCGGACGAGCGGCTCGAGGCCGCGGTGTACCGCGAGCTGGCCGCGCGCCGCAGCGGGGAGGAGCGCGAGATCCTGCTCGCGCTCGCCGAGGCCGAGGCCCGGCACGCCGCGCACTGGCGACAGCTGCTCGGCGACCGCGGCCCGGGGCGCGGCCACGCGAGCCCCCGCAGCCGCCTGCTGGCGCTGCTCGCCCGGCGCTTCGGCTCGGTGTTCGTCCTCGCCCTCGCCCAGCGCGCCGAGAGCCGCAGCCCCTACGACGACGACGTCGACGCGACCCCCGCGATGGCCGCCGACGAGAAGATCCACGCCGAGGTCGTGCGCGGGCTCGCCGAGCGGGGGCGCGCGCAGATCTCCGGCACGTTCCGCGCGGCGGTGTTCGGCGCGAACGACGGCCTGGTCTCGAACCTCGCGCTGCTGCTCGGCGTGGCCGGCAGCGGCGTCGGCACGACGACGATCCTGCTCACCGGGCTGGCCGGCCTGCTGTCGGGCGCCCTGTCGATGGGGGCGGGCGAGTTCATCTCGGTCCGCTCGCAGCGCGAGCTGCTCGACGCCTCGACGCCGGGCGCCGGCCACGTCGAGGCCTATCCGCACCTGGACGTCGACGCCAACGAGCTCGCCCTCGTCTACCGGGCCCGCGGGATGGGCGTCGAGCAGGCGCAGCGGCACGCCGCCGAACAGCTGCGGGCGTGGCCGGCGGTCGAGGAGCACGCCGGACCGGGCGGTGACCACGAGCTGGTGGGCAGCGGCCTGTCGGCGGCCCTGTCCAGCTTCGCCTTCTTCGCCTCGGGGGCCGCGGTCCCCGTGCTGCCGTTCCTGCTCGGCCTGTCCGGCACGGTCGCGCTCGTCGCCGCCGCCGTCCTCGTCGGCGCCGCCCTCATGCTCACCGGCGCCGTCGTCGGCATGCTCTCCGGCGCCCCGCCCCTGCGCCGGGCGCTGCGCCAGCTCGCCGTGGGCGCCGGCGCCGCGACGATCACCTACGTGCTGGGCTCGCTGTTCGGCGCGACGCTCGGCTGAGCGCGGGCTGCGGCCGGCTCGCCGCGGGCGCCGGGCCGCGACCGCACCGGCCCGGGCAGGTCAGCCGGCGCGCTGCTCGGCCGCCCCGGGCTCCAGCGCGACGTCCGCGTGCGGGACCGGTCGCCAGGGCTGCGGGGGACGACCGCGCAGCTGCGAGAGGAACTGGCCGGTGATCCAGTCCTGCAGGCGCACCTGCTCGGCGCTGCGCTGCAGGGTGAGCAGGTCCTCGGCGCGGCAGTAGGCGTCGACCTGGTCGAGCATCGTCCGCCAGGAGAGCACGGCCTGCTCGGTCTCGGGACGCACCGGGTACGACAGGTCGACCGTGGCCTCGCCGCGGGCGGCGGCCGCGGCCCGCAGCCGGTCGGGCTCCGACAGGTCGCTGTCGTAGCGGCGGGTCAGCCCGTCGACCATCGCCTGCAGGCGCTCCGGGACGTCGTGCCTCGCGGTGCCCTCGGTGCGCGACAGCGCCATGAGCTTGAACTCCCGCATCCAGTCCTCGACGTGCTCGACG
>CAXTFU010000019.1:16479-26587 GCA_964243385.1 uncultured bacterium | reverse complement strand
GCCGTCGTCGGCGCCGCGGTCGGGGTCCGCGCGGCGTCCGGTCCGGCGGCGGGCGACGGGGCGTCGTCCGCGCAGGCCGCGCTGAGCAGCGCGGTGAGCGCGAGCGCGCAGGCCGTCGCGGTCTGGCGGCGTCGGGGGGAGGGCAGACGCACCGGGGCTCGCTCTCGGAGGTGGGCCGCTCGACGGTCGAGCGGCGGGGTCGGGTCGGTCGGGTCGGGTCGGTCACGGTGCGGGTCAGTCGGGGGCGGGTCAGTCGGGGGCGGGTCAGCCGCCGGCGCGGCCGAGCTGCTCGGCGGCGGCGCGCACCTGGGGGAACGTCCGCCGCGACACCGCGGTCAGGAGCAGCGGGCGTCCGCCGGAGCGCAGCAGGCGCAGCGGGCCGCGGCGCGGCACGTCGAAGCCCTCGACGGCGTCCCACGGCAGGCGGTGGACGCCGAGGCCGTTGCAGACCTCGACGCCGACGGGGGCCATGACGACGCGGGCGCGCAGGACCCACACCGCGCAGGCGACCGGGACGAGCACCACGGCGTTGAACCAGCCGCTGGACGCCGCGAGCGGCAGGCTGCCGAGCAGCAGCACGGCCACCGGCAGGAGGGCGACGCGCTGCGGACCGAACCGGCGCCGGTCCACGGTCTGGGGGGCCGTCACGGACCGATCGTCTCACCTATCCTTCGAGCGTGAGCACTCGAGACGCGGGCCCGGGAGCACCGGCCGTCCGCAAGCCCCGCAGCAACGACGTGACCGAGGGCGATCGGCGGGCCCCCGCGCGCGCCATGCTGCGCGCCGTCGGCCTGACCGACGAGGACGTCGACAAGGTCCAGATCGGCGTCGCGTCGTCCTGGAACGAGATCACGCCGTGCAACCTGTCGCTGGACCGGCTCGCCAAGGCCGCCAAGGTCGGCGTCCGGCAGGCCGGCGGCTTCCCGATGGAGTTCGGGACGATCTCGGTCTCGGACGGCATCTCGATGGGGCACGAGGGCATGCGCGCCTCGCTGGTCTCGCGCGAGGTCATCGCCGACTCGGTCGAGACGGTGGTGTTCGCCGAGCGCCTGGACGGCACCGTGACGCTGGCCGGCTGCGACAAGTCGCTGCCGGGCATGCTCATGGCCGCGGCGCGCCTGGACCTCGCCAGCGTGTTCGTCTACGCCGGCTCGACGCTGCCGGGCAAGCTCAAGGGCCTGGACGGCGAGGACACCGACCTCACCATCATCAGCGTCTTCGAGGCCGTCGGCGCCTGCGCCCGCGGGCTCATCACCCGCGACGAGCTGACCGCGATCGAGAAGGCCGCGTGCCCGGGCGAGGGCGCCTGCGGGGGCATGTACACCGCGAACA
Source organism: uncultured bacterium (assembly GCA_964243385.1). GTDB lineage: Bacteria > Actinomycetota > Actinomycetes > Mycobacteriales > SCTD01 > SCTD01. Next base: position 25,255 of record CAXTFU010000019.1, on the reverse strand, counting down.
CGATGGCCGCGGCGGCCGAGGCGCTCGGCATGGCCCTGCCGGGCAGCGCCGCCCCGCCGGCCGTCGACACGCGCCGCGACGACATCGCCGTCCGCTCCGGCGAGGCGGTCGTGCGCCTCATCGAGCGCGGCATCACCGCGCGCCAGATCATGACGCGGGAGGCGTTCGAGAACGCCATCACCGTCGTCATGGCGCTCGGCGGCTCGACGAACGCCGTCCTGCACCTGCTCGCCATCGCCCACGAGGCGCGCGTCGAGCTGACCCTCGACGACTTCAACCGCATCGGCGACCGGGTCCCGCACCTCGCCGACGTGAAGCCGTTCGGCCAGTACGTCATGACCGACATCGACCGGGTCGGTGGCATCCCGGTCGTCATGAAGGCGCTGCTCGACGCCGGGCTGCTGCACGGCGACGTCCTCACCTGCACCGGCCGCACGATGGCCGAGAACCTGGCCGACATGGAGATCCCGCCGCTCGACGGCGCCGTGATCCGGCAGCTCAACGACCCGATGCACAGGACCGGCGGCCTGACGATCCTGCGCGGGTCGCTCGCCCCCGACGGCGCGGTCGTGAAGAGCGCCGGCTTCGACGGCGACGTCTTCGAGGGCCCGGCGCGGGTCTTCGACGGTGAGCAGGGCGTCATGGACGCCCTCGAGGCCGGCACGCTCGACAAGGGCTGCGTCGTCGTCATCCGCTACGAGGGTCCCAAGGGCGGGCCCGGGATGCGCGAGATGCTCATGGTCACCTCCGCGATCAAGGGCGCCGGCCTCGGCAAGGACGTCCTGCTGCTCACCGACGGGCGCTTCTCCGGCGGCACGACCGGCCTGTGCGTCGGCCACGTCGCCCCCGAGGCCACCGACGGCGGTCCCATCGCGCTGGTCGCCGAGGGCGACACCGTCCGGCTCGACCTCGCCGCGCGCACGCTCGACCTGCTCGTCGACCGCGACGAGCTCGAGCGGCGCCGGGCCGGCTGGAAGCCGCTCGAGCCCCGCTACACCACCGGCGTGCTCGGCAAGTACGCCAAGCTCGTCGGCTCGGCCGCCCAGGGCGCCATCACCGGCTGACGCCCGCCCGGTCGCCCCGCGCCGGGTGCAGGACCTGCGCTTCCGCTGCGTGCCGGTACGCCGCACCGCTGCCGGGCGTACCAGCCCGCAGGGGAAGTGCCGCCGTGGCCGGTCCCGCGGCGGCACGCGGGCGCGGGTGCCGCCGCGGCCACACCGACGGGGGCGCGTCACCGGCAGGCGGGACGCCGTCCCAGCACGTGGGACGGCCGTCCCACTTCCCTTGACACTGCCGCGGGGGTGGCGCACTGTGGACGTGTGCTGAGCATCCTCGTAGTTCCCTAGCGCGCCTGCCGACCCGGCAGACGCGCTCACCCCTCCGTGCCTCCGCACGAGGGGTCTTTTTATGCCCGCACGCGCTCCCGGCACTGCCCCTGAACACGCCGCTCCTGCGAGAAGAGATCCTCATGTCCGAGACCCTCACCGGTGCCCAGTCCCTCGTGCGCTCGCTCGAGAGCGTCGGCGCCGAGGTCGTCTTCGGCATCCCCGGCGGCGCGATCCTGCCGGCGTACGACCCGCTGTTCGACAGCACGAAGCTGCGCCACGTCCTGGTGCGCCACGAGCAGGGCGGCGGCCACGCGGCCGAGGGCTACGCGCAGGCCACCGGCAAGGTCGGCGTGACGATGGCGACGAGCGGTCCGGGCGCGACGAACCTCGTCACGCCGATCGCCGACGCCTACATGGACAGCGTCCCGCTGGTCGCGATCACCGGTCAGGTGCCGAGCGCCGCGATCGGCACGGACGCCTTCCAGGAGGCCGACATCGTCGGCATCACGATGCCGATCACCAAGCACAACTTCCTCGTGCAGTCGGTCGACGAGATCCCGCGCGCCATCGCCGAGGCGTTCCACCTCGCGAGCACGGGGCGTCCCGGTCCGGTGCTGGTCGACCTGCCCAAGGACGTGCTGCAGGCGTCCGGCTCGTTCTCCTGGCCGCCGGTGCTCGACCTGCCGGGCTACCGCCCCACGACCCGCCCGCACGCCAAGCAGATCCGCGAGGCCGCCCGCCTGCTCGCGAGCGCGAAGCGCCCGGTGCTCTACGTCGGCGGCGGCGTGCTCAAGGCCCGCGCGGCCGCCGAGCTGCGCATCCTCGCCGAGCTCACCGGCATCCCGGTCGTCACGACGCTCATGGCCCGGGGCGCGTTCCCGGACAGCCACCCGCAGCACCTCGGCATGCCGGGCATGCACGGCACCGTCGCGGCCGTCACGGCGCTGCAGAAGAGCGACCTGCTCATCTGCCTCGGCGCCCGCTTCGACGACCGCGTCACCGGCAAGCTCGACAGCTTCGCGCCGGGTGCGGCCGTCATCCACGCCGACATCGACCCGGCCGAGATCGGCAAGAACCGCATCGCCGACGTGCCGATCGTCGGCGACTGCCGCGAGACGATCGCCGACCTCGTCGTCGCCGTGCAGGAGGTGTACGCCACCGGCACGCGCGCCGACCTGACCGGCTGGTGGAGCTCGCTGAACAGCTGGCGCGAGACCTACCCGCTCGGCTACGAGGAGCCCACCGACGGCTCGCTCGCGCCGCAGCACGTCATCACCCGCCTGGGCCAGATCGCCGGTCCCGAGGCGATCTACGTCAGCGGCGTCGGCCAGCACCAGATGTTCGCCAGCCAGTTCATCAGCTACGAGAACCCCTACACCTGGCTGAACTCCGGCGGGCTCGGGACCATGGGCTACGCCGTCCCGGCCGCGATGGGCGCCAAGGTCGGACGCCCCGAGGCCACGGTCTGGGCGATCGACGGCGACGGCTGCTTCCAGATGACCAACCAGGAGCTCGTCACCTGCGCGATCGAGGGCATCCCGATCAAGGTCGCGATCATCAACAACGGCAACCTCGGCATGGTCCGGCAGTGGCAGACGCTGTTCTACGACGGCCGCTACTCCAACACCAACCTGCAGTCCAAGCGCATCCCCGACTTCGTGAAGCTCGCCGACGCGATGGGCTGCGTCGGCCTGCGCTGCGACAGCATCGACGACGTCGACGCGACGATCGAGAAGGCGATGGCCGTCGACGACATGCCGGTGGTCGTCGACTTCGTCGTCGGCCAGGACGCGATGGTGTGGCCGATGGTGCCGGCCGGCACGAGCAACGACGAGATCCTCGCCGCCCGCGACACCCGTCCGGTCTGGGACGCCAACGACGTCTGAGCGTCGCGCCCGTCCCGCCCCCGGCACCGCCCGATCCGACCCCGAGGACCTCGCATGGCCACCACCCGCCACACCCTGTCGGTCCTCGTCGAGGACAAGCCCGGCGTGCTCGCCCGCGTCGCGGCCCTGTTCAGCCGGCGCGGCTTCAACATCGAGTCGCTCGCCGTCGGCCCGACCGAGCACTCGACGGTCAGCCGCATGACGATCGTCGTCACGGTCGAGGACTCGCCCCTCGAGCAGGTCACCAAGCAGCTCAACAAGCTCATCAACGTGCTGAAGATCGTCGAGCTCGACCCGGCCGCGAGCGTGCAGCGCGAGCTGCTGCTCGTGAAGGTCAAGGCCGACCTGTCGACCCGCAGCCACGTGCTCGAGACCGTCCAGCTGTTCCGGGCCAAGGTCGTCGACGTCGCCGCCGACGCGGTGACGATCGAGGCGACCGGCACCACCGACAAGCTGTCCGCGCTCATCCGCGTCCTCGAGCCGTTCGGCATCCGCGAGCTCGTGCAGTCCGGCATGGTCGCCGTCGCCCGCGGCTCCCGCTCGATGACCGGCGCCGAGCCGCGCCTGCGCAGCGCCGGCTGACCGGCCGCCGACCGCGCTGCACCCCCGTCCGTCCGCCCGTCCCCTACGCGAGGAGCACATCCGCACCATGGCCGAGATCTACTACGACGACGACGCCGACCTCGGCGTCATCGCGTCCCGCAAGGTGGCCGTCCTCGGCTACGGCAGCCAGGGGCACGCGCACGCGCTGTCGCTCCGCGACTCCGGCGTCGACGTCCGCGTCGGGCTGCCCGAGGGCAGCAGGAGCCGCGCCAAGGCCGAGCAGGAGGGCCTGCGGGTCGTCACGCCCGCGGAGGCCGCCGCCGAGGCCGACGTGATCATGATCCTGGCGCCCGACACCGTGCAGCGGAAGCTCTACGAGGCCGACGTCGCCCCGAACCTGCAGGACGGCGACGCGCTGTTCTTCGGCCACGGCCTGAACATCCGGTTCGGCCTCATCACGCCGCCCGCCGGCGTCGACGTCGCGATGGTCGCGCCCAAGGGGCCGGGCCACCTCGTCCGCCGCCAGTTCGTCGACGGCCGCGGCGTGCCGTGCCTCGTCGCGGTCGAGCAGGACGCCTCCGGCTCGGCGCTGCAGCTCGCGCTGTCGTACGCCAAGGGCATCGGCGGCACCCGGGCCGGCGTGCTGCGCACGACGTTCACCGAGGAGACCGAGACCGACCTGTTCGGCGAGCAGGCCGTCCTGTGCGGTGGCGCGTCGGCGCTGGTCATGGCCGGCTTCGAGGTGCTCACCGAGGCGGGCTACCAGCCCGAGGTCGCGTACTTCGAGTGCCTACACGAGCTCAAGCTCATCGTCGACCTCATGTACGAGGGCGGCATCGGCAAGATGCGCTGGTCGGTCTCCGACACGGCCGAGTTCGGCGACTACGTCACCGGGCCGCGCATCATCACGCCCGCCGTGAAGGACGAGATGCGCAAGGTCCTGGCCGAGATCAAGGACGGCACCTTCACCAAGCGCCTCATCGACGACGACGAGCAGGGCGGGCCGGAGCTGGCCGCGTTCCGCAAGACCGGCGCAGACCACCCGATCGAGACCGTCGGCGCGCAGCTGCGCCCGATGATGGCCTGGATCGACGACGCGGGCGAGTAGCCCCCGAGGCGGTGCGACGGCCCGGTCCCCGCAAGGGGCCGGGCCGTCGGCACGTCAGCTGGCCGGGCCGAACCACCCCGCGGCGTCGACGACGAGGCCGACCGTGCCGGCGCTGTTGCGCAGGCTCGCCCGCGTCCCCTCGAGCCGGGTCACGACCGCGTTCGAGGCGGTCACGCCCGGCGACAGGCTGAGCTGGGCGGTGGGCGGCAGGCCGCGCACCAGACCCGGGACGACGCGGACGTCGGTGCGCGCGGACGGCGCGACGCCGGTGACCGTGGCGACGACGGACGACGCCGTGCGCGGGATCGTCGTCGCGCCGCCGACGGTCAGCGTCGCCGCCTGCCCCCGGCCCAGCCGCCTGGGCGTGGCTGCCGAGGTGCCGAGCCGCACGCGCGTGTCGAGCACGCGCCGCGGCGACACCGCGCGGAACAGCGCACCGTCGGGGCCGTACCAGCCGTCGAGGTCGACCACGACGTGCCGGCTCGCCCGGGCGTTGCGCAGGCGGAGGGTGCCGTCCGGGCCGAGGCGCACGACGAGCTGCCCGGCCACGGTGGCCCCGGACGACGCGCTCAGGCTCGTCACGCCGGGCACCGCGAGGGGGGCGCCGCCGCCGGGGTAGGCGCGCAGCTCGGTGCTGCCGCTGCCGGCGAGCACGGTGACGGTGACGGCGGCGGCGGTGGCGCCGGCCGGGACGCCTGCGGTGCCCGCCACCCGCACGTCGACCAGGCCGCGGGGGCCGAGCGGGCCGGCGGCCGACGTGCCCAGCCGGCGCCGGGTGTCGAGCAGCCGCACCGGCGAGACGGCCGTGAAGGCCGAGGCCGCACCGGGGCCGTACCAGCCGGCGAGGTCGGCCTGCAGGTAGGCCGAGCCGGCGCCGTTCAGCAGCCGCACCGACCCGCGGTCGCCGACCGGGACGGTGACGGTGCTCGAGCGGGGAGTGCCGCGGACCAGGCTGAGGTGCGAGACGTCCGGCGCGGGGAGCCCGGTCACCGGCGTCGGGTAGGCCCGCACGTGCGTGGCGCCCACCGGCGCGGAGCCGGTCAGGACGAGCACCACGGCCGTGGCCCCGGCCGGGACGGCGCCGGTGCCGGCGACCCGCACGTCGAGCGCCGTGCCGGGACGCACGACACCGGCGCGCGCGCCCGTGCCGGTGCGGGTGTCGAGCACCCGCACCGGGTCGACGGCCGTGAAGCGCTGTCCGGTGAGCGCGGGGACGGCGTAGCCCATGTCGGCGAGCATGCCGAGGGTGACCTGGCCCGGGTCGACGTAGGCCTCGCCCTCCTCGAGGTACGGCGTCATGAGGCCCTGCGGGGTGCTGCGCGGGTAGACCTCCTCGTCGAGGTGGCTGTACGACGAGCCCTCGACGAACGGGCTCTCGCCCGGGGCGCACAGGCGCGGCGGGCCCTGCTCGCCGCAGCGGGACGGCGCGTGCAGGCGCACCTTGCCGCCGGCGGCGGTGAGCGCCTGCTGGCCGGCCCAGTACAGCCGGCCGCCGGTCAGCGCCGTGCGCAGCGCGCGCGACCCGTCCGGCAGGGACAGCACGCGGGTGCCGCCGCTGCCCGCCTGCGCCGCCGAGGTGGCGTAGGTGAGCTGGTCGAACGAGACGCCGCTGCGCACCCCCGTGCGGCCGTTGATGTCGGAGACGCCGACGCTCGCGCGGGTCCCCTCGACCGTCGCGGTGCCGGTGATGCCGAGCCCGTGGCCGATCTCGTGCAGGACGACGGTGCGGAAGTCGACCTGGTTGGCCGGCGGACGGGCGTCGGTGCCGAGGTACAGGCCGGCGAGGTTCGGGTTGAAGTCGGCGACGATGTCGGGGTTGCGCTCGCCGTCCTCGGGCGGCAGCGCGTCGCGGCCGGTGCGCGCGTTGAACAGCGCCACCGGCTCGAAGACGTCGTCGCGCACCTGGGCGGCCGTCGGCTCGCCGCGCGCCGGCAGCGGGGTGCGGCCCTCGTTGCGCAGGAAGTCGAAGGGGCCGGCGCCGCCGAGCAGCCCGGCGCCGAGGCTGCGGGCGGTGGCCTCGACCTCGATCGGCACGCGCGACTCGACGCTGCGCTCCCAGACGTCGGCCGCGGCCCGGAAGGCGGCCTTGGCCTGCGGCGACCAGGCGTTGCCCGGCGTGTCCACGAAGCGGATGTTGAAGGTCGAGACGCGCGTCGCCGTGAGCGAGCCGCGCGGCGCTGGCGCCGGTGCAGCCGCCGACGCGCGCAGCGCGGAGCGCACGGGGGAGCGGCGGATCTCGCCGCGCGGGAGGGCGTCGAGGTCGCCGGTGCCGGCGGCGACCGACGCGCGCAGGCTCGTCACGGCTCCGGGCCGGTCGGCCGCCACGGCCGGACCGGCCGGTCCGGACAGCAGGGTGCCGGCCGTGAGGGCGGCGAGGGCGGCACCGGCGGGGAGCGCGCGCCAGCGCGAAGAGGGGGTGGGCACGCGATCTCCAAGGGTGCGAGCAGGCTGACGGCCATCCTGTCAGGTCGACGACCACCTGTGGTCGCACCGGCACCAACTGTGGGCGGGAGGTTCCTGTCGGCGGGCCGCCGTAGGCTCCCCCCCGTCCCGTTGCGGACGCCCGCTCCGACGACTCCGCGAGGACCGCCTTGACCACCCCCTTGACCACCGCCGTGCAGCCGTCCGCCCGTCCCGTCGTGCTCATCGCCGAGGAGCTCGCGCCGTCCGTGCTCGCCGTGCTCGGTGACGGGTTCGACGTCCGGCACGTCGACGGGGCCGACCGCGCCGCGCTGCTGCCGGCACTCGCCGGGGCCGACGCGGTGCTCATCCGCAGCGCGACGAGGATCGACGCGGAGGCGCTGGGCGCGGCGCCCGGGCTGAAGGTCGTCGCCCGCGCGGGGATCGGCCTGGACAACGTCGACGTCCCGGCCGCCACGGCGCGCGGCGTCCTCGTCGTGAACGCCCCGCAGAGCAACATCGTCAGCGCCGCCGAGCAGGCCGTCCTGCTGCTGCTCGCCTGCGCCCGCAACCTCGCCCCGGCGAACGCCGCCCTCAAGGCCGGGCGGTGGGAGCGCAGCCGGTGGACGGGCGTCGAGGTGGCCGACAAGGTCGTCGGCGTCGTCGGGCTCGGCCGCATCGGCGTGCTGTTCGCCCAGCGCATGTCGGCCTTCGGCACCCAGCTCATCGCCTACGACCCCTACGTCGCCCCGGCCCGCGCCGCGCAGATCGGCGTGCGCCTGGTCTCGCTCGAGGAGCTGCTGCGCGAGAGCGACTTCATCTCGATCCACCTCCCCAAGACGCCCGAGACGGTCGGCCTCATCGGCGCGGCCCAGCTCGCGCTCTGCAAGCCGACCGTCCGCATCGTGAACGCGGCCCGCGGCGGGCTGCTCGACGAGCAGGCCCTCGCCGACGCCCTGGCCGCCGGCACGGTGGCCGGCGCCGGGCTCGACGTCTTCGCCACCGAGCCCTGCACCGACTCGCCGCTGTTCGCCTTCGACAGCGTCGTCGCCGCGCCGCACCTCGGCGCCTCGACCGTCGAGGCGCAGGACAAGGCCGGCATCGCGGTCGCCCGCTCGGTCCGGCTGGCGCTCGAGGGCGAGTTCGTCCCGGACGCCGTGAACGTGCAGGCCGGCGGGGTCGTCGCCGAGGACCTGCGCCCCGCGCTGCCGCTGGTCGAGAAGCTCGGGCGGGTGCTCACGGCGCTCGCCGGTGGCGTCGCGGCGAGCGTCGAGGTGCTGGTACGCGGCGAGATCGCCTCGCTCGACGTGTCCGTCCTGCTGCTGGCGGCCCTGAAGGGCGTGTTCGGCGACGTCGTCGAGGAGCAGGTCACCTTCGTCAACGCCCCCACGCTCGCGGCCGAGCGCGGGGTCGAGACCTCCGTGTCGACCGATCCCGAGAGCCCCGACTACCGCAACCTCGTCACCGTGCGCGGCGTGCTGCCGACCGGCGACGTCGTGTCGGTGTCGGGC
>CAXTFU010000019.1:0-16469 GCA_964243385.1 uncultured bacterium | reverse complement strand
GGCGCGCACCGCCCCGTCGGCACCGGCGGTGACCGGCGCGCCGTCCGTCCGGAAGGCCGCCGCCGTCGCGGCACCGTCGTGGCGTCCCAGCACGCGGACGGTGCCGTCGCGCAGGCCCCATCTCCGCACCGAGCCGTCGCGGGCGGTCGCCAGGTGTCCGTGTCGGGCACGCTGACCGGCCCGCGGCAGGTCGAGAAGCTCACCGAGGTCGACGGGTTCGACCTCGAGCTCGTCGCCGAGCGCAACTTGGTGTTCTTCCGCTACCACGACCGGCCCGGCGTCGTCGGCCTCGTGGGCGCGCGGCTCGGCGAGGCGGGCGTGAACATCGCCGGCGCCCAGGTCAGCCGCACGGCGCAGGGCGGCCAGGCGCTCATGGCGCTGACCGTCGACAGCCCGCCGCCGGCCGAGCTGCTCGACGAGATCGCCGGGGCCGTCGGCGCCTCCTCCGTCCGATCGGTGCAGCTGGCGTGAGTACGTTCGCGGCAGCCGACGGGACGCGCCTGGCCTACGACGAGGTCGGCACCGGACCGCGGCTGCTGTGCGTGCCTGGCGGGCCCGGCCGGGCCAGCGCCTACCTCGAGGACCTCGGCGGGCTGGCGCAGGAGCGCACGCTGGTGCGGCTCGACAACCGGGCCACCGGACGCAGCGAGGTGCCCGCCGACCCGGCGAGCCTGCGCTTCGACCGGCTGGCCGCCGACGTCCAGGCGCTGCGCGAGCACCTCGGCGAGCAGCGCGTCGACCTGCTCGGGCACTCGGCCGGCACGGTCGTCGCGCAGGCGTACGCGGCCGCGCACCCCGAGCGGCTGCGCTCGCTCGTGCTCGTCACCCCCACCGACCGCCTGCAGTCGGGGCCGGACGGGCAGCGCGCCGACGTCCCGGCGGTGCGGGCGCAGCGCGCGGGCGAGCCCTGGTACGCCGACGCGGCGGCGGCCGAGGCGGCGCTCGAGCACGCGCCCCCGTCGCAGTCGCAGGCGCTGTGGCGGGCCGTCCGACCCTTCCTCTACGGCCGCTGGGACGAGCGGACGCAGGAGCACGCCGCGAGCGCCGACCGGCAGATGAGCCGGCGCGCCGAGCTCGGCTTCGCCGCGTCCGACGACGAGGTCGACGTCGCCGCGCTGCTCGCCGCCCTCGCCCGCCTCGACGTGCCGGTGCTCGTCGTGGGCGGCGAGCGCGACGGCGCCACCGGCGTCGAGGCGGTCCACCACGTGGCCCGCTGCTTCCGCCGCGCCGAGACGGTCGTCCTGCCGCGGGCCGGCCACTTCCCGTGGGTCGACGAGCCCGAGGCCCTGCGAACCGCGCTGGTCGACTTCCTGGGTAGGGTGTCGCCGTGACCTGGTCGAGCTCCTCGCTCCTTACGGGCCGCGGCGGGGCCCTCTCCTAGGCCGGCTCCCCGTCGCGGGCCCTCGTGCTGGCCGCACCCCCGCCACCTCCCGGAGCCTCCCGTGAACTCGTCGTCCTTCCCGTCGCACACCCGCTACCGCCCGTTCCCACCGGTCGAGCTGCCCGACCGCACCTGGCCCTCCCGCACGATCGACCGCGCGCCCCAGTGGTGCAGCGTCGACCTGCGCGACGGCAACCAGGCGCTCATCGACCCGATGGACGCCGACCGCAAGCTGCGCATGTTCACGCTGCTGGTCGCCATGGGCTACAAGGAGATCGAGGTCGGCTTCCCGGCCGCGAGCGCCACCGACTTCGACTTCATCCGCACCCTCGTCGAGCAGGACCTCGTCCCGGACGACGTCACCATCCAGGTGCTGACCCAGGCGCGCGAGGAGCTCATCGAGCGCACCGTGCAGTCGCTGGCCGGCTTCTCCGGCACCGCGCTCGTCCACCTCTACAACTCCACCTCGACGCTGCAGCGGCGGGTCGTGTTCGGCCTGGACCGCGACGGCGTGAAGGACATCGCCGTCCGCGGCGCGCAGTGGTGCGCCAAGCACGCCGAGCAGCTGCTCGGACCCGAGACGACGGTGCGCTGGCAGTACAGCCCCGAGTCGTTCACCGGCACCGAGCTCGACTACGCGCTCGAGGTCTGCCTGGCCGTCATGGACGTGTGGCAGCCGACGCCGGCGAACCCGGTCGTGCTGAACCTGCCCGCCACGGTCGAGATGTCGGTGCCCAGCACCTACGCCGACCAGATCGAGTGGTTCGGCCGGGCGCTCGGCGACCGCCGCTCCAGCGTGCTGCTGAGCCTGCACCCGCACAACGACCGCGGGACGGCCGTCGCCGCCGCCGAGCTCGGCGTCCAGGCCGGCGCCGACCGCGTCGAGGGGTGCCTGTTCGGCAACGGCGAGCGCACCGGCAACGTCTGCCTCGTGACGCTGGGGCTGAACCTGCTCAGCCAGGGCGTCGACCCGCGCATCGACTTCAGCGACATCGACGAGGTCCGGCGCACGGTCGAGCACTGCAACCAGCTCCCGGTGCACCCGCGGCACCCGTACGCCGGCGACCTCGTCTACACCGCGTTCTCCGGCTCGCACCAGGACGCCATCAAGAAGGGCTTCGAGGCCCTCGAGCGCGATGCCGCCGCAGCCGGCGTGCCCGTGCGCGAGTTCGCGTGGGGCGTGCCGTACCTGCCGATCGACCCGCTCGACGTGGGCCGCTCGTACGAGGCGGTCATCCGGGTCAACAGCCAGTCCGGCAAGGGCGGCGTGGCCTACGTTCTGAAGCACGAGCACCACCTCGACCTGCCGCGGCGCATGCAGATCGAGTTCTCCCGGGTCGTGCAGGAGGTCGCCGACGACGCCGGCGGCGAGATCGCCCCCGCCCTGATCTGGCAGCTGTTCACCGGCACCTACCTGCAGCACGACGCCCCGCTGCGCCTGGTGTCGTTCACCTCGGCCACGGGCGAGGTCGACCGGCTCGAGGCGGTCGTCGACTGGCACGGCGAGCGGCGCACCGTCACCGGCTCGGGCAACGGGCCGATCGCGGCGTTCGTGCACGCCCTGCAGGCCCTCGAGGTCGACGCCCGGGTCCTCGACTACGCCGAGCACGCCACCGGCGCAGGCGAGGAGGCGCAGGCCGCGTCCTACCTGGAGGTCGCCGTCGGCGGGCGGGTGCTGTGGGGCTGCGGCGTCCACCCGAGCATCGTGACGTCGTCGCTGCGGGCGATCGTGAGCGCCGTGAACCGGGTCGTCCCGGCCTCCTGAGCGGCGGACGGGCGTCCCAGTGCGTGGGACGCCCGTCCCATTCTGGCTAGGCTCGGCGCATGAGCACCCGGCTGGCGGTCATCGGCGGCGACGGCATCGGACCGGAGGTGGTCGCGGTCGGCCTGCGGGTGCTGGACGCCGTGCTGCCGGACGTCGAGCGCACCGACTACGACCTCGGCGCCCGCGCCTACCTGCGCACCGGCGAGGCGCTGCCGGACAGCGCGCTCGAGGAGCTGCGGCAGCACGACGCGATCCTGCTCGGCGCGATCGGCGACCCCAGCGTGCCGCCGGGCGTGCTGGAGCGGGGGCTGCTGCTGCGACTGCGGTTCGCGCTGGACCACCACGTGAACCTGCGCCCGGTGCGGCTGTTCGCCGGCGTGACCAGCCCGGTGGGCGACCGCCCGATCGACCTGGTGGTCGTGCGCGAGGGCACCGAGGGCCCGTACGTCGGCAACGGCGGGCGGCTGCGCGAGGGCACGCCGCACGAGATCGCCACCGAGGTGAGCCTCAACACGGCGTACGGGGTGGAGCGGGTCGTGCGCGACGCCTTCGCCCGGGCCCGCGCCCGCGAGCGCAAGCACCTCACGCTCGTGCACAAGACGAACGTGCTCGTGCACGCCGGCGCGCTGTGGAAGGGCGTGTTCGACCGCGTGGCGGGCGAGTTCGACGACGTCACCACCGACTACCAGCACGTCGACGCCGCCTCGATGTTCTTCGTGACGCAGCCCGAGCGCTTCGACGTCGTCGTCACCGACAACCTGTTCGGCGACATCCTCACCGACATCGGCGCGGCCATCGGCGGCGGCATCGGCCTGGCCGCCAGCGGCAACATCGACGCGACCCGCACCAACCCGTCGATGTTCGAGCCGGTGCACGGCAGCGCCCCCGACATCGCCGGGCAGGGGACGGCCGACCCGACGGCCACGGTGCTCTCGGTGGCGCTGCTGCTCGAGCACCTCGGCCACTCGGCGCAGGCCCGCGCCGTCGAGCAGGCCGTGGCCGACGACCTCGCCGGCCGTGGGACCGCACCCCGCACGACCGACGACGTCGCGGGCGCGCTGCTCGCCCGCCTCGGCTGACCCGGAGCCCTCCCGCCCGCGGGGTCGAGGTCGGTGCCGGCGCCCCGTGCTCGAGCAGCCCGTCGCCCGGTCCGGCCGGGACCCGCGCGGCACTGGCTCGGCCGCGCAGCCGCACGCCACCGGCCGCTGACACGACCGTCGTCCTGGCGTGCGCGGCTCGGCTACCGTCGCAGGACCACCCGCACGGACGGAGAACGCCATGACGGCCACGACGGACCGCCCCAGCCTGACGATCGAGAAGGTCCTCAGCGCGTCCCGCGCCAGCGACGCCGACCGCCGGGCCCGCATGACCGACCCGGGCTTCGGGCGCGTGCACACCGACCACATGGTCGCGATCCGCTGGACCGAGCAGGACGGCTGGCACGACGCCCGGCTCACGGCCTACGAGCCGCTGACGCTCGACCCGTCCGCGATGGTCCTGCACTACGGGCAGGCGATCTTCGAGGGCCTCAAGGCCTACCGCCAGCCCGACGGCGGCGTCGCGGTCTTCCGCCCCGAGGAGAACGCCCGGCGCTTCAACCGCTCGGCGCAGCGCCTCGCCATGCCCGAGCTGCCCGTCGAGCTGTTCCTCGAGGCGGTCGACACGCTCGTCGACGTCGACCGCGACTGGGTGCCGACGGCCGAGGGCCAGAGCCTCTACCTGCGCCCGTTCATGATCGCGACCGAGGCCCAGGTCGGGATGCGCCCCGCGCACGAGTACCTGTTCCTGCTCATCGCGTTCCCCGTCACGCCGTTCTTCCCGGGCGAGGTCAAGCCGGTGACGGTCTGGCTGTCCGACGAGTACGTCCGCGCGGCGGTCGGCGGCACCGGCGAGGCCAAGTGCGCCGGCAACTACGCCGGCAGCCTGCTCGCGCAGCGCCAGGCCGCCGAGCAGGGCTGCGACCAGGTCGTCTGGCTGGACGCCGTCGAGCGCCGCTGGGTCGAGGAGATGGGTGGCATGAACCTGTTCTTCGTCCTGCGGGGCCCCGAGCAGGAGGGACGGCCGGGGACGAGCCGCCTGCTGACGCCGGCGCTCACCGGCACGCTGCTGCCGGGGGTCGTGCGCGACACGCTCATCGCCCTCGCGCCGGAGCTCGGCCTGCAGGTCGAGCAGGGCCGCATCTCGGTCGACGAGTGGCGCAAGCGGGCCGAGGACGGCTCGCTCACGGAGGTCTTCGCCTGCGGCACGGCGGCCGTCATCGCGCCGGTCGGCCGGGTCAAGGGCCGCCAGGGCGAGTGGACGAACGGCGACGGCGAGTCAGGGGAGGTCACGATGCGCCTGCGCTCGACGCTGCTCGACCTGCAGTACGGACGCCGCGAGGACCCGCACGGGTGGATGCACCGCATCGGGTCCTGATGCGTCCGCTCCCGCGCCGGGTGCCTGCCGGCGCCGCGCCGGCCCGGCCGTAGCCCGCGCCGTCCCGTGGCTGCCAGCGTCGAGGGCGACGAGCTCGTCTTCCGCTACGCCGACCCGCTGCGCGTCCTGCGCGGGGTCCGGCTGCAGCAGGACGTCCGCCTGCCCGGCGAGCTGCTCGGCTTCACCCGCGAGGGCGGGCACTGGGAGCTGCGCGTGCCGCGGCCGGACGTCGACCGCATGGAGTACTCCTTCGAGCTGCAGCTCGCCGACGGCAGCAGCTCGTGGGTGGTGGACCCGGAGCACCGGGAGCGCGTCGGCGGGGCGTTCGGCGACAAGTCGGTGCTGCTGCTGCCCGGCTACACCGCGCCGGGCTGGACGCTGGCCGCCCCGCCGCGGGGCCCGCGGCGCGAGCTGTCGCTGCCCAGCCGGGGGCTGCCGTCCGACGTCCCGGCGGTGCTGTGGTCGGCGGTCGGCCTGGCCGACGACGCGGCGGCGCCGCTGCTCGTCGTGCACGACGGGCCCGAGTACGACGCGCTCGCCGACCTCACCCTGTTCCTGGACGCGATGGTCGAGGCGGGGCGGCTGCCGCCGGTGCGCGCGGCGCTGCTCGCGCCGCTGGACCGCAACGAGACCTACAGCGCCTCGGCCACCTACGGGCGCGCGCTCAGCCTCGGGCTGGTCCCCGGGCTGCGGCGGACGGCGCCGTCGACCGTCGTCGTGGGCATGGGCGCGAGCCTCGGCGGGCTCGCGCTGCTGCAGGCGCAGCGCGCGCACCCGGGAGTGTTCGACGGGCTCTACCTGCAGAGCAGCAGCTTCTTCCACCGCGTCCTCGACGAGCAGGAGAGCGGCTTCGAGCGCTTCCAGCGCATCGCCGCGTTCGTCGACGGGGTCCTGCGCGCCGGCGCCGCGCCCGACCCGGTCCCGGTCGTGCTGTCGTGCGGCCTGATCGAGGAGAACGTCGAGAACAACCGGCTGATGACCCGCGCGCTGCAGGCGCAGGGCTACGACACCCGGCTCGTCGAGAACCGCGACGTGCACACCTACACCGGCTGGCGCGACACCTTCGACCCGAACCTCGTCGACCTGGTCGCGCAGGTGCTGCGGGCGCGGGGCCAGCGGGCGTGAGGCGCGACGTCGTCGAGCTGCCGTCGCCCGAGCCAGCGGGCGCAGCTGCACGAGCGCGACGAGCGGGAGGTCGTCGAGGGCGTCGTCCCGTTCGTCGACGCCGACTGCGGCGGGCGCCAGGAGCTGGCCGTCGCGGGCTGCAGCCTCGGGGCCTGGCACGCGGCCGACCTCGCCCTGCGCCGCCCACCCGCAACACCCCGATGTGGTCGCTCGGCGCCGCTGAGGGCGGGCACCTCGACTGGCTGCGCTCGCGGCTGTCGCTGCTGCTCGTCTGCGGGCAGGGCCAGTGGGAGGACTCGACCGGCGCCCTGGGCAGCACCCGCGCCTTCTGCCGGCTCTGCGCCGAGCAGGGCCTGCGGGTGGAGACGGACCTGTGGGGGCACGACGTCCCGCACGACTGGCCCTCCTGGCGGGCCCGGCTCGCGCACCACCTGCCTCGCTCCGTCTGACCCGACCGTCCCAGGGGGGACCGCATGGCCGACCGCCGGCACCTGCTCGGACTGCTGCTCGGCACCGAGGAGGACTGGCCCAGCGCCTTCGAGGCCCTCGTCCGCCGGCTCGACCCGGCGCTGCGGGTCGGGGACGACACGCACCGCTTCGACGTCGAGCGCATCACCATCGAGCCGTTCGACCTGCGCCAGCCGAGCCGCTACAGCCTGGTCGTCGACCGCCTGGCGTACTGGTACTACGTCCCGCGCGAGTGGCTGAAGAAGATCGCGCTCCTGGACGACGTGTACCTGCTCAACAACCCCTTCACGTTCCAGTCGATGGAGAAGCACGCCGCGTACTGCGCGATGATCCGGCTCGGCCTCAAGGTGCCGGAGACCTGGCTCGTGCCGCACAAGCAGCCGCCGGACAACCCCCGGTTCCCGTACACCGCCGCGAAGTACAACCGCCCGTTCGACCTCGCCGAGGTGGCCGAGCAGGTCGGCTACCCGCTCTGGATGAAGCCCTACGACGGCGGCGCCTGGGTCGGCGTAACCCGCATCCAGGGCCCGCAGGACCTCGCGCGGGCCTACGACGCGTCGGGCCAGCGGCTCATGCACCTGCAGGCCAGCGTCGAGGGGTTCGACGTGTTCGCCCGGTCGCTGTCGATCGGCGCCGAGACGATGGTCATGCGCTTCGCCCCGGACCGTCCGCAGCACGACCGGTACAGCGTCACGCACGACTTCCTGGACGCCGCCACGGGCGAGGAGGTCGTGACGATCGGCAAGGTCGTCAACGCCTTCTTCAAGTGGGAGTTCAACTCCTGCGAGACGCTCGTGCGCGGCGGGGAGGTGCACCCGATCGACTACGCCAACGCCTGCCCGGACGTCTCGCTCACCTCCCTGCACTACTACTTCCCGTGGGCGATGACGTCGCTGGTGAAGTGGTCGCTGTTCTGCACCGCGACCGGGCGGACGCCGCCCGTCGACCTCGACACGCGCCGCTGGTACGACGTCGCGGACTCGGACCGGTCGTACGAGGAGAAGCTGGCGGTCTACCGGACGATGGCCGACGACTCCTTCGACACCGCCCGCTACGCCGAGTTCGTCGCCACCGAGCTGCGCGAGCTGGACGCGGTGGCGCACGACTACTTCGCCTCGGCCGAGTTCGACCGGCTGCTCGTCGAGACGGTGCGGTCGACGTTCCCGGCGCACGAGCACGAGCAGTTCGTCGCCCACTACCGCGGCCTGCTCGGTGCCTGGGTGGCGGACGCCGCCCGTGCCGGCTGACGCGCAGCCCGCGTCGGCGGTGCCGGCGCCGCCGGTAGCGTGGGCGGCTCCGGACCGCGAGGTCCTGCCGTCGTCTCGAGAGGCCCGCCCGCGTGCGCATCGCCCGCTTCGCCCTGCACGGTGACATCTCCTACGGGCTGGTGCAGGGCAGCGGTGACGACCCGGCGCAGCTGCAGCTGGCGCGCCTGCAGGGCCACCCGCTGCTCGACCCGACGCCGACCGGCGAGGTCGTGCCGCTGTCGTCCGTGCGGCTGCTCGCACCGACCCAGCCGATCAACGTCGTCTGCATCGGCAAGAACTACGCCGACCACGTGGTGGAGATGGCCGGGACGACCGGACCGGCGCCCAGCTCGGGCGTGCCGGTGGTCTTCCTCAAGCCGGCCACCTCGGTGATCGGGCCCGGCGACCCGGTGCGCCTGCCCGCGGGCGTCGGGCGCGTCGACCACGAGGGCGAGCTCGCGGTCGTCATCGGCCGGCCCGCCCGCGACCTCACGACCGCCAACGCGCTCGAGCACGTGTGGGGCTACACCGCCGCCAACGACGTGACCGCCCGCGAGCAGCAGGTCAGCGACGGGCAGTGGACGCGCGGCAAGGGCCACGACACGTTCTGCCCGCTCGGTCCCTGGATCGAGACCGACCTCGACCCGGCCGACCTGCGGGTGCGCTGCGAGGTCGACGAGGTGCTGCGGCAGGACGGCAACACGCGCGACCTCATCTCCGACGTGCCGACGGTGCTCGCGTTCATCACCTCGTTCATGACGCTGCTGCCCGGGGACGTCGTGCTGACCGGCACGCCCGCCGGCGTCGGGCCGCTCGTGCCCGGCAGCACGGTCTCGGTCGAGGTCGAGGGCGTCGGGACGCTCACCAACCCGGTCGTCGCGCGATGACCGTGCGCGTCCGGGTGGCGCCGTCACCGACGGGCGACCCGCACGTCGGCACGGCGTACATGTCGCTGTTCAACCTCGCCTTCGCCCGCCAGCAGGGCGGCCAGTTCCTGCTGCGGGTCGAGGACACCGACCGCGCGCGCTTCCAGGCCGACAGCGAGCAGCAGGTCTACGACACGCTGCGCTGGCTCGGGCTCGACTGGGACGAGGGCCCGGACAAGGGCGGGCCGTTCGCGCCGTACCGGCAGAGCGAGCGGCTCGACACCTACCGCCCGCACGTCGACCGGCTGCTGGCCGACGGGCACGCCTACCGGTGCTGGTGCTCCGGCGAGCGGCTCACCGCGATGCGCGAGGACCAGCAGTCGCGCAAGGTCCCGACCGGCTACGACCGGCTGTGCGTCGGCAAGACCGAGGCCGAGCGGGCCGGGCTGCCCGGCTTCTCGCCGGACCCCGTCGTGCGCATGCTGGTGCCCGAGCAGCCGCCGCTGTCGTTCGTCGACCTGGTGCGCGGCGAGGTGTCGGCGCCGCGGCCGGACGACCAGGTGCTGCTCAAGGCCGACGGCTTCCCGACCTACCACCTCGCCGTCGTCGTCGACGACCACCTCATGGGCATCACGCACGTGGTGCGCGGCGAGGAGTGGATCTCCTCCACGCCGAAGCACCTGCTGCTGTTCGACTGGCTCGGCTGGGAGCGTCCGGCGTTCGCGCACATGCCGCTGCTGCGCAACGCGGACAAGAGCAAGATCTCCAAGCGCAAGAACCCGGCGGCCCGGCTGACCTGGTTCGTCGAGCAGGGCTACCTGCCCGAGGCGCTGCTGAACTTCCTCGGCCTGCTCGGCTACTCGCTGCCCGACGGCCAGGAGGTCTTCAGCTTCGCGGAGCTGTCGCGCACCTTCGACTGGGCCCGCATCAGCACCGTCGGGCCGGTGTTCGACCTGGCCAAGCTGGACTGGCTGAACGGCCACTACCTGCGCGAGCTGGCCGAGGACGACTTCGCCGCCCGCGCCGTGCCGCACCTGCAGCGCGCCGGCCTGCTCGCCGACCCGCCGACCGCCGAGCAGCTGGCCGTGCTCGCCGGCCTCGTGCCGCTGGTGCAGACGCGGGTGGCGCTGCTGTCGGAGCTCCCCGACCTGGTGCGCTTCGCCTTCCTCGCCGAGGACGACTTCGCCGTCGACCCGGCTGCCGCGGCCAAGTCGCTGACGCCGGCGAACGCGCCGGTGCTTCGCGCCGCCGCCGACGCCCTCGAGGGCGTCGCCGACTGGACGACCGAGGGCGTGCAGGCGGCGCTCGACGGCGCGCTGCTCGAGGGCGGCCTCGGCCTCAAGCGCGGCAAGGCCTACACCCCGGTGCGCGCCGCGGTCTCCGGCACGGCGATCTCGCCCCCGCTGCCCGAGTCGATGGCGCTGCTCGGCCGCGACCGGGTGCTGCGCCGGCTGCGTGCGGCAGCGGCGACGGCGGCTGCGTCGGCCGCGGCGGCCGGGGCGGCCGGGTCCTGACGTCCGCTAGACTCCTTGGCGGACCGCAGGGGCGACCCCCCGGCGGCTCCCATGGGGTATGGGGTAATTGGCAGCCCGACGGTTTCTGGTTCCGTTAGTCTTGGTTCGAGTCCAGGTACCCCAGCGCACGTCACCACAACTGCACACGCACGACCGCACCTGCACCACTGCACACCTAGGGCCCCGTCGTCTAGCGGCCTAGGACGCCGCCCTCTCACGGCGGTAGCGAGGGTTCGAATCCCTTCGGGGCTACGTCGATCGACCCGAGAGCCTGCTGTCCGAACCGGACAGCAGGCTCTCGGCGTGCTCACGGCCTCTCGCCGCCGCCCGGGCCGGGCGGCTCGTCGTCCGGCGCCGGCGCGTCCCGGGCGAGGCCGAGCACGTCGCAGGCCTACGGGTCGTAGCGCTCGAGGAACGCGTACGCCCACGCCAGCTTGTCCTGCACGCGCTGGCCCTTCGGCTGGGACGTGCTCCACAGCTCGAGGTTGTCCGGGCGGTTGTCGAGCCGGTCGCCGTTGCGGTGGTGCACGGTCTCGTCCGCGGTGAGCGGACGGCCGAGCTGCTCGGCCATGACCAGGCGGTGCTCGAACTCGGCGCGCCGACCGGGCGGGACGAGATGGCGCTGGGCGTCCGAGACGGCGACCCACCAGTACCCGTGGTTGAGCGAACCCTGGCCGGTCACGGTGCGCAGCGGCCCGCCGCGCAGGGGATCGCCGTAGCGCTGCCGGCGTCGCGCGTGAGAGCGGCACAGGCCCCCGCTGTGGGCGCCGCGCCCGCACGCCTCGATGCTGCACACGTCACGTGCCGGCCGGGTCAGGGGCACCTCGGCCCGGACGTCACCGGTGCGCGACCAGCGCAGGTAGTGCCCGTGGCACCAGCCCCGGGTGACCGCCTGGCGGCCGCAGGCGTCGACGGCGCACGGCCTCGGCCCGGCGCCCGGCGGCAGCGTCCCGTCGCGCCGTTCCTGCTTGAAGTGCCGCCCGCACAGCCCGTGGGAGTGCACGCCGCGTTCGCACCCGTCCGCGCTGCACCGACTGCCGCTGCTCATCCCCGACCCTCGCCCCAGCACCTGTCGAGGGTCCCGCAGGGGTGCGACAGTCCGTGCCCGGTGCGCGGTCGTCCACAGGTCCGTGGCGTCAGCGTCCGTCCTGGGCGACCTCGCGCTCGAGCAGCACCACCGAGCACCAGGCGCCGTCGACGTCCCGGCGGCCGACGGTCCGGCCCTGCCGGGCGGACCAGCGCTGCAGGGCTGCACCGTCCTCGCCGTCGCGCAGCACGTGCCACTGGCCGACGGCGACCTGCTGGCGCACCTGCTCGAGGGAGACTTCCCCGGACGGTCACCGCCGAGTGGCACTGCCGGATGCCCCTGCCGGCGAGGCACCCCGCGGCCGCCTCCCGCAGGGCCAGCAGCGCAGCGGCGTCCGCGTCCTCGGCGGGCTCCAGCACGAGGTCGCCGTCGGGGGAGGTCACGCTCACTACCCTGCCCGGTGTGCCGCACGAGACGAGCGACGACGGGGCGGGCGAGCCGGCGCGGGACGCCGAGCTGGCCTGGGTGGCGGAGCCGCCGTCCGGCAGCGACCTGCCCGGCGCCGCACGGTCGGACGACGCCGCGCCCCGTCCGACGGCGCTGACGGTCATGGCGGAGCACTGCGTCGACGACCCGGTCTGGGACCGCCCGTACGGCACGGGAGAGCCGGTCGACCTGCCGTCGCTGGGCGTGGACGACCGGCTGGTCGGCCGCCTGCGTGCCTGGAACGTGCAGTACGAGCGGTTGGCCCTGACCGACTTCACCTGGGAGAGCCCGCAGGTCGAGGCGGCGTGGGAGCTCGAGGGGCGGCACCTCGCGCACGCCCTGCAGGACGCGCTGCCCGACGTCGAGGTCTGGCTGTCCTCCGCGGCCACCGGCACGACGCGTCGCGTTCGGCGGGGCTGAGGGCGGCTCCTGCGCGAGGCGGTTGCTGGACGCTACGAGGGCAGCGCGACGAGCCGTCGGACGGGCATCACGCCGAGCACCTCCTCGGGCGTGCCCCAGGCGCCGTGCAGGGCGTCGAGCAGGGCCGCCGGGAGGTGGCGCACCGGCGCCTGGGCAGCGGCCCGCACGGCGGCGTCCGCCGCCGCGCGCCGGCCCGCCAGGTCGACCACGAGCGCTCCGGCCCGGCGAGCGGGGACTCCGGGAGGGGCGTCGGCGGGGGAGCGCAGCGGCACGGGCGGTCCTTCGGGCAGGGGCAGCGGGGGAGCGGTCCCAGCGTGCCCCGCGGTCCGGCGAGCCGCCATGGCCCGTTGGGACCTTCGCGTCCGACCCGCCGGACTAGTCCGGTTCGTCCGGATGGCCCAGCGCGCGGCCGGTCGCCGGCCGCCGGTGCCGCGCGCACGGACGGCTCAGGGCCGCCCCGAGCTCGCCGGCGGCGGCGCAGACGGCCTCGGCGTGCAGGCGCCCGGGCGAGCGGGTGAGGCGCTCGAGCGGTCCGCTGACGCTCACCGCGGCGAGCACCCGCCCGTCCCGCCCGCGCACCGGCGCGGACACCGACGCGACGCCGCTCTCGCGCTCCGCGACCGAGTGCGCCCAGCCACGGCGGCGCACCTCGGCGAGCGTGCGCGGGGTGAACGCGGCGGTGCGGACGACCGGGTCGTCCGGCGACCAGGCGAGCAGGACCTGCGCCGCCGAGCCGGCCGACAGCGGCAGGCTGCTGCCGACCGGGACGGTGTCGCGCAGCCCGCTGCCGCGTTCGGCGGCCGCGACGCAGATGCGCCGGTCGCCCTGGCGCCGGTAGAGCTGCGCGCTCTCGCCGGTGGCGTCGCGCAGCCGGGCCAGGACCGAGCTCGCGCGCTCGAGCAGCGCGTCGCCCGCGGGACCGCCGGCCAGCTCGCCGAGCCGTGGGCCGAGGCGCCACCGGCCGTCGCGGTCGCGGGCCAGCAGGCGGTGCACCTCCAGCGCGACGGCGAGGCGGTGGACGGTCGCCCGCGACAGCCCCGTCCGCTCGACCAGGGCAGCCAGGGTCGTCGCGCCGTGCTCGACCGCGTCGAGGACGAGCACGGACTTGTCAAGCACGCCGACTCCGCTAGGCTGTTCCACGCAGTGATACTCGCATCCCAACCAGTGAGATGCAAGCCAGGAGGAGCCATGGGCCGCACGCTCGCCGAGAAGGTCTGGGACGCGCACGTCGTGCGCCGGGTCGAGGGGGAGCCGGACCTGCTCTACGTCGACCTGCACCTCGTGCACGAGGTGACCAGCCCGCAGGCCTTCGACGGGCTGCGCCTGGCCGGCCGGCCGGTCCGCCGTCCCGACCTCACGATCGCGACCGAGGACCACAACGTCCCGACCGGGTCGCTCGTGATCGAGGACCCGGTCAGCCGCAAGCAGGTCGAGACGCTGCGCGCGAACTGCGCCGAGTTCGGCGTCCGCCTGCACTCGATGGGTGACGCGAGCCAGGGCATCGTCCACGTCATCGGCCCGCAGCTCGGGCTGACCCAGCCCGGCCTCACGATCGTGTGCGGCGACAGCCACACGAGCACGCACGGCGCCTTCGGGGCGCTCGCGTTCGGCATCGGCACGAGCGAGGTCGAGCACGTCCTCGCCACCCAGACGCTGTCCGCGGTGCGCCCGCGCACGATGGCCGTCACGGTCGACGGGCAGCTGCAGCCGGGGGTGACCGCCAAGGACCTCGTGCTCGCCCTCATCGCGCAGGTCGGCACGGGCGGCGGCCAGGGCCACGTCGTCGAGTACCGCGGCGAGGCGATCCGGGCGCTGTCCATGGAGGGCCGCATGACGGTCTGCAACATGAGCATCGAGTGGGGCGCCCGCGCCGGCATGATCGCGCCGGACGAGACCACCTTCGCCTACCTCGAGGGTCGCGACCACGCGCCGAAGGGCGCCGACCGGGACGCCGCCGTCGCCGCCTGGCAGCAGCTGCGCACCGACGACGACGCCGTGTTCGACCAGGAGGTCCACCTCGACGCGAGCGCCGTCACGCCGTTCGTCACCTGGGGGACCAACCCCGGCCAGGGCGTCGCCCTCGCGGACGTCGTGCCCGACCCGGCGGCGCTGCCGGCCGGCGCCGAGCGCGAGGCCGCCGAGCGCGCGCTGCAGTACATGGGCCTGGTCGCCGGCACGCCGATGCGCGAGATCGCCGTCGACACCGTGTTCCTCGGCTCGTGCACGAACGGGCGGATGGAGGACCTGCGCGCCGCCGCGGAGGTCGTGCGCGGCAAGCACGTCGCCGACGGCATGCGCGCGCTCGTCGTCCCGGGCTCGATGCTCGTGAAGCTGCAGGCCGAGCAGGAGGGCCTCGACGACGTGTTCCGCGCGGCAGGCTTCGACTGGCGCAACGCCGGCTGCTCGATGTGCCTGGGCATGAACCCCGACATCCTGCAGCCCGGCGAGCGGTGCGCGGCGACCTCGAACCGCAACTTCGAGGGACGCCAGGGACGCGGCGGCCGCACCCACCTGGTCAGCCCCGAGGTCGCCGCCGCGACCGCCCTCACCGGTCGCCTCGCGGCGCCCGCCGACCTCCAGGAGGCCTGACGTGGAGCCGTTCACGACCCACACCGGACGCGCGGTGCCGCTGCGCCGCAGCGACGTCGACACCGACCAGATCATCCCGAGCGACTGGCTCAAGCGCGTCGAGCGCACGGGGTTCGGCGCCGGGCTGTTCAGCGAGTGGCGCCAGGACCCGACCTTCGTGCTGCAGCAGCCGCAGTACGCCGGCGCCAGCGTGCTCGTCGCCGGGGAGAACTTCGGCACGGGATCGTCGCGGGAGCACGCGGTCTGGGCGCTGACCGACTTCGGCTTCCGGGCCGTCGTCAGCCCGCGCTTCGGCGACATCTTCCGGAACAACTCGCTCAAGGGCGGTCTCGTCCCGGTGCAGCTGTCCGCCGACGAGGTCGAGGCGCTGCAGGCGCTCGTCGAGACCGACCCGGCGCTCGAGGTCACGGTCGACCTCGGGGCGCGCGAGCTGCGCGCCGGCACCCTCGTCGCGCGCTTCCCGCTCGACGACTTCACCCGCTGGCGCCTCATGGAGGGCCTGGACGACATCGGCCTGACCCTGCGCAACGAGCCGGACATCTCGGCGTACGAGGCGGATCGGCCGGCCTGGCTGCCGTCGACCGCCGTCGCCGGCTGAGCCGCGCACGACGAGCCCGGCTGGTCCGCCAGGACGAGCTCGTGCAGCGGTCCGGACGTCCAGAGGTGCTGCGACACAGACAGAGACCCGTCAGGGTCATTGTGGAGATCGCCGCGCAGCCCTACGGTCGCGACCGGGGGCACGTGGTCCCCGCTCGTCCAGCGAAGGGACATCCGCCGTGAACAAGGCAGGGCTGATCGAGGTCGTCAGCGCCAGGCTGGGTGACCGCAGGACGGCCAGCACGGCGGTCGAGGCGGTCGTCGACGCCATCACCCGCGCCGTGGCCGCGGGCGAGAAGGTCGGCATCTCCGGGTTCGGCGTCTTCGAGCGCGTCGAGCGCGCGGCCCGCACCGCCCGCAACCCCACCACCGGCGAGGCGGTGCCGCTCGACCGGACCACCGTGCCGAAGTTCCGTCCGGGACAGGGGTTCAAGGACATCGTCAGCGGGGCGAAGGAGGTCGGGCCGTCCGGCGCCCGCGCCGTCACCGCGCGCGCCGGTGTCCCGCGGGCCCCCCGCCCGGGAGCCGGCGCCGCAGCGCCCGGCCGCACGGCCACGGCTGCCGCGAGG
>CAXTFU010000018.1:25120-27115 GCA_964243385.1 uncultured bacterium | reverse complement strand
CAGCTGCCCGTCGAGCGCGACGTGCTCGACGAGGGCGGTGCCGCCGAGCTCGGCGGCGAGCTCGCGGGCGGCCCGGGGCCGCGGGCCGCGGTCGGCGCCGGGCGTCGTGCGGCAGTGCTGGCAGACCGCCCGCTCGAGCGTCACCTGCCGCGCCTCGAGCGCCGCAGTCGGCCGACGCTCGAGCCGCGCCTCGTCGAGCTCGGCGAGGGTCGCGCGCAGGTCGGCGAGCTGGCGGGTCAGCACCTCGTCCTGCGGGGGGCGGGCCGGGCGCAGCAGCGCGGAGGTCGCCCGTCCGCGCTCGGCCCAGTTCAGCACGCGGCGGGCGTCGCCGTCCTCGAGCGCCATCCGCAGGCCGAGCCGGGCGAGCGCGCCGCGGTGCACCGAGACGTGCGCGCGCAGCTCGGTCGCGCCCAGCGTCGCGCGGTGCGCCTCGACGACCCGCAGCCCGGCGGCGACCGCGGTGGCGGCGGCCCGGTGCCGCCCGTCCGCACGGCGCAGCAGAGCCTCGGCGTACCAGGCGCGGGCGCGCGTCGGCCGGCCCGTACGAACGGGCCCGGCTCGCGACCTCGAAGTCGCGCCGGGCCTGCTCCGTGCGTCCGCGCCGCAGCGCGAGCTGGCCGGCGAGCACCCGAGCCTCCAGCGCGTGGACGGCCCAGCCCGCTGCGGCGAGCTCGTCCGCCGCGCGCCGCACCTGACCGGGGGTGACCGGCTCGCGGGCGACCAGCCGGGCGCGCAGGCAGACGTAGCGGGCCAGCACCAGCCACTCGCGCCGGCGCAGCCGGGCGAAGGCGGCGCGCGCCTGCTCGCTCGCGGCCAGGGCCGTCGCCACGTCGCCCTGCACGAGCGCGACCGCGCTGAGCAGGAGCAGGGCCTCCGGGACGTGGTTGCCGCGGTCCTGCTGCTCGTGCGCGCGCACGGCCGCCTCGGCGTTGTCACGGGCCTCGTCGAGCAGGCGGGCGCTGAGCAGGAGCTCGGCGCGGTCGACGAGCAGCGTGCCCTCGTCGACGCCGAGCCGGCGGTAGTGCGCCTCGGCCAGCGCGAAGTGCTGCAGCGCGGACGGTACGTCGCCGCGCTGGGCGTCCAGCGTGCCGAGGTTCTGCTCGACGAAGGCGGCGGCGAAGCCGAGGTCGTGCTGCGCGCACAGGGCGGCGGCCGCCTCGAGGTCGGCGCGGGCCGCCGCGAAGCTGCGGCGGTTGGCGTGCAGCAGGCCGCGGTTCGACAGCAGGCCGGCCTCCCACTGCGGGTCGCCGTGCCGGCGCAGGACGGGCAGGGCGGCGCGGTACTCCTCCAGCGCCTCGTCCAGCCGGCCGACCTCCTGCAGCAGGCCCGCCCGCTGCACCCGTGCCCGGGCGCCGGGCAGGCCGTGGAGCGCGGCGACGGCGAGCCCGATCTGGGCGAAGGCGTCCGCAGTGCGACCCCGCTGCACGAGGGCGAAGGCCAGGCTCATCCGCGCCTGGCCGGCGAGCTCGGGCTCGTCCGCCCGCAGGCCCGCGGCGACCGCGGCGCGCAGGTCGCGCACGGCGGCGGAGAGGTCGCCGACCTGCACCGCCGCCACGCCGAGCGCGCGCGAGGCGACGCTCGCCGCGGCCCAGTCTCCCGCGCCCCGAGCGGCCTCCGGCACCCCGCGTGCCTGCACGAGGACCTCCGCCGGACGGACCGTCGCGAGCCGGAGCTGCTCGTCCGCGACCTCGCGCACGCTGCGCCCCCGCTCCGTCACCTGAGGTGGAGGACCCACCCTCCGCCGCCCCGCGCGGCGGCGTCAACTCCCCGCGCACGAGCGCGGCCTGCGCGAGCTCCGTCCTGCCGGAGCCCGCCGCGTCCGGTGGCGCTCGCGGTGGCGGCGCTGTGCGCGCAGGGGACCTCCGGCGTCCTGGTCGCGGTGGGAGCTCGTCGGCTGGTCCGGTCGCGGACCGGGAGCAGCTGGCACCCGGCACCTGGCCGTCCCAGGACGAGCGCGACGACCTGGTGCGCCGGCCGGACGTGCGCGTGTCGCGA
>CAXTFU010000018.1:22902-25110 GCA_964243385.1 uncultured bacterium | reverse complement strand
TGCGGCAACTGCTTCATCCTGAAGCCGAGCGAGCGCGACCCGTCCGCGTCGCTCGCCGACGCCGCCGTCCCCGTCCGGGCACGCCCCGGCGGCGTGACGGTCGGTCACGAGGGCTCGTGAAATCACGGGACCAGCGCGGGGATCGTCCCTACGCTCCGGCGGCATGACGAGCCAGGCCACCGCCGACGCCGCGCCCGACGCCCGCCCCGACGAGCTGCTCGTCGCCCTGCCCCACGACCGTCCGGTGAAGGCCCTGCTCGACGACCTCCGCGGGAACGGGCCCGAGCCGCGGGTGGACCGCGACGACGTGCTGGGCCTCGCCCGGATCCGCTTCGACGCGGCGGCGACGGCCGCCGGGCTGCGCTCGCTGCCGGACTGGGAGCAGGCGCGCACGGACCGCCTCGGTGGCTGGGAGCCGCAGGACGACGGGACCCCCGCCCTCGACCAGGCGCTGCGCGGCCTGCGCGGCGTCCTCGGGCACCGCTGGTCGGGCTGGGTGCCGACGATGGGCAAGAACCGCCTCGTCTCGAGCGTCGAGGGCGGCGGGCGCATCTGGGGCGGGCGCCTCACCGGCGGCGGACGCATCTGGGGCGGCCGCATCGCGGGCGCCGGACGCATCTGGGGCGGCGGCGGCACGGCGCCCCAGGCTGCGAGGCGACAGCCCGCGATGCCGGCCGCGACCCGTCCCGGCGCCGGTGTGCGCGTCGGCGTGCTCGACACCGGTCTGTCCACCCGCTCGCAGCTCGCGGGCTGCTACGCCCGCTACTCCGACCTGCTGCTGCCGGACGAGGACCCGTCGACCCGGGCAGGGCACGCGACCTTCATCGCCGGGCTCGTGCTGAGCCAGGCGCCCGGCGCCACCGTCGAGGTGCGCCGCGCGCTCGACAGCACCGACGCCACCGGCGACTCGTGGACCGTCGCCCGCCGCATCGTCGAGTTCGGCGCGGACGGCGTCGACGTGCTGAACCTGTCGTTCCTGTGCTTCACGCCCGACGACGAGCCGCCGATGGCGCTGTCCGCCGCGATCGACCGGCTCGACCCGGCGATCGTCGTCGTCGCGGCCGCCGGCAACCACGGCGAGAGCGCCCCTGACGACCGCGGCCGACCGGCCTGGCCCGCAGCCCTCGACGACGTCGTCGCCGTGGGCGCGGTCGACGCGCGCGGGAAGCACGCGCCCTTCAGCCCGCCGGCCGACCTGCCCTGGATCGACGTGCGCGCGAACGGCGTCGACCTCGTCAGCACCTTCCTGGACGGGGTGCCCCTCGCCGCGCAGGAGGACTTCCCGGGCTTCGCGCAGTGGAGCGGCACGTCGTTCGCCGCCGGGCTGGTGAGCGGCGCCATCGCCGCCGCGACCGACCCCGGCCGGGTGCCGGCCCGCGCCGCCTGGGATGACATGCGCCGCACCTTGGCCCGCAGCGGCAACCCGCAGCCGCGGCTGCAGCTGCGGGTGCCCTGATCCGGGCGGCCCGGGTCGGGTTGCCCTGGGCCGGGCGGCCTGGGCCGGCCTGGGCCGGGCGACCTGGCCGGGCGGCTGGGCGAGCGCTTGTCTGTCCGCACCGACCCGCTGACGCCCGTTCGACGTCGCTGCCGGCAGACAAGCGCGACGACGCGGGCGGCTGGGCACGCTCGCGAGTCGGCTTCCCTACGGCCGGGTACGTCAGGAGCCCCTGACCCGTACCGAGACGCAGGGGAAGTCACGTGCAGCGCAGCCCGTCGGCAGACAGCTGGGTCACTCGGTCCGGTGGGCGGCCTGTCGGGGCTGGGCCGCCCGTCGAGGCCGGGCGGCCCCACGAGGCCGGGCGGCCGGTCGAGGCTGGGCGCGCTGGCGAGGCTGGGCGCCCTGGCGAGCGCTCGTCTGCCCGCACCGACCCGCTGACGCCCGTTCGACGTCGCTGCCGGCAGACAAGCGCAACGACTCCGGCCGCCGAGCACGCTCGCCCGTCGGCTTCCCCTGCGGCCGGGTACGGCCGGAGCCCCTCGCGCGTACCGGGACGCAGGGGAAGTCACGTGCAGCGGACGCCCGTGGGCAGACAGCACGGATGCCGACCGCGCCGGCCCGCATCGTCGGCTCGCCCGGCCCACCCCCGCACAGGTCGCCGTCCGCGACGCCGTCCTCCTGGTCGCCGAGCGGACGGTCCCCGAGCTGACCGACCTCGCGCTGGCTCCGGCTGGGCCACGCGGTCCGGTGGGCGGCCCGTCGAACCTTGG
>CAXTFU010000018.1:0-22802 GCA_964243385.1 uncultured bacterium | reverse complement strand
CAGCCCGACGAACCTGGGCAGCCCGACGAACCTGGGCAGCCCGACGAACCTGGGCAGCCCGACGAACCTGGGCCGCCCGGCGAGGCTGGGCAGCCCGGCGAGGCTGGGCAACCCGGCGAGGCTGGGCGGCCTGGCGAGCGCTTGTCTGTCCGCACCGACCCGCTGACGCCCGTTCGACGTCGCTGCCGGCAGACAAGCGCAACGAGGCGGGCGGCTGCGCACGCTCGCGAGTCGGCTTCCCCTGCGACCGGGTACGTCAGGAGCCCCCGATCCGTGCCGGGACGCAGGGGAAGTCACGCGCAGCGGACGTCCGTGGGCAGACAGCACGGCTGCAGACCGCGCCGACCACACGGCCCTCCTGCGGGCTCGCGAGCCTCAGGGCGGCGCGGTGCGGGGCCGACCGGCACCGCGCGGCATCCTCTGTCCCGCAGCGGGCAGGGCGGCTGGGACGAGGACCGTGACCCGCGTCACCCGGCCGTCCCGGCCGGTGGCACCCTCCGACCACCACACCGACGAACGAGACGTGGAGCTCCCCCGTGCTGACTGTCCTTCGACTCCGCTGGGACGACCTGGCCGAGTCCTCCTGGTCCCTCGTGCGCGCGCGGCTCAACAGCGCGCTGCTCGCGCCGCACGGCTGCCTGTCCTGGCACACCCGGCGCGACGGCGCGCGCCTGGTCGTGACGGCGCTCTGGGACCACCAGTACCGCGCGCAGCTGTTCACCGAGCGGCACCTCGCCGACGTGCTGCGCAGCGCCGCGGTCGACGTCCCCGCGACGACGCAGACCAGGATGCCCGGGCTCCACGCGACCGGGCAGCCGTCCGGCCTCCCCCGCGCCGCCTGAGCCGCCGCACCGTCCACTGGTACCGCACCGTCCAGCCGAACCCGTGGACCACCCGACCCCGCACCGTCCACCCGAGACCGCCCTGCACACGAAGCCGCACCGTCCACCGACCACCCCATGAGGAGCTGCGTCCCGTGAGCGTCGGCCCGTCCCGCCCCCTCCCGCCCCTGCCGCCCGTCCGGCTCCCGTGGGAGGCGGTCAGGTCCTCGCGGGCCCGCTGAGCACGGGCGACCGTCCGCCGGACGACCTGGGGACAGCGGCCGGGAACTGTCCGCTCCCGGTGCCAGGGTGGTCGGTGCGCGGCCCCCGCTGCGCCTGAGCCCGACGAACGGAGCCCCCGTGAGCCGACAGCTGCAGGTCACCTTCGACGCGCACGACCCGGTCGCGCTGTCGACGTTCTGGCGCGACGTCCTGCACTACGTCCATCCCGGCCCGCCGGGTGTCGAGCTGCCCGAGGGCGCCGACCCGCTGGCCGCCTGGGACGACCTGCTCGCCCGGATGGGCGTCCCGGAGGACCAGCGCCGCACGAGGTCGGCGATCGAGGACCCCGAGGGGCACGGTCCGCGGCTGTTCTTCCAACAGGTGCCGGAGGGCAAGACCGCCAAGAACCGGGTGCACCTCGACGTCCGCGCCGCCCCCGGCCTGCAGGGCGAGCAGCGCATGGCGGCCCTCGAGGCCGAGTGCGAGCGCCTCGTGGCCCTCGGCGCGAGCCGGCTGCGTCGCGACGACCCGGCTCCCCCCTTCGCCGCCGGGCACCTCGTCATGGCCGACCCGGAGGGCAACGAGTTCTGCCTCGACTGACCTACGGCTGCGGCTCGGGCGACGCCGGCGCAGCCGCCACGCCGGCGCGCAGCAGGCCGAAGGAGAAGGCGTCGACCATCGCCTCCCACGAGGCGCCGATGATGTTGGCGCCGATGCCCACGGTCGTCCAGGTGTCGCCCTGCTCGTCGCTCGTGGTGAGCAGCACGCGGGTCAGCGCGCCGGTGCCGGTCCCGGAGCCGGCGTCGACGATGCGCACCTTGTAGTCGACGAGCGACCAGGACGCGATGACCGGGTAGGCCGCGCACAACGCGGTGCGCAGGCCGGCGTCGAGGGCGTTGACCGGGCCGTTGCCCTCGCCGATCGCGACGTGCCGCTGCTGGGCGGCGTGCACCTTGACCGTCGCCTCCGCCGAGAGCTCGCCCGAGGACCCGGAGTCGACCGACACGCGCCACGACTCGACGTCGAACCAGGAGCGCCGTGCACCCTCGACCTGCTCGAGCAGCAGCAGCTCGAAGCTGGCGTCGGCGGCCTCGAAGGTGTAGCCGCGCGACTCCAGCTCCTTGACCCGGTCGGTGAGGCGGGTGAGCACCGTCCGGTCGCCGGACAGGTCGTAGCCGAGCTCGCGGCCCTTGAGCTCGACGCTGGCTCGACCCGCCATCTCCGACACCAGCATGCGCATGTCGTTGCCGACGCAGGACGGGTCGGTGTGCTGGTAGAGGTCGGGGTCGATCTTGATGGCCGAGCCGTGCAGCCCCGCCTTGTGGGCGAACGCGGACGAGCCGACGTAGGGCTGACGCGCGTACGGCGGGATGTTGGTGATCTCGCTGACGGCGTGGGCGACGCGCGTGGCCTCGGCCAGCCCGGACCCCGTGAGCAGCGACATGCGCTTCTTCAGCTCGAGGTCGGCGACGATCGTGATGAGGTCGGCGTTGCCGGTGCGCTCGCCGTAGCCGTTGAGCGTCCCCTGCACGTGCGTGGCGCCGGCGGCGACCGCGGCGAGGGTGTTGGCGACCGCGCAGCCTGCGTCGTTGTGGCAGTGGATGCCGAGCCTTGCGCCGGTCGCCGCCAGGACGCCCGCGACGGTCTCGGACAGCTCGTCCGGCAGCAGCCCGCCGTTCGTGTCGCACAGCGCGACGACCTCGGCGCCGGACTCGGCGGCGACGCGGACGAACTCGGTCGCGTACCCGGCGTCGTAGCGGTAGCCGTCGAAGAAGTGCTCGGCGTCGACGAAGACCCGTCGCCCCTCGGCGCGCAGGTGGACGACGCTGTCGCGCAGCATCGCCAGGCCCTCCTCGAGCGTCGTGCGCAGCGCCTTGTCGACGTGCAGGGCGTGCGCCTTGGCGACCAGCGTCACGACGGGCGCCTCGGCGTCGCGCAGCGCCGCGACCTGCGGGTCGTCGGCCGCCCGCACGCCGGGCCGCCGGGTCGCGCCGAACGCGGCCAGCGACGCGTGCCGCAGGCCGAGCTCGGTGCGGGCCCGCCGGAAGAACTCGGTGTCCTTGGGGCTGGCCCCCGGCCAGCCGCCCTCGATGAAGCCGACGCCGAGGTCGTCGAGGTGCCGCGCGATGGCCAGCTTGTCGGCGACGGTGAGGGAGAGGCCCTCCTGCTGCGCGCCGTCGCGCAGCGTCGTGTCGTAGACGTGGAACGCGTCCACGGTCATCGCGGGTCTCCCAGGGTCGCCGAGCTCGGACTGCCCCCTCACAGCAGCAGACCCCCCGCGACTGCGGGAGGTCTGCGCGTCGACGTTCCGCCGGCGCGCTAGGTGATCACCGCTGCGAGGAGCACCCGGCCAGCCTCCCACAGCGCGAGCGCCGCCCGGACGGGTCCGCGCGGCGCTCGCGCACGTCCGTCCGTCCGCGGCGGCTGCGGGCGGCGGGTCCGACCGGCGCCTGGAGCGTCGACACCGCGCGCGCTGCTGTGCCAGGTCGACCGCTCCTCTGCGAGCGCCTCGCCGTCGGCCGCGGCACCAGCCGGCACGTCCCCGACCGCCCGCCGCCGGTTGTACGGTCGGCGCGTGTCCCGGTCCGCGACCTCCGGCTGGGGGCTGTCGCTGCACGGGATCGAGCACCGCGTCGAGATCAGCGGTTCGTTCTCCCGCACGGTCCGCTGGTACGTCGACGGCAGCCTGGTGGGCGAGCGGAAGTCCTCCGAGGACACCGTGCGGGTGAAGGCCGGCGACGGTCTGCCGCCGTCCGAGGGACCGAGCCCGTCCGCTGCCGACCTCGGGGTCGTCGGGGTGTCCTTCACCGCCCTCGGTCGGGAGCGGCGCGTCACCTGGTACCGGCCGGAGGGCGGGACGTCTGCGACGGCGCGTGCCCTGCTCCGCACCGGCGGGATCGACCTCGACCCCGAACCGGGCTCGGCGGCGGCCCGTCGCGAGGAGCGGATCAGGCGTCGTCCACGGCGCTACGCCGCGCTCGCGGTGCTCGGGGGCGTCGGACAGGTCGTGCTCCCGCTGCTGCTCGGGCTGCTGGCGGTCCGGCTCACGGCGTCGCTCCCCTGGCCGGACTGGGACCTGCCGTCCGTCCCGTGGCCGTCGGTCGACCTCCCGTCGGTCCCCTGGCCGGACGTCGACCTGCCTGACGTCACCCTCCCGGACTGGGACGCCCCCGGCTGGCTGACCTGGCTGCTCGACAAGGCCAAGTACGTCGGGCCGGTGCTCGTCGCCGGCGGGCTGGCCGCCGCGGAGCTGCGGCGCCGCCGCGCCCAGGACGAGCTCAAGGCGCGGCTGCGCGCCGAGGCCGCGGCGACCCGCCCGGAGCCGCACGGACCGGCGTCCGCGGCGCGAGGCACCGACAGGGCCGACGACCGGCATGCTCCCCCGTCACCGGGCTGAGCCCGTGCGATCGCACCGGACGTGCTGCTCACGCCGAGCGCGAGCATCGGCATCGCCACCGCGAGCAGCCGCACCCTGAGCAGCCGTCCCGCGCCGAGCACCGTCGTCGCGCAGGACGACCCGGCGGGCAGCGCCGGCCGCGTCCCGCCTCCGGCGGTGACCTCGACCGAGGAGCTGCTGTCCAAGACCGACGCTGCGATGTACGAGGCCAAGCGCAGCGGGCGGGGGCGGTTCAGGGTCTTCGACGACGCTGCGCACCACGCCGTCACCGCACGGCACAGGCTCGAGCTCGAGCTCCGCGGGGCGCTGGCGGGCGGGCAGCTGCGCCTGCACGACCAGCCCATCGTCGACCTGCGGGACGGCGCGACCTGGGCCGTCGAGGCCCTGCTGCGCTGGCAGCACCCTGACGGCCAGCTGCGCACCGCCGGCGAGTTCATCGACGTCGCCGAGCAGATCGGCCTGCTGCCCACCTTCGGCCCTGGGTCGTCGAGCAGGTGTGCCGGCAGATCACGCGCTGGGACGCAACGCTGGGCGACCGGGCGCCGGCTCGGGTGTTCCTGAACCTGTCGGCGGGCCAGCTGGGCCAGCCGCGCCTGCCGCAGCACCTCGCCGAGGCCGCCCGGCCTGGGGCGTGCCGGCGCAGCGGCTGCTCCTCGAGGTGACCGCGACCGGCATGCTGGACGCCACCCGCAGCGCCGACACGCTCAGCGCGCTGCAGCACCTGGGCTGGCAGCTGGCGATCGACGACTTCGGCACCGGCAACTCCTCGCTCAGCCGGCTGGTGCACCTGCCCGCGCACGTGCTCACGGTCGATCGCTCCTTCCTGCGCGAGCTGCACAGCGACCAGCAGTCCGTCGCGGTCATCGCCGCCGTCCTCACCCTCGCGCACGACCTGCGCAAGACCGTCGTCGCAGAGGGCGTCGAGGACCCCGACAGCCTGGCCACCCTGCGCAGCCTCGGCTGCGACGACGCGCAGGGGTTCCACCCCGGCCGGCCTCAGCCGGCCGACGAGCTCGCGGCCACCCTCGCCGCACGGGCCTGACCGCCGGCGCGGGCGTCAGCGGGACGGCGGACGCGACGAGGCAGCTCCTCGGCGCGCAGCGCGTGTCCGCATCCCCCGCTGCGGCCGGTCCGCCGTGCCAGGCTGCGGTCGTGGTCACCGAGCCGGTCGCGGCGCGCCCGGACGCGGCCGGTGCCCGGCGCTGCGCGCTGCGGGCGTTCCGCGCCGGCCGTCGGGTGGACATGACGGAGCTGGCGCAGGAGCTCGGGGTCAACCGGGCGACGCTGTACCGCTGGGTCGGCTCCCGGGACGACCTGCTGCTGGACGTGCTGTGGACCCTGACCGAGCGCGCGCTGCGCCGAGCCGACGAGCAGGTGCGAGCCGACGAGCAGGTGCGGGCTCACGAGCAGGTGCGGGCCGACGGTGCCGAGCGGGTGGTCGGCGTGGTCGGCGCCTTCCTCGAGCTCGTGCTCGCCGACCCCGGCATGCAGCGCTTCCTCGCCGACGAGGGCGAGCTGGCGATGCGGCTGCTCACCCGGCCGACCGCGGCTTCCAGCCCCGGCTGGTCGACGCGGTCGCGCGCCTGCTCACCGAGGAGGTCGAGGCGGGGCGGCTGCAGCTCGGCGCGGACCTGCGGGAGGTGGCGTTCATCGTCGTCCGGCTGATCGAGACCTGCACGTACGTCGACCTGCTGACCGGGGAGACGCCGGACGCGCACCGCGCGGCCCGCATCCTGCGCATGCTCCTGCGGTGACGCCGATGCGACATCGCACGAAGGTGTGGCATCGTGCGCGTCCAGACCGCACACTCGCCGGACCTGCGACGAGGGGAGACGGCCGGTGCGTCCGGACGAGGTACGGGGCCTGGGAGCGCTCGCCGGCATGGCCCTGGGCGGCGGCGTGCAGCGCGTGGCCCAGGCGCACGCCGGCATCGCCGGCCGGGTGTTCGGCGCGGTCGGCAGCGCGACCGCCGGGTCCTCGCGCCCGGTGCAGGTGGTCCACGACGCGGTCTCGACAGCGGTCTACGGGGCAGTGCAGGGCACGCTGACGGCGGGCGCGCGCGCCGCGGGCCTGGCCGCGGCGACCCGGGCGAGCGGTGGCCCGGCCCTGGCCGACCGCCCCGGGACGCGGATCGCCCTGGGCGTCCTCAACGGCGCGCACGGCGACGCCCTGGCCGAGCGGGCGCAGGCGCTCGCGCTGCCGATGACGCTGCGGCACGCCGGCACCGACCTGCCGCCGGAGCGTGACGCGCTCGCCGCGGCGCACCCGCAGGCGACCGAGCGGCTCGTGGTGTTCCTGCACGGGCTGGTCGAGACCGAGGACTCCTGGCGGCCGCGCCGGGACCCCGGCTCCGGCTTCGGGGACCGGCTGCAGCGCGACCTCGGCCGGACCCCCGTGTGGGTGCGCTACAACACCGGCCTGCACATCGCGGCGAACGGACGCGCGCTCGCCGACCTGCTCGAGCGGCTGGTGGCCGCCTGGCCGGTGCCCGTGCAGGAGCTCGCGCTCGTCGGGCACTCGATGGGCGGCCTGGTCGCCCGCAGCGCCCTCGCCCAGGCAGGCACCGCCGGCTGGCCGGCGCGGGTGTCGACCACCGTCACCCTCGGCAGCCCGCACCTCGGCGCGCCGCTGGAGCAGGGCGTCGTCCGCCTCGCCGGCGTGCTGCGCGCCCTGCCCGAGACCCGATGGCTGGCCGAGCAGCTCGACGCCCGCAGCGTCGGCATCAAGGACCTGCAGCACGGCACCCTCGTCGAGGTGGACCCGCTGCACGGCCGGACCCCGCTCCCCCTGCACTCAGGCCCGCGGCACTGCACCGTGCTCGCGACCGTCGCCGGCGCCCACGACAGCCGCGCCGGCCGGCTGCTCGGGGACCTGCTCGTGCGCCCGGACAGCGCCACCGGCGCCAGCGCCGACGAACACGCGCTGGCCTACGAGGGCGACGCCGTCGTCCGGCTGACCGGCCTGCACCACTTCGACCTGCTCACCCACGACGAGGTGTACGCCGCCCTGCTCCGGTGGCTCCGCGACCCCGACACGCTGCCGACCGCACCTCGAGCACCCGACGTCCGAGCAGCCCTCGACTGACCGTCGCCGACGTCACCGCCGCCCGCGCCACCGACCTCGTGCACCTCGCCGACGCGTGGGGCGAACAGGAGCGGAACCACCTGGCCACGACCCGCGCCTTCCGTCGACGACGAGGTGCTGCCGGTCATGGACGACTTCTGGGAGCGCGCGGAGCTCCCGCTCGAGCTGGTCGAGCGGATGGGTGCGAGCTCGACGACACACCTGCGAGGGCACCGAGACGATCCAGACGCTGCTCGTCGGTCGGCAGCTCACCGGCGTCGGCGCCTTTCCCCCGCGGGACCTCGGCGTCCCGCGTCGGGCGGAGACGTCGACGGCGGCACGCGGCCCGACCCCGGCGCCGGCCCCTGAACGGCGGGCGATCATCGTGAGCCGGCGGTCGTCGCTGTGATGCACGCGCAGCCGCCCCGGCACTCCCCCGGCCCCCGGTCCTCGAGGATCTCGACGCGTGCCCCCGCAGCGCGTGCCGGGCGCACGCCTCGAACGCCTCGGCGTTGCCCTCGCCGTCGATCGTGGCCCCCAGGACCGGCGGCATACCGGCTTGCTCGCGGAAGGCGTCGATGTCCTCCGGGTGCGGTCCAGCGGGGAACAGCGGCGGCAGACCGGTGGACGGCCGCAGCGTCCGCACCGGCGGGGCGACCCCGGGCAGCGGCAGGCAGCGTGCGACCAACCGCAGGTACGCCTGGTCGTCGTAGGCGGCAGCGTCCGCGCCGTACCAGCTCACCCGGTACCCGAACCGGTCGGTGGGTGCAGGCCCGAACAGGTCCGGCCGCTCGAAGCCGAGCACGGCCAGCACGGCCAGCACGGCTGCCCCCGCCGTGCGGCCGAGGCGTCCCCGACCCCGCGACGGCCGGCGCGACCAGCCCAGCAGGACGAGGGAGACGGCCCCTCCCGCGCAGGCAGCGGCCAGCACGTGCACGACGGACGCCGTCGTCCCCCGGTACGGCGGACGTGACGGCGTCGAGAGCGCGACGGCGAGTGCCGTCACGAGCGGGGACGGAGCAACCCGCAGCCAGTGGCCGCGCCGGCGAGCGAGCCCGGCGGCGCGGTCGGACCGGCTGTGCTGCAGGCGGTCGTCGACGTCGTGCGCGTCAGGACCCTGCAGGTGGGACACAGGCCTGAGACGCCACCGTCCACCGTCCGGTTCCGGTGGGCGAGGCAGGTGGTGTGCCCGCCGGACGCCGGGCGAGGCCCGGGCCCGCGTCAGGACGAGGCGCGTCCCGTGCCGGGCGCGGGCCGGTACCGCAGGGCGACGGCCCCGGACCGGAAGTCGTGCCGTCCCACGAGCTCGAGCTCGATGCGGTCGCGCAGACCGGCGAGCAACGTCGGCCCGTGCCCGGCGAGGACCGGCTGCACCACGAACTCGTACTCGTCGATCAGGCCCAGATCGGCCAGCGCCAGCGGGAGCGTCACGCCACCCACCAGCAGCCCGTCGCCCGGCTCCTCCTTGAGCCGCTCCACCGCCTGCCGCAGGTCGCCTCGCACCAGCTCGGCGTTCCAGTCGACCTGGTCGAGCGTGCTCGACACGACGTGCTTCTCGGC
Source organism: uncultured bacterium (assembly GCA_964243385.1). Classification (GTDB taxonomy): domain Bacteria; phylum Actinomycetota; class Actinomycetes; order Mycobacteriales; family SCTD01; genus SCTD01. The sequence goes on along the minus strand of CAXTFU010000018.1, from coordinate 13,739 downwards.
CCGGTCGATGGCCTCGGCGAACGGGATCTCGAACTCCCCCATCCAGTCGGGCCAGGTGCCCGTGGTCGGCCTGCGCCACGCCGACTCCATCATCTGGTAGGTCGTCCGGCCGTAGAGCAGCGCACCGGCCCGCTCGATCTCAGCGGTCCAGTGGTCCATCGACTCCTCGTCCGGAGGGAGCCCCGCCTCGTGGTGGCAGCAACCGTCGAGCGTGACGTTGATCGAGTAGCGCAGTGGTCTCATCGAGGGGCTCTCTCGCGATGCGGTCGTGCGTGGACCGGACCGTGCTCAGACTGCCGCCGGCCCAGGAGCTCATCGGCGCCGGGCCGGGTCCAGCGGCGGGGCACGGGAGCACGTCGGACGACCAGCCGGCCTGGTCTGCAGCGGAACGGGGTGCCCGATGCGTCTGCAGGACGTGGATGCGCGCTTCGAGGACTTCGTGGTGGCCCGGGGGCCGGCGCTGGTCCGCTTCGCGCACGGCCTGTCGGGCGACCGGCACCTCGCTGAGGACCTGGTGCAGGAGGTGCTGGCCAAGGCCGCGAGTCGCTGGTCGCGGCTCGACCACCCGGAGGCGTACCTGCGGAGGTCGCTGTGCCGCGAGCTGGTCAGCTGGCGTCGGCGCCGGTCGCACGGGGAGCGTCCCGGGGACGTCCCGGACCGGCCCGGGCCGGGTGACCTGGACCATGCCGTGGTGGAGCGCGACGCCGTGTGGCGGATGCTCGCCACCCTCCAGCCGCGGCAACGGGCGGTGCTCGTCCTGCGGTACTGGGAGGGCCTGTCCGACCGCGAGATCGCGCAGCACCTGGACTGCTCGCAGGGGACCGTGCGCAGCAGCGCGGCGCGGGCGTTCACGGTGCTGCGAGCCGAGCCGGACCTGGCGCACCTGCTGTCCGAAGGAGTCCGCCCGTGAGGCTGCCCGAGGCCGTGCACCGCAGCGTCGAGGACACCGTGACCGCCGAGCCGGTCGACGGGGTCCGGCTCCTGCATGCCGTGCACGCCCGGCGCGCGCGTCGGAACACCCGGCGGCGCGCCGGCGCCGTCGTCGTGACGGCGGCGGCGGTCGCGGGGCTCGCCGCCGTCCCGACGCTGCTGTCGCAGGATCGGCCGGCACCACCACCGGCGACCGCACCCGTCGTGGAGGAGCGGGCGTACGACGTCCTCCTGGGACGCAGTCCCAGCACCGGCAGGGCCTTCGGCGCCTGCCTGGCCCTGCCCGCCACCGGACCGGCTGCCGAGCTCGCGCCCCGGGCGGGCCAGCTCCCGGACGAGGACGCCTCCCGCGTGGTGGTGACCGGACGCCAGCACTTCGCCGCCTTCGCGTCCTGCCTGAGCCAGGTGCCGGAGAGCTGGGTGGCGCAGACGGTCACCACCCCGACGGTCGACATGCCCGGCGTGCCGGGCCACCCGGAGGACGTGCAGTCCGCCGAGATCTGCCTGTCGAGCAACGCGCGCGAGTGCCACCCGGTCCCCACCGACCAGGCCGTGGAGCTGGCTCGGCTGTTCGCCGACGCGGCGCCGCTGCGCCGCCCGGACGCCGGCTGCCAGGACGCGGCCGGCACGTACACCGTCACCTTCGACGCCCGACGCAGCGCGCAGGACCAGCCGGTCAACCGCCTGGGCTGCGGAGCCGTCGCGGTCGGCGGGCAGCTCTGGGCAGCCGACGCCGCGCTGACCGACGCGGTCCGCCGCCAGTACGCCGTGCAGGTCCGCGAGGTGCGGACGCTGACCGACCAGTGCGTCGGGGGTGACCGGCCCGACGCGGAGCAGGACTACCTCGGGCTCAGCACCGCCCGAGGCCGTGAGCTGGCGCGCTCGCGCGGCCTCGCGACCCTCGTGCTCGGCGAGCAGGGCTGCGCCACTTCGACGGTCCCCTACGCCCCGGGACGCCTCGTCCTCGTCGTCGACCGGGGACGGGTCGTCTGGGCAGGACGGGGCTGACCGCCGGCGGCCCTGGTCGCACCAGCCGGCCGGCGGCAGCCGCACGTCGTCCAGACGACGCGCCCCGGACGACAACCGCGTCGGCGTGGCCGGAGTCTTCACCGCATGCGACAGGAGTCAGGGTGAGCGCCACCGACTTCGACGCGTTCGTGCTCGGGCACGGCCGGACCCTGCTCAGGACCGCCGTCCTGCTGACGGGCAGCCCGCACGACGGTGAGGACGTGCTGCAGACGGTCCTGGTCCGCATGCACGCGTCCTGGTCGCGCATCGACGACCCGCCGGCGTACGCCCGCACGGCGCTGGTGCACGCCGCCCGCAGCACCTGGCGCTGGCGGAGCAGGCACCGGGAGGTGCCGCTGGCGGAGCACGACACCGCTGTGCCGGACCGCACCGAGGACGCCATGGCACGCGACCAGGTCCTGCACGCCCTGGCCCGGCTGCCTGCCCGGCAGCGGGCGGTGCTCGTCCTGCGGTACTACGAGGGCCTGAGCGAGGCCGAGATCGCCGAGGTCCTGCGCTGCGCACCCGGGACGGTCAAGAGCCACGCCTCCCGAGGCCTGGCCCGGCTCCGGCTGCTCCTGCACGACCCGACGATCGCTCCCGAGCCGGCAGGAGGCCGCCGTGCCCCATCAGCGTGATCTGTCCACCCTGCTCACCGACGCGGTCCAGGACGTCTCGGTCCCGCCGTCGCTGCTCTCGGACGTCCACGCGCGAAGCCGCCGCCGGGCTGCGGTCCGCCGAGCCGGGGGTCTCGGCCTGGCGGCGCTGGCCGCCACCGCAGCGCTCGCGGTCGTCACCGTCACCGGTGCGGACGACGGCGACGAGACGCTCGCACCCGCGTCCGCCCCGAGCGCACCGAGCGCCGTGACCGCGAGTCCGAGCGCCGCGGGGGTGCGCGTCCCGGACCTCGTCGGCAAGACGCACGCCGAGGTCGAGGACGTCCTGGCGGATCTCCGGACGCAGCGGGGGTCGGTGCTCGAGCTCACCCTGATCCGCTCCGTCGCCTCCGACGAGGCGCCCGCCGGCACGCTGATCGCGCAGCACCCCGCGGCGAACGCGTTCACCGCGGACGAGCGGTCCAGGATCACCCTCGTCTTCAGCAGCGGCGGACCTGCTGTGCCCCTCGAGGACGTGCCCGCCCTCGCCGCCGCCCGCCTCCGGTCCGGACTGATGCCCGGCGAGCAGGTGCTCCGCGTCGACACCGCGGCAGGCACGGCCTGGAAGACCGACGCGATGCTCACCGGACCGTGCGCTGCCGTCCGACTCGCCTACCGCACGTTCCTCGACCCGCAGTACGACGACACCTGCTCCTGAGTGCCGAGATCGCCGCCCGGGGTCCGACGGCAGCGCGGGGACAGCGGGACGCGGCGGGTGCGCACCTCCACGCGGGCCGCCGAGCGGAGCGTCAGTGCTGCTCTCCGACCGCCGCGACTGCCGAGGAGACCTGCCGGATCAGCGCGAGCGGCTCCTCGGTCCAGTGCGAGGCCAGGACGAGGTCCCGGGCGGGATCGACCCACAGCAGGTGCCGCCCACCGTTGCCACGGGCGCTGCGACCTGTCGACGGGGCACCCGGCCACGGGACCTGTTCGTCGTTGAGCCACCACAGGCAGCCGTACTCGGGCTTCACCGGGCACGGGGACCAGGACCGCGCGATCCACTCCCGGCTCAGCAGACGGGCGTCGCCGGCCATCCCGCCGTCCAGGAACAGCTGCCCGAGGAGCGCGAGGTCGTCCGCGGGGACGAACAGGCCTCCGCCCCAGTGCGCACCACCGGAGACCACCTCCACCCGGCGTCCGTCGATGACGGTGGCGCTCGTCCGGTACCCGTGCCACGACCACCGGTCCGAGGCACCCAGCGGCTCCATGATGCGGTCGCGCAGCACGTCCGGCAGCGACCTCCGGAACAGCAGCGTCAAGGCGTACGCGAGCAGGTTCATGCGCACGTCGTTGTAGGCCCAGCCCTCGCCCGGGGGGGTGCCGTGCGTCTCCGTGCCCTCACGAGCGCTCTGCGCGTCGACGTGCGTCGGCTTGCCCCAGAGCTCACCCTCCCACTGGCTGGACTGCTGCAGCAGGTGACCCCAGGTGATCCGACCGTCGTGCGGAGCCCGGAACTCCGCGATGTCCAGGACCTCGCGCACCGGCTGGTCCGGCACGAGCAGGCCGTCGTCGAAGGCCAGCCCGGCGACCACCGACACGACCGACTTCGTGACGCTGAACGCCATCTCCGGCACCTGCGGGTCGCCCCAGGACGCCGCCACCTGCCCGCCGACCCGCACGACGCCGCTGCCGCCGTCGGCTGCCAGCAGCGGTCCGACCACCTCACGGTGGCTGACGTCGGCGACCTGCGCCGCCAGGTAGGTCTCGATGTCCACGGCGGCGCGCGTCCAACGCCCGCCGACGTCCTCCACGACCCGGGCCAGCGCCGCACCGTCCACGGACGGACGCTCGGACGTCGCCTCGGCACGGTCGGGGTCCCGCTCCGCGGCGGTCACCCGGGACCGGGTGTGCGCGACGGGACCTGGCGCCGGTACCGGGCCGCGGTGCCCAGGAGCACGCCCCACAGCAGGAACCACAGGTCCCAGACGAGCACGTGCCAGCGCAGCGCGGTCGGGTCGGCCGGCGGTGGCCCGAACAGCCCGAGCAGGGCAAGGGCACCCACGACGACGAGCAGCCCGCCGTAGGCCGTGAGGACGACGGCGGCGGCGGCGGCGGTCGCAGTCCACAGGAGCGGCGTCTGGGGCAGCCGACGGCCCCACGCCTGGACCAGCGCCAGGCTGAGCCCGGCGCCCAGCAGCTTCGCCGCCGTCACGGCTGCCCCCAGGGCCACCGCCGCCGCCGTCGGGTGACGGGCCAGCTCCTCGAGCGGACCACCGACCGTGGACAGCAGCCGGGTCCCGCCGAGCGTCCAGTAGGCGCTCACCCCCGCGTAGACCAGCGCGAGCAGCGCCGAGCCGTAGGCGCCGACCCGGAGCCGGGACGGCGTCGCCCCCGTCACCGGGGCGGCAGGACGAGGCACCGACCCAGTCTCGGGGACGTCCACGTCGACCTCGTCCGGACACGCACGGCTCAGGGCACCTGTCCGACCCTGCTGACGTCGCAGGACTCGAGCCGGAAGCGCCGCAACAGCGCGAGGGCCCGCTCGGTGACGACGAGGTCCCCTGCCCCGGTGATGCACAGGTCGGCACCTGCATCGTCGTCCGCGAGCAGCCGTCGCCAGGCAGTCGGCAGGGACGCCGCCTGCTCGGGCACGGCCGAGCGGAACTGCTCGTCGAGGCGGACGTCGACGTCGCCCCAGCGCGCGCCGAGCAGGTCGCTCGCGTCGATGGCGCTGGCCAGCCGCTCCGTCACCACGTAGCAGGGCCAGGTCGTCGCCAGGTCGTCCCCTGCGGAGCCCGGCATGAGCACCAGGGACAGGTGGTGCACGACCGGCGGGTGCACCGAGGTGTCGAGGACGGTGTCCGGGCCCATCTCGCCCGGCACCTCGGGGTCGAGCAGGAAGCGGGCCACGAGCGGACGGTAGCGCCAGCTCACGGCGGCCTGCCGTCGCGAGAGGTCCGCGACGTCACCGGGTGCTGCGCTGTCACCGTCCACCTGCCCCTCTCGCCGCCCGCCACCGGCCTCCCCGTCAGCGGTACCGCGCTCAAGCCCCGGGGCGTGGCGCCCGACGACCTGCGGTGTGCGAGCAACCGGGGAGGTCCCGCTCTGGGAGCGCTGGTTGTGCGGCGGCCCGTCCGACCAGGCCCGCTACACCGACATGCACGGTCGCTTCGCGCAGGCGCACCCGTTCGGCCTCGCGATGGGCGGCACCACCCTGCTGGCGTCCGCGACCTACGGCTGGGAGCTGGTCGCGCTGACGGCGCTCGCGACGCTGACCATGGCCGGGGGGATGGCCGTGGCCGCGGGGCGGGGCCTGGCCGCGCACCCCCGCACGCGACGCCTGGAGGTCGTCGGAGCGGTGACGTTCCTGCTGCTGCAGGTGAACATCGCCGTCTCGGTGCTGCTCAGCGGCGGCGCGGGCAGCGTGCTGCTGCCGCTCATGGTCGTCCCGGTGTTCACGCAGGCCGTCTGCATCCGTCCCCACGTCACGCGCGCCTGGGTCGGCACGTCCGCACTGCTCGCCGTCGGCGCCGTGCTCGGCGCGCACCGGCTGCCCGCCGTCCCCGCACCCCCCGAGCTGCTCTCGGTGGTGGCGCACCTGGCGCTGCTCGGCTGCCTCGCCCTGGCGGCCCACTACCTGGCCGCCGCCGACGTCAGCTCCCGCGGCCAGGCGGTCACCGACCCGCTGACCGGGCTGTTCAACCGCAAGGCGCTTACGGCCGACTTCGCGCAGGTCCGCTCGCAGGCCCGCCGCGACGACGCGGACGTCGGCCTGGTGATGTGCGACCTCGACCACTTCAAGCACGTCAACGACACCTACGGCCACGACCGGGGCGACCTCGTGCTGAGCCAGCTCGCCGTCGAGCTGCGCCGCTGCGTGCGGGAGACCGACCTGATCTACCGCCTCGGCGGCGAGGAGTTCCTCATCCTGCTCCCCGGCCACGACGCCCTGGCCGCCGCCGACGTCGCGGAACGCGTCCGCGCCCACGTCGCCGCGGTCCCCCTCGCCGACCTCGCCGTCCGCGTCTCGGCCGGCGTCACCAGCGCGCGGGGCGAGGTCGTCGAGCTCACCCGCATGACCAAGCAGGCCGACCAGGCGCTGTACCTCGCCAAGAAGGCCGGCCGAGACCGCGTCCACACAGCCCTGCAGACGGTCCCAATCGGCTGACGGGAGCGCTGCCGCCGTCGAGCCCTCCTGCCGGCGGCCGGCGGCGGACCGCCGTCCTCACGCCGGGATGCCGGCGCGGTCCGCGGGCGGCTCGTCGCCGCCGACCGTGACCCAGTACTCGACGCCGTCGTGCAGCAGCCCCTCGTGGATCGTCCAGAACGCCACGCAGCGGAACACCCCCTGCACGCCGGTGATCTCCACCTCCGCGACCGCGGTGGCGACGTCGCAGACCACCCGCAGCACCCGCAGCTCGCCCCACGGCTCCGGGTACGCGCGCTGCAGCGCCAGCACCTGCTCGCGACCGACCAGACGCTCCTCGGTGGCTGGCATGCGCACCTGCGCCTGCGGGTGGAGCAGCTCGGCGGCACCGGACCAGTCCCTGGCCTGGTACCGCTCGTAGAGGGTCCTCGTGAGATCACCGCTGAGCACCGGCACATCCTCGCTCACCGCGGCCCGAGGGCCGCCGTCGGGCGCTTCGTGCACGCGGCCTGCGACGACGCTGCGGGCGGACCCGGAGGTGGACGGTCCCGCGGTCGACGCTCGCGGCAGGACCTGGCCGACGTGCCCGAGCGGCACCTGGCCGGGCTGACAGCCGGCCCTCGACGACGCTCTGCCCGTCCTGGGGCCGGGCGCGCGACGGTCGCTACGGTGGTGCGGAGACGAGGAGGCAGACGACCATCAGCAGCACGTCGACCCGCGCCGGTCGCCTGGTCAGCCGGTCCCGAAGGTCTGCCAGCGCCCGGGCCTGCGCAGCATCGGGCGTGCCGGCAGCACCCCGCCGTGCGAGGGCTGCGACGGGCAATGGTCGTGCACGGGCGCACCGCTGCGCCCCGCGACCGTGACCGACCGCGCCGCCGGGCCGGGGACGCCGCTCCCCCGGTCGTCGTCCTTCCGGCTGGTCGACCTGCTCGCCGAGGACGGGCGACGCGTCGCGCACCTCACCCGCGAGCCGGCCAGGGACGCCTGTCCGCTGTGCGGCGTCCGCCTCGGCGCCGCTCGCGGCAGCACCCGCCGGCAGCCGGTCATGTGCGCGACACCGGGGTCGTTCACCTGGCGCTGCCCGGACTGCGGCGGGTACTGGAACGTCAAGCCGGACGGCAGCAGCCGGACAGGGCGGCGGCGGGCCTGACCCGCGACGACGCGCGGTCCTGACCGCCGACGCTGGGGCTGGGAGTCGCCGGCCGATCCGCCGCCGACCGTCGCCAGCGCTGAGCGCCGCAGGTCCGAGCACGAGCGGAGGCGGACGGGAATCGAACCCGCCAGGACCGGATGCCGGCCCTCACCGGTTTTGAAGACCGGGGCGCCCACCAGGAACGCGTACGCCTCCTCGGCGCCACCGGACGTCGCGCGCCCGGGCGGAGGAGCCAGCAGCACCGTACGTCACGAGCGGGAGGTCGACAGCCGCGGCCTCCGGGTGTGACGCGGGTGGGGGCGGGCACCGGTCGCTGAGCGTGGCGAGGTCCGCCGCCGGACGACCGCGCGAGGAGGACCGTGCCCGTCGGGACGAGCAGTCACGTGCCCGTCGACGCCTCGGCCGCCGTGACCGCTGCTCCGGGTGCGCCCGTCCGCCGGCTGCTGTCGGGCTGGGGACGCACCGCCGCGACGGCCGCCGACGTCCTCGCGCCGCAGGTCGAGCAGGACGTCGTGGCAGCCGTGCGCGCCGCGCCCGCCCGGGGGCTGCTGGCGCGCGGGCTCGGCCGCAGCTACGGCGACGCCGCGCAGAACGCCGGCGGGACCGTGCTCGACCTCACCGGGATGAACCGCGTCCTGCAGGTCGACGTGCCGGCGGCACGGGTGACGGTCGAGGCCGGCGCGTCGCTCGACGCGCTCATGCACCTGCTCCTCCCGCTCGGGCTGTTCGTGCCGGTGACGCCCGGCACGCGCAACGTGACGGTCGGCGGCGCGATCACCGCGGACGTCCACGGCAAGGACCACCACGTCGCCGGCAGCTTCGGCAACCGCGTCGAGCAGCTCGACCTGCTGCTCGCGGACGGGTCGGTGCGCACGGTCGGCCCGGACCGCGATCCCGAGCTGTTCTGGGCGACGGTCGGCGGGATGGGCCTGACTGGCGTGCTCCTGCGCGCGACGCTGCGGATGCGCCGCGTCGAGACCTCGTCGGTGGTCGTCGACACCGAGCGCGCCCGCGACCTCGACGACCTCATGGACCGGCTGACCACCACCGACTCGCGCTACGACTACTCCGTCGCGTGGGTCGACTGCCTGGCGACCGGGCGCCGTCTGGGCCGCTCCGTGCTCACCCGCGGCTGGCCCGCCACGCTCGACCAGCTGCCGCCTCGCGCCCGGCGCGACCCGCTGGCCTTCCACGCGCACCCGCGGGTGCAGGTGCCGGACGTCTTCCCGTCCGGGCTGGTCAACCGCGCGAGCGTCGCCGTCCTCAACGAGGCGTGGTTCCGCAAGGCCCCGGTCGAGCGCCGCGGCGAGGTGCAGGGCATCGCGCCGTTCTTCCACCCGCTGGACGGCCTGGACTCCTGGCACCGCGCCTACGGCCCGCGCGGCTTCGCGCAGTACCAGTTCGTCGTGCCGTTCGGCCAGGAGCAGGCCGTCGCGCGCTGCATCGAGGCGCTGCACGACGGCGGGGCGGTGCCGGCCCTCGCCGTGCTGAAGCGCTTCGGCCCGGGCAACCCCGGGCTGCTGTCGTTCCCCTGCCCCGGCTGGACGCTGGCCGTCGACGTCCCCGTCACGGCCGGCACCGGCGCGGTGCTGCACCGGCTGGACGAGCTCGTGCTCGAGGCCGGCGGCCGGGTCTACCTGGCCAAGGACTCCCGCGTCCAGGCCGCGGCGCTGCGCCGGATGTACCCCTCGCTCGACCGCTGGCAGCAGGTGCGCGCCCGGGTGGACCCGGCCGGCACCTTCCGCTCCGACCTGGCCAGGAGGCTCGAGCTGTGATGGACGCCGTCGGCACGCCCTCGTCCGTGCTGCTGCTCGGCGGCACGTCCGACATCGGGCTGGCGGTGGTCGAGCGCCTGGCGCCCGGCCGCCCGCTGCGGGCGGTGCTCGCGGCGCGCCCGTCCGCCCGCCGCGACGCGGCCACCGCCCGCCTCACCGGCCAGGGGCACGACGTGCGGGTCGTCGACTTCGACGCCGCGGACCTCGCGTCGCACGCCCGCACGCTGGAGGACGCCTTCGCGTCCGGCGACGTGGACGTCGCCGTCGTCGCCGTCGCCGTGCTCGGCGACCAGGAGCAGGCCTGGCAGGACCACGGCGCCGCCGTCCACCTGGCCCAGGTGAACTACACCGCTGCGGTCAGCGTCGGCGTCCTGCTCGCCGAACGGCTGCGCCGGCAGGGGCACGGCGCGGTCGTCGCGCTGTCGACGGTGGCCGGCGAGCGGCCGCGCCGGGCGAACTTCGTCTACGGCTCGAGCAAGGCCGGCATGGACGCCTTCTACACCGGCCTGCGCGAGGCGCTGCGGCCCGACGGTGTCCGGGTCCTCGTGGTGCGGCCGGGCTTCGTCCGATCACGGATGACCGAGGGGCTGCCGGCCGCGCCGCTCGCGACGACGCCGGAGGCGGTCGCCGAGCTCACCGTGCGCGCCCTCGTCGAGCGGCGCGACGTCGTCTGGGCGCCGTCCGCCCTGCGCTGGGTCATGAGCGGCCTGAGGCACCTGCCGGCCGCGGTCTTCCGCCGCCTGCCCGCCTGAGCGTCGCGGGCCGGGACGCCCGCCTCAGCTCGAGACCGCGAGCACCAGCGCGCCGCACCAGAGCGCGCCGAGCGTCAGCAGCGAGCGGTCGGTGAGCACGACCTGCTCCGGCTCCTCGCCCTCCCCCGCGTCGACGACCGCCGCGTACCGCAGGACTGCCAGCACGAACGGGATGCAGGAGACGAGGCTCCACGACGACCCGGTCGAGCCCCGCACCTCGAAGGCCCACTGCAGGTAGGTCGCCACCACGCCGGTCGCTGCGAGCGTCCACAGGAAGCGCAGGTAGCTCGGCGTGTAGCGGGCGACGACGGCGCGCACGGGCGAGCCGGTGCGCTGGCCCATGAGGGACTCGCTGTAGCGCTTGCCAGCGGCCACGAACAGCGAGCCGAACGCCGCCGACACGAGGAACCAGTCCGACAGCGCTATCCCGGCGGCGACGCCGCCCGCGACGGCACGCAGCAGGAAGCCCGACGTCACGCTCGCCAGCTCGAGCACCGGCTCGTGCTTCAGGCCGAGGCAGTACGCCGCCTGCACCCCCACGTAGACGAGCAGCACCAGCAGCAGCTGCGGGCCGCGGCTCACCGCCAGGGCCAGCGCGGTCACCAGCAGGCCGGCCGCCAGCACCAGTGCCGCGGACGGGGTCACGGAGCCGGCCGCGATGGGCCGGCGGCACTTCACCGGGTGCGCCCGGTCGGCCGTCCGGTCGCAGACGTCGTTGACGAGGTACACCGCCGACGACGCGGCACAGAACATGAGGAAGGCGACGAGGGCGCCGCCCAGGGCCGTGGCGTCGACCTGCCGGGCGGCCGGCAGGAGCGGCGCGACGACGAGGGCGTTCTTGGCCCACTGCCGGGGCCGCATGGCCGTGAGCAGCCCCGGCGCGAGCAGCGGGGGCGCGGAGGTCGTCGTCACGCGGCGGCCGCGCGTCCGGCGGACGGGCTCGGGCCGGGCACGACGACGGTGCGGCTCGCGGAGCGGGGGCGGGGCGTGCGGGACCTGGCGGTGCACGAGCGGAGGGGGCTCACCCCGTCCGCACTCCCCCTCCGGGCGCGACTGGCACCTGCGCGGGGAAGAACTCCAGGACCGGTCGTCGGGTGAGCGACGACACGCCGGTCGGGCCCCGCCTCAGGGCCGCGCCACGGAAGGGCCGGACGCTGCCGGGGGTTGTACGGACCGGACATCCCGTGCCGGCTCCGACGACCGGCGCCCCACCCCGCACCACCCGGACTGGATCGCCATGTGCCCGCACACCCCGACCTGCCCCTCCGCCACCGCCGCTGACGCCGCGGCCGCCCGCATCGTCTCGGAGCACCTCCAGGACTGCGGCTACGCGCTGCTCTGCAACGGCGCCGTCCTGCTCGAGGGCGACGGCCTGCTCGACGTGCCGCAGCAGCGCGACGGCACGCGCACCGCCGCCTGACCGGACGGCCTACTTCGGCTGCAGCCGCGCGCCGCCGTCGATCCGGACGACCTCGCCGTTCGCGTAGGAGTTGACGAGCAGCTCGACGACCATCGACGCGAGCTCGTCGGCGGCACCGAGCCGCTTCGGGAACAGCACGTCGCGCTTCAGCTTGTCCTTGAACGCCTCGGCCGCCTCGCCCTCGCCGTAGATGGGCGTGTCGAACAGCCCCGGCGCCACGCAGTTCAGGCGCACCCCGACCGCGGCGAGGTCGCGCGCGACCGGCAGGGTCAGCCCGACGATGCCGCCCTTGCTCGCCGAGTACGCCGCCTGGCCGATCTGGCCGTCGAAGGCGGCGACCGACGCGAGCGTGACGATGGCGCCCTTCGTGCCGTCGGCGTCGACCGGCTCGGTGCGGCCCATGGCCGTCGCGGCGAGCCGGATGCAGTTGAACGTGCCGACGAGGTTCACGTCGACGACCTTGCGGAAGGCGGCGAGGTCGTGCGCCGAGTCGAAGCTGCCGTCGCGCCCGACGGTGCGGCTCGCCCAGCCGATGCCGGCGGCGCAGACGGTCGTCCGCAGCGGCCCGTGCTCCTCCGCGGCGGTGACCGCCGCCGCCACCTGCTCGGCGTCGGTGACGTCGGCGCGCACGTACCCGCCGCCGACGCTGTCGGCGACCGCCCGTCCGCGCTCGTCCTGCAGGTCGACGACCACCACCGCGGCGCCGCGGGCGGCGAGCGCGCGGACGGTCGCCTCGCCCAGGCCGCTGGCGCCGCCGGTGACCAGGGACGAGGTGCCGGTCAGGTCGAGCACGGGGTTCTCCTTCGACGTCGCGGGATGTGCCGTCAGCCTGCCAGCGGCGCGCCGTCATGCAGCCCGAGGGGTGCCGTCGGCAGGTCGCGCCGCCCGCGCAGCGGCCCGAGGACCAGCACCAGGCCGGACAGCGCGTACGCGACGACGAGCGCGACGACGGCCGTGCGGGTGCTCGTCGCCGTCGCGAGCACGCCGGCGAGCACCGCGCCGAGCGGGATCGTCCCGACGTTCACGACCTGCATGCTCGTCATGACCCGGCCGAGCAGCGCGGGCGCGACGTACGCCTGCCGGAAGCTGCTGGAGACCACGTTGCCGGCGACGACCCCGGCCACGACGAGCGTCGTGCCGAGGACGAACAGCGCCAGGCCGGGTCCGTCCGACGCCAGCGGCACGAGCAGGGCGCACGGACCGGCGCCGGCCTTGCAGAGCACCAGCGTCCGGGCGCTGCCGAGGCGCCGGACGAGCACCTGCACGCAGCTCGCGCCGACGACGCCGCCGACCGCGGTGAGCGCGAGCAGCAGGCCGACCGTCGGAGCGCTGAGGCCGACGTCGCGGACCAGGAACGCGACGAGCACGGCCTGGTAGCCGGCGAGCGGCAGGTTGCTGGCGGCGCCGTGCAGCACGAGGCAGCGCAGGTACCGGTCGTGCGCGACGACGGAGACGCCCTCCGCGATCTCGGCGCGCAGCCGCCGGCGTGCGGGCGGCGCCGTCCGGGGAGGCGTCCGGCGGATGCGCAGCAGCAGCACGGCCGACACCAGGTAGGTGGCCGCGTCGACAGGTAGGTGGCCGCGTCGACGACCAGCCCGGCGACGGCGCCGACCGCGCCCGCCACCACCCCGGCGACGCCCGGTCCGAGCACCTGCGCGGCCGACTCGCCGCCGTGCAGCAGCGCGTTGGCCGGGACGAGAGCGCGCCGCCCGACGACGTCCGGGAAGTAGGCGACCCAGGCCGCCGAGGTCAGCACCCCGCACACCCCGAGCAGCAGGTTCGCGCCGAGCAGGTGCCCCTCCGTGAGCCGGCCCGTCCACGCCGCGACGGGCACGCTCAGCAGCAGGACGGCCGAGGCGAGGTCGCAGGCGACGAGGAGCGCCCGCTTCGGCAGGCGGTCGGTCCACGCGCCGGCCGGCAGGCCGATGACGAGCCACGGCAGCCACAGCGCCGCGGTG
>CAXTFU010000017.1:0-27369 GCA_964243385.1 uncultured bacterium | reverse complement strand
CTTCGAGCCCGGACGGCTGCGGGGCGTCGTTGCGGGTGTCGTCAGAGGTCTGGGCAAGCGGCTCGGTCATGCGTGCGACCGTGCCCCGGTCGGCGACGGAGCACACGCCGCGGGGGGTGCGCGTGCGGGTGCGGGTGCCCGCCGCTGCACGCACCTCGGCCGGGCGGCGGGCGGGCACGGCGCCGGCCGGCCGGCCGGGACCGCCCCCCCGTCCGGGTGAGCGCCCGCCGGCGTGCCGCCGCGGCCCGGTCGAGGACGGCACGCTGAGGGCGTGACCTGCGCACCGGGAGCCGCACGACCGCGCCAGCTGCGTCGTGCGGGCCCGGCTGGTCACGGCCGACGGACGGCAGGTCGACGGCTGGGCGGAGGGCGCCTGCGCCCGGGCCGACCGGTGGGCGGGCACGACCCGCCCCGCGTGGCACTCCCCCGCCGACCCGCAGCGCCGGCTCACCGAGCCCCGGGGAGCGCTCGTCGGCGCCGTGCGCCTGCTCCCGGCGGTGCTCGTGGTGCTGCTCGTGCTCGCCGTCTTCGTCGTCGTCGGCGTCCTGGCCCTGCGGTGAGCGGGCGCCGGCCCGCGGGACGGCCGGCGCGGCCGCGCTCGACCTGCCGCGCGTCCCACCCGGCGGAGACGGCCCGGTCGCAGTGCCGGCTGGCAGACTGCCGCACGTCCACGAAGGGGAGCTCGCGCATGTCCGGTCGTCCTGCCGCGCGCACGCTGGCGGCGCTGAGCTGCGCGCTCGTGCTGTGCCTCGCGGCAGGGTGCTCCGACGAGCCGGACGAGGACCCCGTCGCCCGACCGTCCGCGGGCGCGTCGGCCACTCCCAGCGCAAGTCCGGGTCCGCGCGCTGCGCCGGTCGACGGCGCGGCGCAGGCCTATCCCGTCGCCCCTTCGGCCTCGCCGGCGCCGCTGGCCGACCTCGGGACGCGCAGGGGCTCCCGGTTCGACCTGACGCTGAACGCCGTGCGCCGCACGTCGGCGCAGGCCGTCGTCGTCGAGGCGACCCTGACCGCGTCGGGCGGCAACACCCCGCTGTTCGACCTCGCCGAGCCGGGCTACGCCTTCCGCGAGGTCGACGGCGAGCGGCGGAACACCTACGAGTTCTCGGCGGTCACGCTCCGCGTCGCCGGTGACCCGCTGGTGTACCAGCCGCTGCGCGACGAGCAGGGCTGGTGCGCCTGCACCTGGGGGATCCAGTTCCTCGACGGCGGGACGTCCATGGGCGTGTACACCTACGCCACGGCGCCGGAGACCGCCGACACCGTCACCGTCACCGTCGCCGGGTTCGCGCCGTTCCCGGACGTCCCGGTGACCGGATGAGCCCGGTGACCAGATGAGCCCGGTGACCAGATGAGCGGGGCCCGTCGCGCCGCTCCGGCTGCAGCGGCTGCGCTGCTCGCGGTCGTCCCCGCCGCGCCCGCCGTCGCCGCCGGGACGCCGGAGACCGCCCTCGGCCGCGCGCAGACGACGGCCCGCGTCGAGTCGGCGACGCGCGGCCCGGACGGGCTGCGGCTCGTCCTGACCCTCACGAACCGCTCGTCGCAGAACTTCGTGCTCCGCACCGCGTCGCCGTACGACGGTCCGCAGGGCTTCTCCGGCGTCGCGGTCGTCGACCCCGCGACCGGTCGCATGGGGACGGCCTACCGCCCGGCCGAGTGCCGGTGCTCCGACGTCCCGGTGTTCCTGGACGGCGGAGCGGCGCTCACCTTCACGGTCGACGTCGCCGACCCCGGCGGGCGGACGGTCGACGTCGCGTTCACCGGCTACCAGCCGGTCACCGGCGTCGAGGTCTCGGGCGACGCCGCACCCGCCGCGGACCCCGAGGTGAGCGAGCTGCGTCCGCGCGCGCAGCAGGTCGCGCCGCGCACTCGGGCCGGAGCGGTGAGCCGCGCCGGTGAGCAGGTGGCGCTCGACACCGACGTGCTGTTCGCGTTCGGCTCGGCCGCGCTCACGCCGGCCGCGGGCGGCGCCCTGGACCGCGCGGCCGCGCTGCTGCGCGAGCAGCCGTCGCGGCGGGTGTCGGTGCAGGGGCACACCGACGGTCGGGGCGATCCGGCGTTCAACCTGCGCCTGTCGCAGCAGCGGGCCGCGACGGTCCGCGACGCGCTCGCTGCGCGCCTGGGCGGCGGCTGGACCTTCGACGTGCGGGGCCTCGGCGAGACCCGACCGGTGGCGCCCGAGACGACGGACGGCGGCGCGCCGTACCCGGCGGGCGCGGCCCGCAACCGGCGCGTCGAGCTGCGCGTGCAGGACTAGGCCGCCGGTCCCCGTCGGCTCAGCGCGGCATGCGGAAGGTGAGCAGCCGCACCTCGTCCCCGTCCGCGCCGGTGGTCGCCAGGACGTCCCGCTGCACCTGGTCGTCGCCCGGCAGGCTGCCGTCGCAGCGCCGGACGTCCCGCGCTCCGGCCGCGACGCCGAAGCGCCGCCGGTCCTCGACCGTCGGGCAGCAGTCGCCGGGCGGCCCGGCCTGCGGCGGGCACGGTCAGCTCCGCGCTGCGGCCGCCGTCGCCGTGAGCACGATCGCGTCGAGGCCCTGTTCGGCGTGCACCGTCGGCGACGCCGTGACCGTCAACGTCGCCAGGGACCCGTCCGGCAGGTCGCCCACCAGCACGTCGGTCTGCTGCGGGCCGCCGGTGACCTGGGTCTGCCGGAACGAGACGACGGTCGCGCTGTCGAAGCCGTCGAGCTCGACGGGCCGCTGCCGGACGTCCTCGGCCTTGCGGACGTCGCGCATGATCGTCACCAGCGCCTCGACCTCGGCGGCCGCGTCGCGCTGCGGCTGCCGGGCGACCAGCGCCAGGGCCACGGGTGCCGGCTGCCCGTCCGGTCCGGGCGCCTGCACCGACAGGGTGGCCGTGCCCTCGGCGGGGGTCGTCGGCTGCTCCACCGGCTCCCAGTCCTGCGGCGCCGCGAACGTCAGCGGACCGACGGTGTGGGACGCGTAGCCCTGCGGCGACGACTGCCCGGCCTCGGGAGCGGCCTGTCCGGGGTCGCTGTCGCCGGTGCAGGCGGCCAGGGCCAGCAGCGGGACGACCGCGAGCAGCCGCAGGCGTCGTCTCACCGGGTCACCGGCGCGCCGCGCAGCGGGGCGATGCCCGGCAGGAGCACGTCGACGGTGGTCGCCGCGGGGTCCAGCGGCGGCAGGACGGCGTCGAGGACGACGCCCTCCGGACCGACGGTGCGCGGCAGGGTGGAGCAGGCGCAGAACGGGTCGCCGCGGAAGGTCGTCGTGTCGGGCGCCTGGTAGGTGTACGGCTGGAGCCGCGTCCCGCCCGCTGCGTCGGTCACGACGATGCCGCGGGTGTCCTGCAGCCCGGCACGGGACATCGAGGAGCTGAAGCTGTCGACCCGCTGCTCGCCGGCGCTGCGCAGCCGCCAGCGCAGCAGCGTCGTCGCCTCGCCCGCCCGCACCTCGAGCACGTCGACGGCGACGGCGACCTGGGCCTGGTTGACCGTCAGGACCCCCTGCGCCGTGGCCACGGCCGGCAGCGCCTCGGCATCGGCCAGCAGCTCGTCGGTGAGCGCCTGCGCCGGGTCCTGCGGCGACGCGCTGGCGGACGGTGACCCGTCCGCCGGCCCGCCCCCCGGACGGGGCTCGTCGTCGCCGTCGGTGCAGCCGCTCAGCACCAGGGCACACAGCAGCACCGGCAGCAGCAGGCGCCTCACGAGCCGTCCTCGACCTGGTAGGCGACCGTGACCCGGCGGTTCGCCTGGCGTCCCTCGGGGGTCGTCTCGTCGGCCACCGGCTCCTGCTCGCCCCGCCCGGACGCGGTGATCGGCGTCCCCGAGCCCAGCTGCGGCGCCAGCGCGTCGCGCACGGCTGCGGCGCGGGCCTCCGAGAGCCGCTGGTTGTCGGCGTCGCTGCCGGTCGAGTCGGTGTGGCCGACGACCGTGACCGGTCCGGTCGCCCGCTCGCGCACCCGCGCGCCGACCTGCTGCAGCGTGCTGCGCGCGGCCGGGGACAGCGTCGCGCTCCCGACGGCGAACAGCACGTCGGCCGACAGGTCCTCGTCGACCTTGCCGGGCTGCGCGTTCGTCGTGACGGTCCGCTCCAGGTCGGACGTGTGGCGGACCAGGGCCCGGACGTGCCGCGCCGGGTCGGCGACCGCGGCGACGTCGTCGTCGGAGGGCAGCGCAGGCCAGCCGGAGCCGAGGACCACCGGCTCGCTGCTCGACGCGGGGAGCAGCGCGCCGTCCTCGACCGGGACGGCCTCGACGGTGCCGTAGCCGACCTTGACGTTCACCACGTCGACGCCGGCGGGCAGCGGCGGCAGCACCGCCCACCCGGCGTACAGCCGACCGCCCTCGCTGCCCCAGTCGAAGACCTCCGAGCACAGGCAGCCGGCCGGGCCGACCATCGGCAGGTACAGGCGCAGGCCCGCGGGGTCCAGCGCCTGCACGGCGTAGGCGTCACCGGCGCTGTACGGCTCGGCGAGGCCGAGCGGCGGCATCGCGTCGTAGTTCGTGAACGACTCGCCGGCCGGCACGCCGAGCGAGTAGTAGACGGCGGTCCCGCCGGGGACGCGGCGCACGCCGTGCACGGCGCCCCGCACCTCGGGCCGCTCGTCGACGTTGCCGAGGCGGTAGGTGAAGGTGCCGAGGACCGGGAGGTCGCCCTCCTCGGCCTCCTGCGCCGAAGCGCTGCTGCCCGGTGCGGAGGACCACGGCAGCCCGCCGACGGCGAGGGCACCGACCGCCGCGAGCACGACCGCCGTGCGGCGGAGCCGGACGGTCATGTCGGTCGCACCTCCTGTTCGTCCACGCGTCGTCGAGCGGCGAAAGGCTACACAGGCGGGGTGCGGTCGCTGACGAGCCGCGGCTCGAGCACCTCGTCGAGGTCACCGCGCAGCACCCGGTCGAAGGTCAGGGACGCGGCGGACAGGTCCAGGGCGAGCCGCAGCTCGACCGGCCCGCAGTCCGCCTCGACCGTGGCGTCCGACACGACGTCGCCGGCCGCGGAGGCCGCGGCGTCGCGGGCGTCCTCGACCGCCTGCTGCGCCCGGTCGGCAGCCTGCTGCGCGGCCTCGACGAGCGCCCGGGCCTGGTCGGCGGTGAGCTCGCCGGCCTCGTAGCGCCTGATCGCGTCGTCGGCGGCCTGCTGCGCCTGCTCGGCGGCGCGCTGGGCGGCAGCCAGCGCGGCCGCGACCGCGTCGGAGGCAGCGCCGGCCGCCGCCACGGCCGACGCGTACGCACGGAGCAGGTCGTCGACGTCGGCGCTCAGCCGGCACGGGTCCTCGGGCAGGTCGAGCTCCGCGCTCGCGAGCGCGTCGGACCGCTCGCCCGAGGGGAGCGCGTCGGACGTCCGGACGCCGACCTCCACGCGGCTGCCGCCGGCCGAGGCCCCGCAGCGGCGCCGGTACTCGGTGAGCACGGCGCCGTTGCGGTCGGCGAACTCGCCGGCGCTGCGGGCGCCGGAGCCGCAGTCGAACAGCTGGCCCAGGCGCCGGCCGCGGAAGCCGAGGGGCCGCTCCAGCGACTCGCGGACGTCGTCCCCGAGCCGGTCGACGGCCGCGAGCGCCGCGGCGTCGGCGGCGGTCTGCGCGCGGCTGCGCTGGTCGGTGGCACCCGCGAGCGGCAGGACCGCCTGCAGCAGGACCGCGGCGACGGCCACGACGGTCAGGACGAGCAGGGCGGTCGTGACCTGTCCCTCGTCGCCGTGCAGGCGTCTTGCGCTGGGCACTGCTGCTCCCTCCCGGCCGGTGCGGACGTGCGTCGTCGACGGACCCGTGCGTGCCAGTGGCCCCTGCGCGAGCGCGCGAGGGGCCACTGGCGTCGGTCGGCTAGCCGCTGACGGCGCTGGTCACCTTGGTGATGGCGCCGCCGACGACCTCACCCAGGTTCGCGCCCTTGATCGCCGTGACGACGGCGACGATGACGAGGGCGGCGACGGCCACCATGCCGACGTACTCGAGCGTGCCCTGGCCGCGGTCGGAGCGACGCTCGATCCGGTCCGCGACGAGGCCGGTGGCGCGGAGGTAGAAGGCGAGGAAGACAGGCACCATGAGAAGAGCTCCTTGTCGTGCCGCCGCGGGGGCGGGGGTCCGGGGGACCGGGGGTCGTCCCCCGTCCGGTGCAGAGGACGCTACTGAGCGCCGGGCCGCCGCAGCAGGGCCCGGGGACCCACCGTCGGGCCCAACCTGCCCGCTGCCGGACCCGGGTGCGCCGGGCCCGAGGTGCGCGCTCACCGTCCCGCCTCGATCGAGCCGAGCCAGGTGGCGACCGCCTCGGCGCGGGTGCGGACCCCGAGCTTGGCGAAGATGTGGTTGACGTGGTTCTTGACGGTCTTCTCGGCGAGGAAGCAGCGGCGGGAGACCTCGGCGTTCGACAGGCCCGCCGCGATGAGCTCCATCACCTCGGCCTCGCGGGGCGACAGGCCGACGTCCGGACGTGCGTCCCGTCCGGGCTGGCCGAGGGCCTCGCGCAGGACGTCGGTCGCGGCCGGGGAGAACACCGACGACCCCTCGGCCACCGACAGCACGTGGGACACCAGCTGGTCGGCCCCGAACGTCCCGTGGACGAGGTAGCCCACGGCGCCCGCGGACACCGCCGCCCGCACGACGTCGGGTGCGTCGCTGTAGGTGAGCATGAGCACCTTGGTGCGGCTGCCGCGCACGGCCGTCGCGACCGAGACGCCGTCGCGGCGGGGCATGCGGACGTCGAGCAGGACGACGTCGGGCACCTCCCGCTGCAGCAGGTCGACGGCGGCGTCGCCGTCCCCCGCCTCGCCGACGACCTCGAGCAGCGGCGAGGTGTCGAGCAGGCTGCGCAGCCCGCGGCGGATGACGTCGCTGTCGTCGACGATGGCCACGCGCACCGCGCCGGCGCCGACGGGCACCGCACCGGTGACGCTCATGCCGCGACCCTGGGCAGCCGCAGCGAGACGCTCGTGCCGTCCCCCGGCGCGCTGGCGACCTCCAGGCCGCCGCCGAGGGCGGCGGCCCGCTCGTGCATGCCCCGCAGGCCGTAGTGGCCGGCCGGGCCGCTCCCGTCGCGGCGCGGCACGAAGCCGGAGCCGTTGTCCGTGACGACCACCGTGATCTCCTGTTCGCTGGCGGTCAGGACCACCTGCACGTGGCTGGCGTCCGCGTGCACGACCGTGTTGTGCAGCGCCTCGTCGACCACCGCGGACACTTCGTAGCGGACGTCCGCGGGGACGTCGACGACGACGTCGGCCGTGAACGAGATGCTCAGGCCGTGCTCGGCGGCGACGGCGCGGCACCGCTCGCCGAGGGCCTGCGCGAGCGGCCGGTCCGGCTGGTCGGCGCGCATCCGGTTCAGGATCCCGCGCGCCTCCGCAGCGGCCCGCTCGGCGTCGCCGGCGAGCTCGCCCGCGATGCGCTGCGCCCGAGCCGGGTCGCGCGCGACCCACGTCGGCAGGGCGCTCGCGCTCAGCGCCAGTCCGTGCAGCGTCTTGGCCAGCGAGTCGTGCATCTCGCGGGCGAGCCGGGCCCGTTCCTCGGCCCCGGAGCGCAGCGACTGGCTCGTCGCGAGCGCACGCATCACCTCGACCTGCTCGAGGTGCACCGACCGGACCGCCGCGCCGATGCCGATCAGGCAGCCGTACAGCAGCGGGGTGCCGTAGACGGCGGAGAAGCCGAGCTCGCGCACGGACACGCCGGTCGCGTGCCAGACCATCGTGTACCCGCCGACCAGCACCACACCGACGAGCACCGCGACGCGCACGGGGAGCACCACCCCGACGAGCAGGGCGGTCGAGAACGTCGCGAACACCAGCGGGCTGTCGACGCCGGCCACGCTGACGACCAGCAGGACGAGCAGCACGTCAAGCATGGCCACCGACGGGTGCGCCAGCACGACCGAGGGCAGCTCGCCGCGGCGCGCGGTGCCGAGGTAGCTGGTCAGGCCCAGCGCGACGACGAGGGCGAGGACCGGACCGTCGACCTCCCGCGCCTGCCAGCCGAGCAGACCGGCGAGCAGCGAGAGGAGCCGGACGAGGAAGGCGACGGAGACGATGCGCCGGGTGAAGTCGTCGCCGTCGATGGCCTTGAGCGCGGCCCGGCCGGCGCCCCGGTCGACCAGGCTGACGTCGGCCGGCGACAGCGGCGAGGCGTCGGCCGTCTCCGGCAGCGGCCCCGCGCGCAGGGGACTCCCGCGCAGAGGACCCGCGCGCAGGGGACCCGCACTCAGGCGACCCGCGCTCGAGGTACTCGCGCCGAGGCGACCCGTGCTCAGGGGACCCACGCTCAGCCTCCGCCGAAGGCGGCACCGAGGTCGACGCCGCTGCCGACGACCAGGCCGACGAGGACGAGCACCAGAGCGCCGGGGACGAGCACCAGCGAGGTCACCAGCGTGACGCGGGGCGCCGTGCGGGCAGCCCGGCGGCGCAGCTCCTGGGCGCTCTCGCGCCGCATGTCGAGGGCGATCTGGTTGAGCGCGTCGGTGAGGGGCGCACCGAGCTCCTCGGACTGCAGGAACGCGGTCACGAACTGCGTCAGCGCGTCGCTGTCGTTGCGGCTGCGCAGGTCCGAGAAGGCCTCGCGGACCGACGCGCCGTTCGCCATCTGCCCCAGCGTCAGGCTGAGCTCCTCGGCGAGCGGCCCGCCGAAGCGGTCCCCCACCCGGGTCAGGGCCGGGCGGAAGGCCACCCCGGCGCTGACCGTGACGGCGAGGACGTCGAGCAGGTCGGGCAGGTCGCGGTCCAGCCGCTCCTGGCGCTTGCGCTGCTCGGCCGCCAGCGCGCTCAGCGGCAGCAGCGGCGGGATGACCAGGCAGAGCAGCAGCGCCAGGAAGTTGCCCTGCAGGACGAAGACCAGCGCGAGCGGGGCGAGCAGCAGCGCCCACCACAGCACCCGGCGCAGGAACGACTCGACCGTCATGCCGCCGGGCCGTCCGGCCAGGGCGATGCGCCGCTCGAGGGCGGCGACCCGCCGGGGCCCCAGCAGCCGCCGCAGCCCCGGTGCGAGCCGGGCGGCCAGGGCGTTCAGCGGCGCCGAGCCGCGCGGCGACCTGCGGTACTCCTCCCGCAGCAGCACGAGGTCCTCGACCGCGAGGGTGCTCGTGGCGTCCGCGCGCATCATGCGGAAGCCGAGGGCGAAGACGGCGAGCACCGCCGCGGCGACCAGACCGACCAGCGCGGGCTGCAGCGTCACGGCTCGATCCGGGTCATCCGGCGGACGATCAGCACACCGCCGCCGAACAGCAGGCCGGCGACGAGCAGCGCCACCTGTCCCAGCGGGGTCGTCGTCATCTTCTCGACGGTGCCGGGCTGGGCGACGTTCAGCAGGAACAGCAGGGCCACGCCCATGCCCACCACGAGGTAGCCGGTCGCGAGCGACTGGGCGAGGACGGTGCGGATCTCGCGCCGGACCTCCTTGCGGTTGTCCAGCGTGTCGGCGATGTCGCGCAGGGCCGAGACCAGCGAGCCACCGCTGCGCGCGCTGACGAGCAGCGTCGACACCAGGACCGCGACCTCCCGGGACGGCAGGCGGTCCTGCACGGCCTGCAGGCTGGTCTCGAGGTCGGCGCCGAAGGCCATGCCGTCGGCGATCCGCCGCAGCTCCGTGCGGGCGGGGTCGCTGACCTCGTCGGCGGCCATGTCGATCGCCGTGCGGATCGACAGGCCCGCGCTCGTCGCGTTGGCCAGCACGCGGGCGAGCTCGGGCATCTGCGCCACGAACTCCTCGCGGCGGGCGGCCCGGGCGCGCGCCAGGTAGGTGCGCAGCCCCTGCACCCCGATCACGAGCCCGACCACGGCGAAGGCCGGCGCCAGGGTGCGGTTGAGCACCCAGCAGGTGACCGCGGTGCCGAGGACGGTCACGCCGGCGACGAGCAGCGGCTGCCGCTCCACGCCCGCGAGCAGGAGCTGCCGTTCCACCCAGCGGCCCGGGCGGGTGCGCCGGAACGCACGGTCGGCGCGCCGGAGCACCGCCTCGGAGCGGCTCGCGCCGACGTCGTCCAGCACGAGCACGGCGACCTGTCGCCGCCAGGTCGCGACCTGCAGGAGCTCGCGCAGGCCGTAGACGAGCAGCAGGACGGCGGCCAGGGTGCCGAACAGGGTGGTGAGGACTACCACGGGCGCACGGCCGCGGGTGCGTCGCGCAGCACGTCCTCGAGCCCGGGCTCCGGGACGTAGCCGGCGGGCAGGTCCTGCCCACCGCGCTCGAGGCGGTCGACGAGGGCCAGCGGCACCGGGGAGCGCACGAAGTCGCTGCGGGCACCGGGACCCTGCGCCGCCTCCCAGCGCATGAGCGGCTGGAGGACGAAGTCCTCGCGGCGGCGGGAGGTCAGCGCCGCCACCTCGACGACGCGCCGCGTGCCGTCGCTGCCGCGCTGCAGCTGCACGACGAGGTCCACCGCCTGGTTGACCTGCTCGTGCACGGCGAGGAACGGCAGCTCGACGTCGCTCATCGTGGCGAGGGTCTCGAGCCGGGCCATCGCGTCACCGGGGGTGTTCGCGTGGACCGTCGCGAGCGAGCCCTCGTGACCGGTGTTCATCGCCTGCAGCATGTCCAGCGCCTCACCGCCGCGGACCTCGCCGACGATGATCCGGTCCGGCCGCATGCGCAGGGCGTTGCGCACCAGGTCGCGGACCGTGACCATGCCCTTGCCCTCGACGTTCGGCGGCCGGGTCTCGAGGCGCACGACGTGCTCCTGTGCGAGCGACAGCTCGGCGGCGTCCTCGATGGTGATGATGCGCTCGGACTCCGGGATGAACGCCGACAGCGCGTTCAGCATGGTGGTCTTCCCGGACGCCGTGCCGCCGGACACCATGATCGTCATCCGGGCCCGGACGCAGGCGCGCAGCAGGTCGGCCGTCGGCTTGTCGAAGCTGCCGCGGGCGAGCAGCTCGTCCAGGCCGTAGGCCTTGGGGAACAGCCGGATCGTCATGGTGGGGCCGTTGAGCGCGAGCGGCGGCAGGACCACGTGCACGCGCGCCCCACGGGGCAGGCGGGCGTCGGGTGGCAGGCGGGCGTCGACCATCGGGCTCGACTCGTCGACCCGGCGGTTCACCGTCGACACGATGCGGTCGATCGTCTGCAGCAGCTGCTCCTCGCTGGTGAAGCCCGACGAGAGCCGCTCCAGCTGGCCGAACCGCTCGACGTACACCGTCTCGTGCCCGTTGATCATGATCTCGCTGACGGTGTCGTCGGCGAGCAGCGGCTCGAGGACGCCCAGGCCCACCGCCTCGTCGACCACCCGGCGGATGAGCGCGCCCCGCTCGCGGCTGGTGAGGATGACGCCCTCGCGGGACACCAGGTGCGCGATGACCCGCTCCAGGCGGACCCGGCGCTGCTCGGCGTCCAGGCGCCCGAGCTCCTGCAGGTCGACCTCGACGAGCAGCTTGCGCTTGAAGCTCGCGACCAGCGCCTCGTCGGTGTCGCTGCTCTCCCGGCTCCGCTCGACCGGAGCGGCGACGGGCCGTGCGAAGTCGTCGTGGAAGCGCCCCCTCACGGCAGGTCCGCCTCTCGGGTGACGGTGGCCGGCCCGATCGGCAGGATCCGCGGGATGCCCACGGTCAGCCGCACGCCGTTGGCGTCGCCGAACGGCGCGACCCCCTGCACCCGCAGGCCCCCCGGCAGCGCGGCCTGCGCAGCCGCGCCGACCGGCTGCCCGAGGCTGCGCGCCCGAGCGGCCTGGCGGACGGCGTCCGTCGTGGCCTGCAGCGCGTAGAGGGCCGCCGCGACCTGCACCGTCAGCACGATCGCGAGGCCGAGCGCCGGGATCATCCCGAGCAGCTCGAGCGACGCGCTGCCCCCGTCGCGGGCCCGCCGCCGGGCGCCGGTGCCGCTCACGGCTCGGCCACCACGTCGCGGCCGACGTCGATCCTCCAGTCGCCGCGCACCAGACCCGGCGCGAACAGCGGCACGGCGACCGACACGCTCACCGCGTCGCCGGCCGGGTCGACGCGCACGTCGGAGCGCAGCAGGCCGGGCAGGCGGTCGAGCGCGGACCGCCGGGCCTCGCCGTCGGACTCCCCCACCGACACCGCCCGGGCGGCTGCCGAGGCCGCGTGCCCGGTGTAGACGACGGTGAGCCCGACGAGCACGAGCTGCCAGGCCAGGGCGATGAGCAGCAGGACGGCCGGCAGGACCCCGATCGTCTCGATCGCGATGCTGCCCTCGTCCGAGGCGACGACGGGCGCCACCGGGGTCACCGACACGCCGGCGCCGGCGGCCGGCGGCTCGTCCTTGCGGCCGCGCCCGAACAGCGACCGGCGGGGGGTGGCCGAGGCCTCGACGAGCTGCGCGGCGAGGTCCTGCCGCTCGGGCAGGCGGACGACGCCGACCTCGCGCCCGACCGCCCGCAGGGCCTTCCACCAGGCCTGCTCGCGCACGAGGGAGGGGTCGCGGTTGTTCACCGCCTGCTCGAGCTTGCGGAACATCGCGGGCATCGCCACCGAGACGACCGGCGCCTGGGCGAGCTGCCGCACGGTGTCCGGCTGCACCTCGTCACGGCGGCTGACCTTGTTGAGCAGCACGCGCACCTCGCTGCTCTTGCGGACGCCGAGGTCCTCCCAGCTCTGCAGGCCGCGGCGCAGCGTCCGCAGGGAGAGCACGTCCGGGGTGCTGACGACGACGACCTCGTCCGCGACCTCGACGAGCGCCGCCTGCACCGGGGTGACGTGCGAGCCGCCGTCCACGACGACGAGGTCGTACTGCTGGCGCAGCAGCGACAGGATGCGCCGCACGGCCTGACCGGTCACCGCCTCCACCTCGCGGACGTCCAGCGGCGTCAGCAGCAGGTGCACGCCGGAGGTGTGCTGGAAGACCGCGTCCTGGACGGTGCGCAGGCTGAGGTCCTCCGCGACCTTGGCGAGGTCGGCGACCGAGATGCGGTGCCGGGCGTCCAGCAGCCACGCGACGTCGCCCTTCTCGAGGTCGAGGTCGAGGACGAGGACCTTGCGGCCCGGCGCCTCGCGAGCGACGTCCAGGGCCAGGTGCACGGCCAGGGTGGTCGTGCCGACCCCGCCCTTGGCGCCCGTGACCGCGACGACGACCGCGCGGCTCGCGGCCGCCGCGTCGACGCCCCGCTGGTCACCGATGAGCCGCTGGACGGTGCGCGCCCAGGCGGCGGCGTCGGCCACCCGCGCGGCGACCTCCTCGAAGGAGAACGGGTAGGACAGGGCGCCGCGCGCTCCGGCGGCCATGGCGGTCGCGAAGGTCTCCGGCTCGGTGTCGCTGGTGATGACGAGCAGCGCGCTGCTGGGGCGCCGCAGGGACAGGTCGCGCATGGCGTCGCCCACCACGCCCGGCCCGAGCCGGTCGTGCAGGACGACGACGTCGGGGTCGAGCCGCAGGACGGCCTCCACCGCCTCGGCCGTCGACTCGGCGACGTAGACCACCTCGACGTCGGGCACCTCGCGCAGCTGCGCGCGCAGCTCGGTGGCCAGGGTCTGGTCGGCGCAGCCCACCACGACGGTCGTCACTGCTCGCCCTCCGGTCGCGGTTGTCCGCCCAGGTTGACGGCGTCGTAGCGCTCGATCTCGCCCACGCGCCGCTCGCTGGTGGCGGCCGGCAGGCGCACCAGCCGCACCTCCTTGGCGAACGCCGCGGCGTAGGAGACCGCGAGGCTGTCCTCGGGCTCGAGGGCCAGGGTGACCGGCAGCACCTCCCGGCCGAAGTCCTCCTCGTCCCCGGCGGCCTGCTGCACGCCGCTCACCGAGACGACCCGGACGTTGCGCACGAGCACCCGGACCTGACGCGTGAGCCCAGGCACGTCCGCGAAGACGGCGTAGATGTCGACGAAGTCGCCGGTCCCGATGCGCCCCGCGACGCCGGT
Organism: uncultured bacterium; assembly: GCA_964243385.1. Taxonomy (GTDB): domain Bacteria; phylum Actinomycetota; class Actinomycetes; order Mycobacteriales; family SCTD01; genus SCTD01. Next base: position 13,631 of record CAXTFU010000017.1, on the reverse strand, counting down.
GACCGCGTCGACGTTCAGCGCGATCTCGCGCTGGGTGGGACTCAGGTCGCTCTCCTCGACGAGCATGTCGCGGGTCAGGATCGTGCCCTCGTCGAGCGCCACGCCGAGCTTGCGGCCGGCGACGTCGGAGGCGTCGACCAGCGCGCTGTCGGAGGTCCACTTGCGGGGCACGCGCTCGGCGACCAGCTGGTCGCCGGGCTGCAGGGTCGTGTACGCGGGCAGCGAGCTGCTGGCCCGGTACACGGTGACGAGGTCACCCACCCGGGCGCCGACGTCGGCGACGTACGAGGTCACCACCGCGAACACCCCGAGCGCGGTCAGCCCGGAGAGCAGCATCAGCAGCACCCCCCGTCGTTGGCGCGGGTTCACAGGACCTCCTGGAGGGCGGGCGCCACGTGGACCCGGCAGTAGGGGCAGGTCTCGAGCGGCAGCGGCAGCGCGCAGACCGGGCACGGGGGCAGGCTGCCGTCGTCGGGCAGCTGCGGCAGCAGGTCCGGAAGCGCGGCCAGCTCGACGGCGTCGGTGCCGTAGCGCTGCGCGGCGTCCTCGGCCGTCCGGGCCACCAGCCGGTCCAGCCGGCCCTGCTCGCCCGCCAGGCGCAGGGCCGCGGCGGGCACCGCGTCGGCCCCGGGCACGGCAGGACGCGCCCCGTCGCCGCCGCGCACCGACCGGACGGACGCGACGGGGGCGTGCTCGACGAGGAAGCCGCTGCCACCGGGGAACCAGGACCGCAGGTGCTGGCCGAGCCGTGGTGCCGGGCTGTCCAGGCGGCCGACCCGCGCCAGCCACGCGCCGGACCAGGTCCCGAGCGCCAGCTCGTCGAGCCAGCCGACCACGGACGCGGGCGAGGCCGACTGGCGGGCGACGAGGCCGGCCAGCAGGTCGAGCGCGAGGGGCCCGTGCGGCAGGGCACGGCCGACCACGGGCAGCGCGTCGCCCTGCACCCCGAGGACCGCGCACACCCGGCCGAGCCGCGCCGCGTCCCGCCGCTCGGCCAGCACGAGCACGTGCCGGTCCGGGTCCAGCAGGGCGGGGAGCCCGCCCTCGTCGGCGGCGTCGTGGTGCAGCACCACGGGCTCGTCGCTGCGGGCCGCGACCCGGTGCGGTCGCGCCCCCCGCCCGAGCACGACCACCTGTGTGCGCAACACGTCTCCGACGTCCTTCTGGTAGCAACGGCACGACCGCGACGCCGGGGCTCTCGCTGCACCCGGCAGGAGGACTGTAAGGGGACCCCCCGTCCGAGACGGGGCAGAGCGGGCAGATCATCCGTTCGTGGTCGTCACCGACCCGGATGGCCCAGTGACGGGACGCGTCGGCCGCGCGACGGTGGACCGGGGCGACGGTGGTCGTCGTGCAGGTCGAGGACGGGGGCGAGATGGCGGCAGGCAGCGGACGGCTGCTCGTGGACGGCCGGGAGGTCGCTGCGGTGCTGGTCGCGGACACCGCGCTGGCCCGGCTGCGCGGGATGCTCGGCCGGCGGGTCCTGCCGCCGGCACTGCTCCTGCGGCCGGCCAACTCCGTGCACGGCGTCGGCATGGTGCAGGCGCTGGACGTCGCCCTGCTCGACGACGACCTGCAGGTGCGCCGGGTCGTGCGCCTGCGCCCGTTCGGGATGACGCTGCCGCGCCGCGGCGTCCGGAGCGTCCTCGAGGCGCCGGTCGGCTCGTTCCGCGACTGGGGACTGGCCGTGGGCAGCCGCCTCGCCGTGCTGCCCGCGGAGCGCGGATGAGCCGGCTGCGGCCCGGGGACGCGGTGCGGATCGCGCTGCTCACCGGGGTCGGGGGGTTCCTGGCCGCCGTCGCCAGCGGGGTGCTGGCCCTCGGCAGCGTCCCGGGCGGCGTCGCGATCGGCGTCCGGGCGGTGCTCGTGACCGCCCTGCTGGTCGCCGTGCTGAAGGCGGTGCTGCGCGGGCGGCCGGCGTCGGCGCTGCTGCCGACGGCCGCCACCGGCCTGCTGGCGGGGTACGCGCTCGACCTGGCCTGGGTGAGCGGCAGCGCGTACGTCGCCCGAGCGGTCACGCAGGACGTCGTCCTCTGCGCGCTCGTCGACCTCGCCCTCTGGCTGGCGTGCGGCCTGGCCTCCCTGCGTCTCGTGCCGAGCACGCCGGACGGCTCGCCGAGCTACCGGTGAGCGCGTGCGTCGCCGGCCCGCGCCCCGGGCCGGGCGGACCCAGGCCCCCGGGCCCGGACCGGGCCCGACGGCCCACCTCGCGAGGTCCCGCTCCTGCGATGCTCCCGCCGGAGGGTGGCCGCTCGGCCCCCGGACGTGCCCGGAGGAGGTCTGACATGAGCTGGCAGCGCCGGGCGCGCGACGACGCGGGAGCCGCGACGATCGAGACCACCGGGGCCTGGGCGCTCGCCGCCCTGCTCGTGGTCGGCGTGGTGTTCGCCCTGCTGGCGACCGTGCCCGGCACGGCCGAGACGGTGCGGCGCGCGATCTGCATGGTGGTCACCCTCGGCGAGGGCGCCTGCGGCGGCGCACCCGCTCCGCAGGCCGCGGACCGCACGCCGACCGAGCCGTGCGTGACGCGCGCCGACGGCCGCGAGAGCACCGTCAAGGGCGCGTTCACCTTCGTCAGCGCGAGCACCGGCGAGCAGTGGATGGTCGAGGAGCTCAGCGACGGCACGTTCCGCGTCACCCGCGGGACCAGCGGGGCCGTCGGGCTGGAGGCGGGCGTCGGCGTGACCGCCCACGTCGTCGTCGACGACAAGGGCTACGGCATCACCGCCGCCGCCGGGGTGGCCGGCGAGCTCGGCTTCCGGTCCGGCGAGGTCTACGCCGCCGGCGACCAGGCGGCCGTGGACGCCCTCCTGCGCCAGCACGGCGTGGACGTCGTGGCCGACAACGTCATCGGCGCCGCCGGCCCGGTCCGGAGCGTCGTGGACGCGCTCGGCGACCTCGTCGGGCTCGACGACTACCAGCTGCCCGAGCCGAGCGCCCGGTACGTCGAGGGCGGGATCGCGCTGTCGGCCACGGCGCAGGCCACCGGGATCTACCTCAGCGGCAAGGCCGGGGTCGAGACCTCCACGACTCTGGGCGTCCGCATCGCCCGCAACGGCTCCACGACCGAGTACCTCGCGTCGACGGTGAGCGGTGAGGTCGCCGCCGGCGGCTGGGCCGCTGCCGACGACGGGAGCTCCCAGTACGCCCAGATCAAGGCCCAGGGCAGCGTCCGGCAGGTCCTCGAGCTCGACCGGGACGCCGACGGCAACGTGACCGCGGTCCGCTCCAAGCTCATCACCGCCGGCGAGGCCGGCGCGACGTTCGGGGACGCCGGGCCCAAGGGCTCCACCTACACCGAGCGCGTGACCACGCTGCCGATCAAGACGGACGCGGACCGCCGCGTCGCCCTCGGCTTCCTCGCCGCGGCCGGCGTCCAGCAGGTGTCCGGCCTGGCCGGTCCGCTGGCCCCCGTCGTCGCGCTGCCCGCGGCGGTCACCGCCGCCGCCTTCTCCTCCGCCGCTGGTGAGCGGGGGCAGATCACCGACCAGACCTTCGACGCGTCCAGCACCAGCTACGGCGGCGAGTTCGGCATCGAGGCCGTCGCCAAGGCCGGTGGTGGGGTGAACGTGGGCATCACGGACCGCTCGTCGACCGGTGGGCGCTACTGGGACGGCGCCGGCTGGCAGCCGTGGACGGCCTGTGGCTGACCTGCGTGGTCCCGGCACGTCCGACGCGGCCGGGGCGCTGCGGCGCTTCGCGCCCTTCTCGGCCCTGAGCGCCGCCGCCTTCCTGCTGGCAGCCCTCGTGCTGGCCCTCACGGCCGGCGCCGCCGAGCGCACGGTCCACGGGGCCGCCGACGGCCCGACCGTCGTGCTGTCCGGCAGCCGCGGTCCGGCGGTCACGCTGTTCGGGACCGTCGAGGGCGGTCAGCGCCCGAGCGGCACGCTGGACTGCGCGCTCACCACCTCGTCCCGGGCCCGGGCCGACGGCGGCTACAGCAACGACCGCTACGACGACGACGGACGCACGCTGTACGGCCTGGGCGAGGTCCGGCCGGGCTGGGACGACGGCGACAGCGTCACGTGCGCCGGCGCGGAGCGCATCGTCGCCGTCAGCGGCAGCGGGCCGGGCCTGCGCCTGGCCGCCGCCGGCCTGTGCGCCTTCGTCGGCGCGGTCGCCCTGCTGTTCGCCCTCCTCGGCCTGCGCGCGCGACGACGGGCACCGCGCTGAGCGCTCTGCCCCCACCCCTGCCCCCGCCCCCGCCCCTGCCTCCGCTGGCGCCGCCGACCGGTCAGTGCACCTGGCGGTCCTGACCGGCCCAGTACTGCTGGCGCAGCTTGAACTTCTGCACCTTGCCGGTGGCGGTGCGCGGGATCGCCTCGCGCAGCTCGACGCTGGTCGGCGCCTTGTAGCCCGCGAGCCGGGCCTTGCAGTGCGCGATGAGCTCGGCGGCCATCGCGTCCGGGTCGGCGCTCGCGCCGTCGGCCAGCACCACCAGCGCCTTGACCGTCTCGCCCCACTGCTCCGACGGGACGCCGATGACCGCGACCTCGGCGACCGCCGGGTGGCTGAACAGGCAGTCCTCGACCTCGATGGACGAGACGTTCTCGCCGCCGGTGATGATCACGTCCTTCCTGCGGTCGCTGATCGTGAGGTAGCCCTCGTCGTCGACCGTCCCGCCGTCGCCGGTGTGGAACCAGCCGCCCTCGAGCGCGTCGGCCGTGGCGTCGGGCTGCTCCCAGTACCCCTCCAGCACGGTGTTGCCGCGCGCCAGCACCTCGCCGGTGTCGCTCAGCGCGATGCGGGTGCCCAGCGCCGGCATGCCGGCGCGCCCGAGCCGCCGCGCGCGCTCCCCGGCCGGCAGGGCGTCCTCCTCGGCGCGGCGGCGGTTCACCGTCAGCAGCGGCGACGTCTCGGTCAGGCCGTAGATCTGCAGGAACTCCCAGCCGAGCTCCTGCTCGACGCGCTCGATCGTCCGGCTCGGCGGCGGCGCCCCCGCGACGATGACGCGGGTGCGGTCGCGGCCGGGGACCGGACCGTCCCACGACGCCGCGGCCTCGAGCACCGACGCGACCACCGCGGGCGCCGCGCACATCACCGTGACGCCGAACCGCTCGACCCGGCGCAGGATCTCGGCCCCGTCGACCTTGCGCTGCACGACCTGCGGCACGCCGAGGCCGGTCATCGCGAACGGCATCCCCCAGCCGTTGGCGTGGAACATCGGCAGCGTGTGCAGGTAGACGTCGCGGTCGGTGACCCCGGCGTGCAGCGCGAAGGTCGTCCCGTTGAGCCAGAGGTTGCGGTGCGTGATCTGCACGCCCTTCGGCCGCGCCGTCGTCCCGCTCGTGTAGTTGATCGTCGCGGTGGCGTCCTCGTCCGGGGCCTCCCACGGCACGGGCGCGGTCCCCGTCCGCACGAGCACCTCGTCCGAGGCCCGGCCGAGCACGTACCGGTGCGGCGCCGTCACGTCCGCCAGGGCGCCGTCGAGCTCCGGGTCGACGAGCAGCACCGACGCGCCGCTGTGCTCGACGATGTACGCGACCTCGTCGCGGCTCAGGCGGAAGTTCACCGGCACGAGCACCCGGCCCCAGGCGGTGACGCCGAAGAAGGCCTCGAGCAGCCGGGCGCTGTTGTGGCTGACGACGGCCACCCGCTCGCCCCGGCCGATGCCGAGGGCGTCCAGGCCGGCGGCGAGCCCGGCTGCGCGCCCGGCCAGCTGGCCGTAGGTGAGGCTGCCGAGGCCGCCGTCCTGCGCCGCGCCCGGCTCGTCCACGACGCCGGTGCGCTGCGGGTACACCGCCGCGGCGCGGTCGAGGAAGTCGGCGGTCGTGAGCGGCACCTTCATGGACGGCTCCAAGTCCTGGGCGAGCACGGGAAGTCCTGGGCGAGCACGGGCCGCGACCGTACGACGCCGGCTCGGCTAGCGTCTCGCCGTCCCCGCCGGCGCCCCGCCAGCGTCCCGCCGCGCCGCTCCCGGAGGTCCCCCGCCGTGCCCGGTCCGCGTGCCGACCGGGCGCCGGCGGAGCTCATGGTCGTGGGCGCGATCGTGTCGGTGCAGGTCGGCAGCGCGGTCGCCCGCACGCTGTTCGACGACCTCGGCGCGGCGGGCGCGACGCTGCTGCGGCTCTGCCTCGCGGCCCTGGTCCTGCTGGCGGTGCTGCGTCCGCCGGTGCGGCGCTGGGGGCGCGAGCAGTGGCTGGCCGCGGCCCTGCTCGGCGCCGCGATGGCCGCGATGAACCTCGTCTTCTACCTGGCCCTGCGCACGGTGCCGCTCGGCATCGCGGTGACCGTGGAGTTCGTCGGGCCGCTGCTGCTGGCGCTGGTGCAGACCCGCCGCCTGACGGACGCGCTGTGGGCGCTGCTGGCGGCGTCCGGGGTCGTGCTGCTCGGCGCCGACACCTCCGGCGGCGCGCCGCTGCCGGGCCTGGCCCTGGCCCTGCTCGCCGGCTGCTTCTGGGCCGGCTACATCCTGGCGAGCGCCCGGGTCGGGCAGGTGCTGCCCGGGCTGGACGGGCTCCCCGTCGCGCTGGCCGTCGGCGCGCTGCTGGTCGCGCCGTTCGGCGCCCCGGGCGCCTCGGCGGTCGTCGAGCACCCCGAGCTGCTGCTGGCCGGGGCGCTCGTCGCGCTGCTGTCGTCGGCGGTGCCCTACGGCCTGGAGATGGTCGCGCTGCGGCGGATGCCGACGCGGGTGTTCGGCATCCTCATGAGCCTCGAGCCGGCGGCCGCCGCGCTCGCCGGCCTGGCCGTGCTCGGGCAGCGGCTGGGGCCGCGCGAGCTGGCCGCCCTCCTGCTCGTGAGCCTGGCCAGCGTCGGGGTCACCCTCGGCCGGCGGGAGGGCCAGCGGGCGCCCCAACCCCTGGAGTGACCGCCGCTGGAGCGACCGCCGCTGGAGCGACCGCCGGCGCGGCGGTCCGTGCCGCCCCGGCGGCCCGGGGAGCCCGCCGGGCGCCGCCTCTCAGCCGGTCCCGACGCACCGACCTAGCCCAGGGCGGTGCGGCCGTGGCCGCGTCCTCCCGCAGGAGGAGCCCGGCTGTCGGGCCGGCGGTGGACGCGTCAGGCGAGCTGCTGCTCGAGCACGGTCTCGAGGCGCTCCTCGGGGTCGCCGGGCACCGCCCGCTCGAGCCGGAACAGCGACCGGCGTCCGGTCAGCTCGATCGCGCCGATCTCGTTGTCGAAGCGCGGGCCGTGGTCGACCTTCCAGGTGACCTCGGGCACCGGGACGCGGGCGGCGCGCATGAGCAGCCGCCCCAGGGCCCGCCCGGCGGGGGTGCGGGCGAACCGGTCGCCGAGCTGCACCGGGCGGTTGACCGGGTTGCGCACCGGCGAGCAGACCGCCTGGTGCACCCGGCTCGTCACCCCGCGGTCGGCCGGGAAGTGCGCCTGCGCCAGGTAGGAGAAGTGCACGTCGCCGCCGAGGAACGTGATGCTCGCGGGGGCGGGGCTGCGCCGGCCGGACCCGACCTCCTCGACCAGGCGCAGCAGCCGCTCGAACGAGCCGCGGAACGCCGCCCAGTGCTCGAGGTCGGCGCCCTGCCGGATCCGCTCGCCCCAGCGGGCCCAGCGCGGCCCCCAGGCCCCGTCGCACACGGCCTCGTTCCAGGCCTCGAGCCCGTGGATGGCGGGCGGCAGCAGCACCGGCAGCGAGCTGGCGATGAGCAGGTGCGAGGCGCAGTCCTCGGTCTGCCGGACGATCCACTCCCACTCGGCGGCGTCGACCATCGAGCGGTCGCCGGTGTCGAGCACCCGTCCGCCGCGCGAGTCGAGCACCAGCAGCCGCACGTCGCCGTAGTCGCGGCGGTAGCTCCACCGCACGCCCTTGCCGCCGTCGGCCTCGGCGTCGGCCTTGCGCGCATGCGATCGCAGCAGGTCGGCCCCGTCGCCGCCCTTCTTGAGCGACGCCCAGAGCTCGTCGTCCTCCAGCGCGGCCGGCGACAGGTTGCCGAGGTGCTGGTAGAGCCAGTAGCTCATGAGCCCGCCCTCGATGCGGGCCGGCCACCAGTCCTTGGCCTGCATGTCGCGGCGCCAGGCGGCGGAGGTGTTCCAGTCGTCGTGCACGTCGTGGTCGTCGAAGACCATCGCGGTCGGGATGGTCGACAGCACCCAGCGCACGAGCGGGTCGCCCCAGGCCTCGGCGTAGAGGATCGTGTACTCCTCGAAGTCGGCCACCCCGGTGCCCGGCGGCTCGTCGGTGCCGCGCGTCCGCTCGATGTGCGCGAGGGTGCCGGGCGACACCTCGTCGGCGTAGACCTGGTCGCCGACGAGCAGCAGCGCGTCCGGCCAGTCGGGCTCGTCCAGCGTCAGCATCCGGCGCGCGTAGGCGTGCAGCGCGTCGACCCCGACCGCCTCCTTGCCCTTCGCGAGGGTGTACGGCGGCTCGTGCGGGCGCGTCACCCGGCACGAGCCGAAGAGCAGCCGCAGCGGCTCCTCCCCGTCACCGGTGCGGGTCCGCACGGTCGGCGGCGGGAACGGGTCGTCCGGCAGCGGCCACGCCCGCACCCCGTCGAGGTGCACCTCGTAGGCCGTCGTCGTCCCGGGCGCGAGCCCGGCGCAGACGACCAGGGCGTAGTGGTGCCCGGCGACCTCGAAGGTCGGCGTGCTGCAGTCGAGCACCTGCACCTCGCACGGCGCGTCGGTCTCGACCCAGACGGTCGCCGAGCGCTCGTCGACGTGTCGCAGGAGCGGACCGAGCACCACCGAGGACATCTCCTGATCCTGCCTCAGACCGGGCCGCGGTGCTGCCTCGTCCGGCGGGGTAGGGCGTGCCCATGACGCAGCCAGCCGACCAGTCCCCCGACACCGCCCCGGTCCTCGAGGGCACCGACGTCTCGGCCGACCCGCAGGACCTGGAGACCACGGACCTGCCCGCCACGAGCGACCCCGAGCAGCTCACCGACGGCGGCGAGCTGGGCGGCGCCGGCGGCGCCGGCGGCGCGGGGTAGCCGCCGGCGGTCAGTCCGCCGCGGCGACCGGGACGGGCTCGTCCTCCTGGCGGGCGAACTGGGTGCGGTAGAGCTCGGTGTAGAGCCCGCCGCGGCGCAGCAGCTCGTCGTGCCGGCCCTGCTCGACGACCCGTCCCTGCTCGACCACGAGGATCTGGTCGGCCTCGCGCACCGTCGACAGGCGGTGCGCGATGACGAGCGACGTGCGGCCGACGAGCGCGGTCGACAGGGCGCGCTGCACGGCGGACTCGGACTCGGAGTCGAGGTGTGCGGTGGCCTCGTCGAGCACGACGACCCCCGGCGCCTTGAGCAGCAGGCGGGCGATCGCCATCCGCTGCTTCTCGCCGCCGGACAGGCGGTAGCCCCGGTCGCCGACGAGCGTCTCGAGGCCCTCCGGCAGCGCGCGGACGAGGCCGCCGACCTGCGCCGCGTCGAGCGCCGCCCACAGCTCGTCGTCGGTGGCGCTGGGCCTGGCGTAGCGCAGGTTCGCGCCGATCGTGTCGTGGAACATGTGCGCGTCCTGCGTGACGACGCCGACCGCGTCGCGCAGCGACTGCAGGGTGACGTCGCGGACGTCCTGCCCGCCGAGCCGGACGGCCCCCGAGCCGACGTCGTACATGCGCGTGACGAGCTGGCTGATCGTCGTCTTGCCGGCGCCGGACGGCCCGACGAGCGCGATGAGCTGACCGGGCTCGGCCCGGAACGACACCCCGTGCAGCACGGTCGTCGCCGGGCTGGTGTCGAGCTTGGCGACCGACTCGAGCGAGGCGAGCGACACCTGCTCGGCAGTCGGGTAGGCGAACACGACGTCGTCGAGCTCGACCGACAGCGCCGACCGCGGGAGCTCGGACGCGCCGGGCCGCTCGGCGACCATCGGCTCGAGGTCGAGCACCTCGAAGACCCGCTCGAAGCTCACGAGCGCCGTCATGACGTCGACCCGCACGTTCGACAGCGCCGTGAGCGGCCCGTACAGCCGGGTGAGGTAGGCGGCCAGGGCCACCACGGTGCCGACGCCGAGCGAGCCCTGCGCGGCGAGCACGCCCCCGACGCCGTAGACCATCGCGGTCGCGAGAGCCGCGACGGTGGTCAGCGAGACGAAGAAGACCCGTCCGTACATGGCGCTCGTGATGCCGATGTCGCGCACCCGGCCGGCCTTGTCGCGGAACGCGTCCTCCTCGACCTCGGGGCGGCCGAAGAGCTTCACGAGCAGGGCGCCGGAGACGTTGAAGCGCTCGGTCATGGTGTTCGTCATCTGTGCGTTCAGCGCGTACGACTCACGGGTGAGCGCCTGCAGCCTGGTGCCGATGAGCTTGGCCGGGATGACGAACACCGGCAGCAGCACGAGCGACAGCAGCGTGATCTGCCACGACAGCACCAGCATCGCGATCAGGGTCAGCACCACCCCGATGACGTTGCTGACGACGCCCGACAGCGTGCCGGTGAACGCCGACTGCGCGCCGAGGACATCGTTGTTGAGCCGGCTGATGAGCGCGCCGGTCTGGGTGCGGGTGAAGAAGGCGATCGGCATGCGCGAGATGTGCGCGTACACCTGCGAGCGCATGTCGTAGATGAGGCCCTCGCCGATGCGCGTCGAGCACCAGCGCGACCACAGCTGCAGGACGGCGTCGAACAGCGCCAGGCCCGCGACGAGCAGCGCCAGGCCGACGACGAGCCCGCGGTCACCGGTGGCCGGCGGGTTCGTGCCGATGCCCTCGTCGATGATCTCCTTGAAGATCAGCGGGTTGAGCACCGCCACGAACGCCGCCACGACGATGAGCGCGAGGAACACGGCGAGGTCGCGCCGGTAGGGCTGCGCGAAGCGGCCGATCCGGCGGACGGTGCCGGGCGCGAGCTTCTTGTCCTGCACCGACGGGTCGCGGCGGAACGACCGCATCATCGACATCTGCGCGACGTCCTGCACGGGCCTCCTCCAGGTTGCCGGAGGTGCGCCTAGAAGGCGCTGATCCCCGTGAGGGCCCGCCCGATGATGAGCTTCTGGATCTGCGAGGTGCCCTCGTACAGCGTGGTAACGCGCGCGTCGCGGAGGTACTTCCCGCCCGGGTACTCGTCGACGTAGCCGTAGCCGCCGTAGGCCTGGATGCAGTTGTTCGCCGCGCGCACCGAGGCCTCCGTGGCGAACAGCTTGGCCTTGGACGACGCGAGCGCGTAGTCCTCACCGCGGCTCTTGAGGTCGGCGGCCCGCCAGGACATGAGCCGCGCGGCGTCCAGCTCGACGGCGGTGTCGGCGATGAGCTCCTGCACCAGCTGGTGGGCGGCGATCTTCTTGCCGAACTGCTCGCGCTGCGTCGTGTACGTCACCATCGCGTCGAGGCAGGCCTGCATGATCCCGGTGCAGGAGGCCGCGATCGACATGCGGCCGTCGCCGAGCGCCGACAGGGCGGCCTTCATGCCGGTGCCCTCCTGGCCGCCGAGCAGCGCGTCCTCGCCGACCTCGACGTCGTCGAGCACGAGCTCGGCGGTGTCGCACGAGCGCAGGCCCAGCTTGCCGTGGATCGCGTGAGCGGTGAAGCCGGGGGTGTCGGTCGGGACGAGGAAGGCGCTGACGCCCTTGCCGCCGGGCGCGCCGGTCCGCGCCATGACCAGGGCGAGGCCGGCGATCGTGCCGTTCGTGATGAAGATCTTACGGGCGTTGAGGCGGTACCCGCCGGACGGGGTGCGCACGGCGGTGGCCTGCAGGTTGCCGGCGTCGCTGCCGAAGTCGGGCTCGGTGAGGCCGAAGCAGGCCAGCACCTCGCCGGTGGCCATCTGCGGCAGCCAGCGCTCCTTCTGCGCAGCCGTGCCGAGGCGCTCGATCACGCCGGCGACCAGGCCCAGGTGCACCGAGACGATCGAGCGGACGTTGGCGTCGCCGCGGCCGAGCTCCTCGATGAGCAGCAGGTAGGACAGCGGGTCGGCGCCGCCGCCGCCGTACTCCTCCGGGATCGTCATGCCGATGAAGCCGGTCTGCTTGAGGCCGTCGAGCGCCTCCTGCGGGAAGCGCTCCTCCCGGTCGTTCGACAGCGCGCGCGGGACGACGACGTCGTCGACCCACTCCTTGACGGCCTTGCGAACGGCGTCCTGCTCGGCGGTCAGGGACATGTCCATGCTGCGGGGCTCCCGGGCTGCGCGGCGATCGGTGGCAGACGGCGGTCTGCCCGCCCAGGGTCGCACCCCGCGGCCCGGCCGGCGACCACGGGCGTCCCGGCCGCGCCGGCCGACCGCACGACGGACGGGTCGCGCAGCGGTCAGGTGACCTTGCGGCGGGTCGCTCCCCCGCGGCCGCGCAGCGTCGCGCCCGACTCGTTGAGGATGCGGTGGACGAAGCCGTACGAGCGGCCCGACGACTCGGCGAGCAGGCGGATGCTCTCGCCGCCCTCGTAGCGCTTCTTGAGATCCTCGGCGAGCTTGTCCCGCTCGCCGCCGGTCACTCGACTGCCCTTCTTGAGCTCTGCCACGTCATGCCTCTCGCGCTCGCAGTTCCTGGGTCGGGTGCCCTGTGCCCCGCATGATCTTGGTCAACCACCGGATCCGGCCCGGTCTCGGGCGGGGCGCGGCACGTCGTCCGCGCTAAGGTGAGGCTGACCTGACCTGCCGTCGCCGAAGGACCTCCGTGGCTCTCCCGCACTCCCTGTCCGGCCGGGTCGCGCTCGCCGGGCTCGCCCTGCTCCCCGTCGCCACCGGCTGCGGGATCACCGGCTCGTCCGGCAGCGAGGACGGGCCCGCGATCCAGGTCTACTCGGCGCGCTCGTACGGCGCGGAGGAGGCGTACGCGCGCTTCACCGACGAGACGGGCATCCGCGTCGAGTTCCTCAACGGCAACGACGCCGAGCTGCGCGAGCGGCTCGAGGCCGAGGGCGCCGACAGCCCGGCCGACGTGTACCTGACCGTCGACGTCGCGAACCTGTCCCTGGCCGCCGAGCAGGACCTGCTGCAGCCGGTGCAGTCCCCGGAGCTGGAGCAGGCGGTCCCGGCCAGCCTGCGCGACCCGCAGGACCGCTGGTACGGCCTGTCCGAGCGCGCCCGCGTGATCATCTACGACGAGGACCGGGTCGACCCCGCCGAGCTCTCCACCTACGCCGCCCTGGGCGACCCGGAGTGGAAGGGCGAGCTGTGCCTGCGCACCTCGACGAGCGCCTACACGCAGTCGCTCGTGGCGTCGATCGTCGCGCACGGGGGCGAGGCCGGGGCCCGCGAGGTCGTCGAGGGGTGGGTCGCGAACGACCCGCAGATCTTCGCCAACGACAACGAGATCGTCCGCACGGTCGGCGCCGGCGGCTGCCGGGTCGGCGTCACGAACCACTACTACGTGGCGCGCGAGCGGGCGGCCGACCCCGACCTCGGCGTCGGCGTCTTCTTCCCGAACCAGACGACGACCGGCACCCACGTCAACATCAGCGGGGCGGGCGTCACGACGCACGCCGACGACGTGGCCGACGCGACGCGGTTCCTCGAGTGGCTGGCCACGACCGGGCAGTCGCAGTTCGTCGACGGGAACTTCGAGTACCCGGTCAACCGCTCGGTCGAGCCGGTCGAGACCCTGCGCGAGCTCGGCGGCTTCACCCGTGACGACCTGAACGTCGGCGAGCTCGGCACCGACAACGCGCAGGCCGTCCAGATCCTGACGGACGCCGGCTACCGGTGACGCCGCCGGCACGGGTCCGGCGTCATGACGCGGTCGCCGGTGCGCTGCCGTCCGCCGGTGCGCTGCCGTCCGCCGGTGCGCTGCCGTCCGCCGGTGCGCTGCCGTCC
>CAXTFU010000016.1:22847-27744 GCA_964243385.1 uncultured bacterium | reverse complement strand
GCGGGTCGGGTGCAGTGCCGGGCGGCGCATCCTTGGTCGCGGGCGGCGAGGGCTCTGCGGTGGGCGGTGGTGATGCTGTCGTGCAGCGCTTCGAGCCGGACGACCTGTCCGTGATCGTCGAGCAGGACGCGGGAGATGCGGGCGTCGCACAGGATCGCTTCGATGCGGCTGCGGGTCTGCGGCCCGGTCCACGCGGCGGTCGCGCACGCCTGAGCGGTCGGAATGCCACCGCGACAAGGGTCGCTGGGGGGGCCGCCGCCTCGTGCATCGCGAGCCTTGGCGTCGGTGCCGGTGCCGGCGCGGCCGAGGTCGGCCTGGATGGTGTCGGTGAAGCTGAGTGGTTGGTGGTCGGGGCACCTGGGGCCGCAGGCGGTGCACCGCTCGGCCTCGCGGTTGCGGGCGGCCCAGCCGGCGGGCACGACGTAGGCGAGCTGCGGGCGCTGTCCGCCGGAGTCGGGGAGTTCGCCGTGCCGCAGGACCTGTCCGAAGGCGTCGACGAGGGCGTCGACCCGGCGCTGTGCGGCTGAGCGGAGGTCGGTGTTGCCCTGCTTGCGGGACAGCGCCTCCAGGACGGTGAGGACGGGTTCGCTGTCTTCGGCGGAGATGACGAAGCGGCCGTGCAGCGTGCCGTCGGCGTCGCGGGTGTGCTGCCACAGCCGCCGGTCCTGCCCGCGCTGCTCGTCGGCTTCCAGGGCGGGTTCGCAGTGCGTCGCGATCTGCTCCCGGACGTAGGCGGCGAGCTGCTCCGGGTCGCACGCTGCGGCGACGGTCAGCAGCTGCGGCTGCCTGCCCACTAGCGCATCCGCGTCGATGTGCCCGACCAGGCGGGTCAGGACCGCCGCCTTGTCTCCGGTGAGCCGTCCGTCCAGGACGGCGTCGACGAGCAGCGGCAGCCCGCGCAAGGCTGTCGAGATGCGGAGCTGCCGGCCGGCCGAGCTCGGCGTCGACTGCTGCATGTCCGCCAGCCAGGAGGCGACGGTCTGCGCGCCCCCGTCCTCGCGGGGGACGGTGCCGCCGGAGGCGACGGCGACCTGCGCGGCCGCGGCGTGCAGCCAGCCGTCGAGCCGTCCGACGAGCGGCGTCAGGGCAGCGATCTGCTCCTGCAGCACGACCACCGGCACACCGTCCAGCGGCTGGGCGGTCAGGGCGTCGACGAGCGGCGCGAGGGCTGCGGTCGTCGGCGTCATACGGGCAGTCTCGCACCGCCCTCCGACAATCCTGCGCGACGAAAGTAGCTGTGCAGAAACAGGTTCGGCACTCAGATCTGTGGACGACCGGACCGTTCTGTCGGAGGGCTGTGTGTGCCGGCAAGCGTGCGCTGCTCGCGCCCGAAACGACGCTCGCAGGCAGTACGAGCGGCGCGTGGATGCCCGAGCTCGTCCCGCTCGGGAGGACCTGCGCCGTGCGCGCTGACTCGCGAGCGTCGTACTGCCTGCGCGCGCAGGCAGTACGAGGGGCGCGTGGTTGCTGGAGGTGCTCCAGCTCGGGAGGGCCCGCGCCCCGCAGCACGGACTCGAGACGGCTCTTCGGGACCGAGCCGCCAGCCGGGCGTCAGGATCTCGGGCGCCCCGCGCCGCTCGCAGCTCAGGGAGAGGGCGTCCGGTGACCGGAGGGTGCTCCCCGTCGGTACCCCGAGCGCAGCCGGCGGCCACAGCGCCTTGCAGCGGGCGTCTGCGCGCCACCCAGCACAGGTAGGTCGGCTGCACTCCAGCTCCTAGCAGCGGCTCCCGCGCGCGACCCAGCGGAGGCCGGCTGCACTCCAGCTCCCAGCAGCGGGCCTCCGCGCCCCACCCAGCACAAGTCGGCTGCCCTCCAGCTCCCAGCATCGGGCCGCCGCGCGCGACCCAGCACGAGGTCGGCTGCCCCGACTTCCAGCATCGGTCCGCCGAACGCGACCCAGCAGCGCCAGCGGCGGCCACGTCGGCCGCCGGCAACCCCCGACGTCCGACCCCCGACCTACCCGTCGAAGCGCACGTCGATCTCCTGGAACCCCTTGGCGCGCTGCGCCTTGGCCTGACCGGTGTACGCCCGCTCGTCGCCGTCGGTGAGGTCGACGTCGTCGGTGAGCGGGGTGAGCAGCGCGCGCGGCCACAGGCGCTGCACGCGCACGACGTTGACCTCGACGCACAGCACCAGCGCGACGGACGCCACGTACAGGAACGCGAGCAGCCCGAGCACGAGCGCGAACACGCCGTTCGTGGCGCTGGCGCTCTTCACGACGTGCCCGACGTAGGTGGCGCCGAACGATTGCATGAGCTGCCACACGACGGCGGCGCCCAGGGCGCCGGGGGCGACCTGTCGCACGGTCAGGTGGCGCGCCGTCGCCAGCCGGAAGACCACCACGAAGATCACCGCGTTGAGCGCGACGGACGCGACGATGGACAGCGCCCGCGCCCCGGAGCCGAACGCACCGGCCCCGCCGGCGAGCGCGGACAGCACGGTCGTCGCGATCACCGCCACGCCGGCGGTCGCGAGCAGCAGCAGCCCGCGGACCCGCACCAGGATCGGGTTGGGCCGGTCGTTGCGCGGGACGCGCCAGGCGGTGTTCATGGCGTTCTGGACGGCGTTCGCGACCCCCAGCCCGCCGTACAGCGCGCCGAGGACGCCGACCAGCACGCCCGTCAGGCCGCCGCCGATGCGCGACGGCTCGTCGAGCTGCGGGCCGATCACCGGGAACTGCCGCAGCGCCGTGTCGAGGATCGCCTGCTGCGCCTCCGGGTCGCCCTGGAGCACGTAGCCGAGGATCGTCGAGCCGAGCAGCAGCAGCGGGAACAGCGAGACGAGCCCGTAGTAGGTGATGAGCGCCGCGAGGAAGCCGCCGGAGTCGTCGATGTACTTGTAGACGACGGCCAGCGGGAAGCCGGCACCGCGATGGCGGCGCTGGTAGTCGTCGAGCCGGGACGTCAGGGACACGCCGTCCGGTCTCCCCCGTCCTGCGGCGCCGAGTCACCCGGCGGACGCCGGAGGCTCACGGCCGGCGGGCGACCCACGACGACCGGACGCCGCGGACCCGGAGGTCGCCGCGACGCAGCACGCCCTCGGGCCGGTCGCCGTCGAGCAGCACGTCCAGCGCCGCGAGGTCGTCCGCCTCGAGCGCGCCGGCCAGGCCGTCCCGCACCAGGCTCAGGCAGCGCTGCGCGTAGCGCCCGGCCTCCGGCGGCAGCGGGGGCTGCAGGTCGACGTCCAGCACGCGGTCGTCCAGCACCTCGAAGCCGGCCTGCGACAGCCGCAGCCCCCAGTCCGAGCCCTGGTGCGGCAGGGACGTCGCCCGCACCTGCGCGAGGGCGTCGTGGCACCGCTGCTCGAGCCCCGGCCGGCCGACGCCGACGTCGTCGGGCAGGAAGCGCGGGAAGGCGTCCATCTCGAGCACTGCGAGCACCCCGCCCGGCCGCAGCACGCCGAGCACCCGGGCCAGCGCGCGGTCGGGGTCGGCGAAGTGGTGCAGCGAGGACGACGCCCACGCCAGGTCGACCGGCGCGAGGGCCGGCCACGCCTCGTCGAGGTCGACGGCGACCAGGCCGACGCGGTCCGCGAGCCCGAGGTCCTCGGCCCGCTGCGCCAGCCGGTCCAGCAGCTCGGGCGACCGGTCGAGCGCGGTCACGCGGGCGTCCGGCAGCCGCTGCAGGAGGGCCACCGTGCCGGTGCCCGTCCCCGCGCCGACGTCCAGGACGCGTGCGCAGGGCGAGCCCCCCAGGTGGCCGACCGCGCGGTCGACGACCTCGTCCAGCAGGTCGCTGAGCAGCCGGGCGTCGAGGTCCAGCACCTCCGCCAGCACCGCGTCGTCCTGCGCCGCGTGCGCGTGGCCCGGGTGCCCGTCGTGTCCTGCGTGGTCGGAGTGCGCGGTGTCCGTCATGGCGCCACCGTGCGTCCCGGCGGCCTCGCGGCGCAAGGCTGCTTGCCGATGTCGCAAGGGCCGTCCGCGTCGTCGCGGTCCGGACACGACCGTGCCCCCGCTGCGGGGCAGCGAGGGCACGAGGTGACCGACGGGGTCGGCCCGAGGACGGGTCCCCATGGCGGTGGCGGTGGGATTTGAACCCACGGAGGAGTTGCCCCCTCACACGCTTTCGAGGCGTGCTCCTTCGGCCGCTCGGACACGCCACCGGACGAGACTCTAGCGAAGGCCGCGGCGGCCCTCGAAGAAGCGGCGCAGGACGTCCGCGCAGTCCTGCTCCAGCACCCCGCGGACGACCTCCGGCCGGTGGTTGAGCCGGCGGTCGCGCACGACGTCCCACAGCGACCCGGCGGCGCCCGCCTTGGGGTCGACGGCGCCGAAGACCACCCGGTCGACGCGGGCCAGCACGGGCGCACCGGGGCACATGGTGCCGGGCTCGGGCGTCACGACGAGCGTGCAGCCGCTGAGCCGCCACTGCCCGCGCCCGGCCGCCGCGGCGCGCAGTGCGAGCACCTCCGCGTGCGCCGTCGGGTCACCGGTCCCCTCCCGCTCGTTGTGCGCGCGGGCGACGACCTCGCCGTCCGGTCCGAGCACGACGGCGCCGACCGGCACGTCGTCGTGCGACGGCGCCAGGTCGGCCTGCTCCAGCGCCGCGCGCATCGCGGCGTCCCACGGGCCTGGGCTCACCCCTCGCGCAGCTGCTCGAGCACGTCGTCGCAACCGGCCCGCTCGCACAGCGTGGTGAGGACGTCGGCCGGCAGCAGGCCCTCCTCGGCGCACAGCTCGAGCAGGCTCTCGGCCGAGGTACCGAGATCGGCGAGCAGGGCGGTGTCGCCGACCGGCTCGGCCATCGCCCGGGTGCCCTCGTCGTCGTCCTCGCCGTCCTCGAGCTCGGCGTCCTCCCACAGCATGGCCGCGACCTCGCTGTTCGCGACCGCCCGCCGGTCGGACAGGAACACCCGCGGCTCGGTGAGGCTGCCGACGCCGCCGTCGACGCGGACGACC
>CAXTFU010000016.1:237-22837 GCA_964243385.1 uncultured bacterium | reverse complement strand
GGTCGAAGCCCCCGTCGCCTCCTGGGCGAGGCGCAGCTGTTCCGCGGTCTTCTCACTCTGCCGACGCGCGACGACGGCCTCCTCGATATCGACGGCCGTGCCGATCCATTCGGCCACCGCGCCGTCGACGCGGACGACCGCCAGGTGCTCGTCGTCCTCGTCGAGCAGCAGGAGCGCCGGACCCTCGCCCTCGCCGGTGAGGTCGCGCAGCAGGTCGGTGAGCCCCTCGAGGTCCTCGACCTCGGCGAGGTCGAGCTCGGCGCCCTTCCAGCCCTGCTCCGTGCGGGCGAGCGCGGCAGCGAAGTACGACACGTGAACTGGCTCCTGGGACGCGCGGAGAGATCGGGGCGGGGACCTCGTGCGGAGGGACGACGACTACTGCACGAGCGCGTCGACTACCCGCTCGTACGCGTCCCCGAACCCCAGGCGGCGGGCCAGGCTGCCCAGCACCTCGTCGGCGTAGGCGTCGAGGTCCGACAGCAGCGCCTGCAGCTCCAGCGGGTCGACGCCCAGGTCGGCCAGGATCGTCAGGTCGCCGGCCGGCCGGACGTCCTGGTCGTGCTCGTCCGGCAGGGGGACGTCGAGGTGCTCCAGCACAGCGGCCGCCATGTCCCAGTCCAGCGCCGCGGTGACGTCCGACAGCAGCAGGCGCACCTGCCCGCCGGCCACCCGCAGCAGCACGAAGAACTCGTCCGCCACGTCGACGAGGGCGACGGCGCCGTTCTGGCCGGGCTGCTGCCGGACGACGGCGATGAGCGCGCCGAGCTCGTCGGTGACGTCCTCCGGGAGCAGCTCGACGTTCCAGGGGCCCTGGTCGCGGTAGGCGATGACGGCGTAGGCGTCGGCCTGCGGCGGTCCGGGCACGGGACGTCCTCTCTGAACGGTCGAGCACCGGGGCAGAGCCTGGCAGACGCGTGCGCCTCTGCACAGGTGCCGCCCGGTTCCATCGCGAAGGACAGGGGTAGGCGAACGGACAACAGTCCGCACGTCACCTGGATCTCCTGGAGGAGAGCACATGTCTGAGCGCAACACCTTCGCCCACGCCATGCACGACCTGGGCCTCGCGGCCTGGTTCGGCGGGTCGCTCATGGGCGCCATCGGCGTCAACGGCGCCGCCTCGGACGTCGACGACCCGCGCCAGCGCGCGCGCGTCGCCAACGCCGGCTGGGCCCGCTGGACGCCGTTCAACGCGCTCGCCATCGGCGCCCACCTGCTCGGTGGCGCGCAGCTGCTGAAGGAGAACAAGGGCCGCGTCGCCACGCAGAAGGGCGTCCTCGCGAACACCAACGTGAAGATGGCCCTCACCGCCGGCGCCCTCGGCGCGACCGCCTACTCGCGCGTGCTCGGCCAGAAGATGATGAAGGCCGGCGACGTCCCGGTCGCCGGCGGCACCGACCCGCTGGCCACCACGCCGCCGGAGGTCGCCAAGGCGCAGAAGCAGCTCTCGGCGCTGCAGTGGGCCATCCCGGGCCTGACCGGTGCGATCCTCGCGAGCTCGTCGCTGCACGAGGAGCAGCAGCGCCCCTCGCAGGTCACCAGCGGTGTCCTGAAGTCGCTGCCCTCGACCATCGGCACCGCCGCCTCGGCCGCCGTGCACAAGGTCCTCTAGCACCTCTCCTGCACGACGAAGCCCCCGCTCTCCGGAGCGGGGGCTTCGTCGTGCAGGTGAGGACCGTCAGCCGACCGCCGGCGCCGGCGCGGGCGAGGTCGGCGCACCGCGGCTGCCGAAGAACGACTGTGCCGCAGCGACTCCCGCGGTGACACCGGACGCGGCGGCCACCATCGACAGCTGCAGGCCCGGGGTCAGGTCCCCTGCTGCGTAGACGCCGGGCACGCTCGTCTCGCCCTGCCCGTCGACGGCGACGTAGCCGTCGTCGTCGAGCAGGCAGCCCAGCGCCTCGGCGAGGTCGGTGCGCGGCGCGTGGGCGACGGAGAACATCACCAGGGACGCCGGCAGCACCTCGCCGCCGTCGAGCTCGACGCCCGTCAGATCACCCCGCTCGCCGAGGAAGCGGACGGCGTTGCGCTCGAGCAGCGTGATGCCGTTGTCGTCGAGCTGCGTCCGGCACCCGTCGTCGCCGCGGAAGCGCTGGCCGTTCGTCACGACGGTCACCGAGCACGCCCAGTTCGTCAGCGTGGTGGCGAAGCCGACGAGGTGCGCGTCCCAGCCGAGCGCGACGACGTGCCGGTCGCGGGCCTCGTAGCCGTCGCAGGCGGGGCAGTGGAACACCGACGCGCCGTAGTGGTCGGAGAAGCCCTCGACGTCCGGGAAGGCGTCCTTCACCCCGCACGCCAGGACGAGGCGGTGCGCCAGCAGGTCGTCGTCGACCTCGAACAGCCCGTCGTCGCGCCGGCTCACCCGCTTGACCTCGCCGAAGCGCAGCTGCGCGGTCGGGTACGCCAGGACCTCCTGCCGGCCCCGGGCGATGAGGTCCGCCGGCTTCTGCGGATCGCGCCCGAGGTAGCCGTGCGAGCGCTCGACCTGCTTGTTGCGCTGGTCCTCGGAGTCCATGACGACGACCGACCGGCGGTACCGCCCGATCCACGACGCGGCCGCCAGACCTGCTGCGCCACCGCCGATCACGACGACGTCGACCTCGAGCCGCTCGTCCGGTGCGGACGTCATGACGCCTCCAGCAGCCCTCGAGCGGCGACCGCCTCGAGCGACAGCGTCCGGTAGCCGACCTCCTCGAACAGGACCACGATCCGGTCGCCCTCGTAGCGCATGACCGTCCCGCTGCCCCACGCCGAGTGGCTCACCCGCGACTGCAGCGGGAAGGGCGAGTCGTCCGCGTCGGCCTGCTCGTGCGCCGTGCCCGCCGCGCAGGTGTCGCAGCGGCCGCACGGCCCGTCCAGCGTCTGGCCGAAGTACGCGAGCAGCAGCTGCCGTCGGCAGCCGGTCGTCTCGGCGTACGCGCGCATCATGTCGACGCGCGACCGCTCGACCTTGCGGTGCGACTCGGCGACCTCGCTCGCCGACACGGCTGCCTCCTGCGGCGACAGGTCCTCGTCGCCCGCCGCGATGGCGCCGTCGTCGCGGACGTCGACCGCGCCGGCCTGCTCGAGCAGGTTCACCAGCCCGGCGAGCCGGGTGGGCGCGATGTCCATCTCCTCGGCCAGCGCGGTCGGCTGCACCGACGACTCGGCGTGGTTGACCAGCGCGACGACCTTCTTGAGCGCCTGCTCGTCGACGCCGCCGGACGCGAAGAACTTGCGCAGCCCGAGGTCCTCCTGGCGGTAGAACAGCACCGCGGTCGCCGGGTCGCCGTCGCGCCCGGCGCGGCCGATCTCCTGGTAGTAGCTGTCCAGCGAGTCGGCGACCTCGGCGTGCAGGACGAAGCGCACGTCGGCCTTGTCGATGCCCATGCCGAACGCGGTGGTCGCGACGACGACGTCGAGATCGCCGTCCAGGAAGCGGGTGTGGGTGTCGTCGCGCTCGGAGGCCTTCAGCCCCGCGTGGTACGGGGCAGCGTTCAGGCCGAGCTCGCTGAGCGCGTCCGCGTAGCGTTCGGCGCTCTTGCGCGTCGCGGTGTAGACGAGCCCCGGCTTCGCCTCGCCCATGGCCCGCAGGACGACGGCCTCCCGCCGCTGCTCGTCGTCGCGGTGCGTCTCGACCTCGAGCCGGAGGTTCGGCCGGTCGAAGCCGCTGACGACCTGCACCGCGTCCTCGAGGCGCAGCCGGTCGAGGATCTCCTCGCGCACCGGCGGCGACGCGGTCGCGGTGAGCGCGAGCACCGTCGGGCGCCCGAGCCGCTCGATCGCGGTGTGCAGCCGCAGGTAGTCGGGCCGGAAGTCGTGCCCCCACGAGGAGATGCAGTGCGCCTCGTCGATGACGAACAGCGACGGGCGCGCCTCGGCGACGGCGTCGAGCACCTCGGGCTTGCTGAGCTGCTCGGGGGCGAGGAAGAAGAACTCGACCTCACCGGCGCGCAGGGCCTCGAAGGCCGCCTCCCGCGCACGCTCGCTCTGGCTGCTGTTCGCCTGCACCGCGCCGCCGGCGCCGTCGTGCTCGAGCAGCCCGGCGACCTGGTCGCGCTGCAGGGCGATGAGCGGGCTGACGACGACGGTCGGGCCGTCGAGCAGCAGCGCCGGCACCTGGTAGATCGCGCTCTTGCCCGAGCCGGTCGGCATGACGGCGAGGGTGTCGCGGCCGGCGAGGACGCTCTCCATCGCCTCGAGCTGGCCGGGACGCAGCTCGTCCCAGCCGAAGGACTCGCGGGCGGTGCGCTGCAGCGCCGCGCGCTGGTCGTACGGGCGTGCGTTCAGGACGAGCTCCAGGACGAGGGGGGCGGGCGGTCAGCTGTCGGCGCGGACGAACTTGTGGAACCGGCTGACCGATCCGTCGCTCGTGCGCTCCTGGTACAGGAAGTCGACGTCACTGTCGTCGAAGGTCGCGAAGAACGCCTCCCAGCCGACGTCCTCGAGCCGGTCACCGTCGCGGAACTCGATGCGCAGCACGCCCGCCCCGCCGCCGTCGCCGGTGCCCTCCACGTCGGCGGGCGCGCCGCCGCGCGACTCGGCCCAGGTGCGGATGACGTCGTGGTCGCGGGTGGTGAAGCTCGCGGCGACGGTCGCGCTCTTGGTGCCGCGCTCGACGTCGCCCTCCTTGCCGAGCTCCTCGGCGGTGGCGCCGGCCTCGTGCACGCTCGTGTCGGTCTTCTTCAGGTCAGCCACGGGTCCTCCAGGGTCAGATGGCGGACCGGGAGGATCCCCTGCTCCGGCCGACCCGAACCTGCCGCCGTTTCCGGTCCGGACGTCCGGGCAGACGCCGGGCATGATCCCCAGCACCGTCCCGGGCACCGGCCCGGACCCGTTGCGCGTGCTCACCTGGCACGTCCACGGCTCCTACCTCAACACCCTCAGCCGGGTCCCGGTCACCTGGCTGCTGCCGGTGACGCCCGAGCGGACGAACCCCTACGGCGGGCGGGGCGAGACGTTCGAGTGGCCGGACAACGTCGTCGAGGTGCCGGTCGAGCAGGTCGCGACGCTGGACGTCGACGTCGTGCTGACCCAGTCGCGGGAGAACTGGGAGGTGCACCGGCACGCGCTGCTCGGCGACCGGGTGGCGACGCTGCCGCGGGTGCACGTCGAGCACGACCCGCCGCCGGCGTGGCCGAACGACGCCCTGCACCCGGTGCAGGACGAGCACGCCCACCTCGTGCACGTGACGCCCTTCAACGCCCTCATGTGGGACAGCGGGGCGACGCCGTCCCGCACGATCGACCACGGCGTCGTGGTGCCGGACCTGCCGTGGACGGGCACCACCCGGGCGGCCGTCACCGTGGTGAACAACCTCTACCGGCGCGGGCGCCGCCTCGGCCCGGACGTCTTCGACCGCGTGGCCGCCGAGGTCCCCGTCGACCTGGCCGGGATGGGCGGCAGCACCTACGGCCGCTGGCTCGGCGACGTGCGGCTGTCCGAGCTGCACACCCGGCTCGGCGCCTACCGCGCCTTCTTCAACCCGATCCGCTACACCTCGCTCGGCCTCGCGGTGTGCGAGGCGATGGCGCTCGGCCTGCCCGTCGTCGGGCTCGCGACGACCGAGATGGCGACCGCCGTGCGCAACGGCGTGAACGGCTGGGTCGAGACCGACCCGGACCGGCTGGCCGGGCACCTGCGGCGCCTGCTCGCCGATCACGACGAGGCGGCGGCGCTGTCCGAGGGGGCGCGGGCCGTCGCCCGCGAGCGCTTCGGCATCGACCGGTTCGTCACGCAGTGGCACGACGTGCTGACGCTCGCGGCGGCACGCGGGTGACTCACCGGCGAGACGCCCGGGGACCCCTCCCGCTGCGCCGCGCCGAGGCCTAGGGTGTCGCCCATGACCGAGCTCGACACCCGTCCTGTCGTCGATCCGCATCTCGACGACGGCGACGACGACCAGCGGTTCAGCCACTACGTGCGCAAGGAGGACATCCTGCGCAGCGCCCTGGACGGCGTGCCGGTGAAGGCCCTGTGCGGCAAGGAGTGGCTGCCCGGTCGTGACCCGGAGAAGTACCCGGTGTGCCCGGCCTGCAAGGACATGATGGGCATGCTCGAGTCCATGCAGTGACGCAGCCCCTGACCGGGACCCAGCTCCTGACCGGGACGCCCACGCCCACGCAGCACAGCACGACCCGCAGTGCCGGCGACGGCGCGTCGGGGCGGTCGAGCGTCCTCGCCATCGACGTCGGCGGCACGAAGATCGCCGCAGGGATCGTCGACCCCGACGGGACGCTGCTGCGCGCGGCCTCCGCCCCGACCCCGCGCGAGCCCGACCCCGAGCTGGTGTGGGAGGCGCTGCGCACCGCGGTGCGCGAGGTGCAGCACGACGGCGCCGCGGCGATCGGCGTCGGCTGCGCCGGCCCGATGACCGCCGAGGGCGTGACCGTGTCGCCGCTGAACATCCCCGGCTGGGACGACTTCCCGCTGCTGGCGCGCCTCGGCGACGAGTACGGCCTGCCCGTCGTGGTCGACGGCGACGCGAAGGCGCTGGCCGTCGGCGAGGGCTGGCGCGGCGCAGGCGCCGGCGCGTCGAGCTTCCTGGCGATGGTCGTCTCGACCGGTGTCGGCGGCGGCCTGGTCGTCGACGGCCGCCTGCTGCACGGTGTGCAGGGCAACGCCGGCCACATCGGGCACCTCATCGTCGTGCCCGGCGGCGCCGTCTGCGGCTGCCAGGGACGCGGCTGCCTCGAGGCAGAGATCAGCGGGACGGCCATCGCGCGCCGCACCGGCGCCTCGGCTGCCGTCGCCGGGCCGGACGAGGTCGAGCGCGCCGGACGGCTGCTCGGCCTGGGCCTGGCCTCGGTGGCGAACCTGCTCGACCTCGAGCTCGTCGCGGTCGGCGGCTCGGTCGCCCTCGGCTTCGGCGAGCCCTTCTTCGCCGCCGCCAACGCCTCGCTGCACGAGCAGAGCCGCCTCGGCTTCACCGACGACTGCCGCATCGTCCCGGTCGGCCTCGGCAAGGACGGCCCGCTCGTCGGCGCCGGCGCGCTGGCCTGGCGCCTGCTCGGGCACGACGTCGGCATCGCCTGAGCCTGCCGCTCAGGAGGCTCCTGGCGCCGGCCGGACCTCCAGCCGGGCGGGGGCCACGAGCACCGGCTCGGGGACGAGGTCGACGCCGAACGCGTCCTGCACCCCGTCGCGGACCGCGCGCGCGACCGCGAGCAGGTCGGCGGTGCTGCCCCCGCCGCGGTTGACGAGCGCGAGGGTGTGCTTGGTCGAGATGCCCACCGGTCCGTCGAAGGCGCCCTTGCCGAAGCCGGCCCGCTCGATGAGCCAGGCCGCGGAGACCTTCACCCGGCCGTCCGGCTCGGCCCACTCCGGCGGGCGGACGGCCGCGCCGCAGCGCCGGGTGACGACCTCGCGCAGCGCCGCGGCCTGCCCGGCCGTCAGCAGCGGGTTGGTGAAGAACGAGCCGGCGCTGCGGGTGTCGGGGTCGGCGGCGTCCAGCACCATGCCCTTGCCGCGGCGCAGGGCCAGCACGGCCTCGCGGACCTGCGCGAGCGGCGCCCGGTCGCCGACCTCGACCTCGAGGCGGCGGGCGAGCTCGGCGTAGCCCACCGGCGCGGACAGCTCGCCCGTGCCGAGCGAGAAGGTCACCGCGAGGACCACCCAGCGGCCGGGCTCCTGCTTGAAGGCGCTGTCGCGGTAGGTGAAGCGGCAGTCGGCGGCGGACAGCTCGACGACCGCGTCGGCCCGCCGGTCGTACGCCCGCACCCGCACGACGGTCTGCGAGACGTCCTGCCCGTACGCACCGATGTTCTGCACCACGCTGCCGCCGACCAGGCCGGGGATGCCCGACAGCGCCTCCAGGCCGACGAGCCGGTCGGCGACGCAGAGCCCGACGAAGGACTCCCACTCCTCGCCCGCGGCGGCGGTGAGCAGCACCCGGTCGCCGGACGGCTCGGCCGCGAGCCCGTGCACGGCCACCCGCAGCACCGTCCCGTCGACGCCCTCGTCGGGCAGCACGACGTTGCTGCCGCCGCCCAGCACGAGCAGCGGTGTGCCGTCGGCGTCGGCCGCCCGCACCACCGCGACGACGGACGCCTCGTCGTAGGCGGTCACGAGCCGGCGGGCGACCCCGCCCAGGCGCAGCGTCGTGAGCGGGGCGAGCGGCACGTCGGGGCGGTCCAGCACGGCCGGCAGCCTAGGCAGCCGCCGCGACGGGCAGCCGCGACGCGCGCCGGTGGGAGCGGACCAGGTCGGCGGTGAACAGCGCGAGACCGGCCCACACGAGCACGAAGCCGAGCAGCTTGGCCAGCGGCAGCGGCTCGTCGAACAGCGTCACCCCGAGGCCGAACTGGATCGAGGGGGCGAGGTACTGCAGCACGCCGAGCGTCGTCATCGACACGCGCGAGGCCGCGCCGGCGAAGGCCAGCAGCGGGACGGCGGTGACCACCCCGGACAGCGCCAGCAGCGCCGCGTGACCGGCGCCCTCGCTGCCGAACGTCCCCTGCCCGGACGCGCCGAGCACGGCGACGTAGACGGCCGCGACCGGGAGCAGGACGGCCGACTCGACGGCCAGCCCCTCGACCGCGCCGACGCCGACGGTCTTCTTGATGAGGCCGTAGGTGCCGAACGAGAAGGCGAGCACGAGCGCCAGCCACGGCGGCCGGCCGTTCTCGACGGTGAGGACGACGACGGCCACGAAGGCCAGGCCGAGGGCCGTCCACTGCGCCGACCGAAGCCGCTCGCCGAGCACCAGCACGCCGAGCAGGACCGTGACGATCGGGTTCACGAAGTAGCCGAGCGACGTCTCGACCACCCGCTCGTTCGTGACGCCGTAGATGTACGTGCCCCAGTTCACGGCGATGACCACCGCGGCGGCGGTGAGCGCGAGCATCCGGCGGCGGTCGCGGACCAGCGCGCGCACCGCGCCGAGCGTGCCGGTGGCCGTCAGCAGCACAGCGACGACGACGAGCGACCAGAGCACGCGGTGCGACAGGACCTCGAGCGCGCCGGACGGCTCCAGCAGCGGCCAGTACAGCGGGAACAGGCCCCACAGCAGGTACGCCGCCGCCCCGTAGAGCGTCCCGCGACGGGTCGAGGTCACCGGCTCGACGGTACTTGCCCCTGCCCCCGGACGGCTGCGGCTCCGTGTCCGCTGCGTTCCCGCCGCGTTCGGGCCGGAAGAGACGACGTCCGCACGTGCTTGGGTGCTGCGACGGAAGGGGGGAGCTCGTGCTGCTGGCTGCGGAGGCCGGACCACCGGAGTTCCTGACGCAGATCGCCGCGCTCGTCGTGGCGGGGGCGGTCATCGGCTACGCCTGCGCGCGGCTGCGGGTGGTCCCGATCGTGGGGTTCCTGCTGGCCGGCGTGCTCAGCGGCCCGAACGCGCTCGGCGTCGTCCGCGAGCGGGAGATCATCGACGCGGCCGCCGAGGTCGGCGTCATCCTGCTGCTGTTCACCATCGGCATCGAGTTCTCGATCGGCCGCCTCATGGCGATCCGCCGGCTCGTCCTGCTCGGCGGGTCGCTGCAGGTGGCGGGCGCCGTGGCCGTGGTCACCGGCGTGCTCGTGCTGGCCGGCGTCGACCTGCGCCCGGCCGTGTTCACCGGGCTGCTCGTGTCGCTGTCGTCGACCGCGATCGTGCTGAAGCTGCTCGCCGACCGCGGCGGCACGAGCTCGCCGACCGGTCGCACCAGCCTCGGCCTGCTCATCTTCCAGGACCTCGCGGTCGTCGCCATGGTCCTGCTCCTGCCGGTCCTGTCCGGCGAGGGCGGCGGCGGCGCGGGCGGGCTCGTGCGGGCGCTCGCCACCGCGGCCGCCGTCATCGCGGTCACCCTCGTCGTGGCGCGGCGGGTCATGCCACCGGTGCTCGAGGCCGTGGCCCGCGCCTGCTCGCCCGAGGTGTTCCTGCTGTCGGTGATCGCGTTCTGCCTGGGCACCGCCTACCTCACGGCGCTCGCCGGGGTCTCGGTGTCGCTCGGCGCCTTCCTCGCCGGCCTCGTCGTCAGCGAGTCGCGGCACTCGGCGCACGCGCTCGGCGAGGTGCTGCCCCTGCAGATCCTGTTCTCCGCCACCTTCTTCCTGTCCATCGGCACCCTGCTCGACCTGCGCTTCCTCGTCGAGGAGCCGCTGCTCGTGCTGGCCGCGGTCGCGCTCGTGCTGGTCATCAAGTCGGTGACGACGTTCGGCGCCGCGCTGGCCACCGGCGTCGGCGCCGCGACCGCCGTCAGCTCGTCGCTGCTGCTCGCGCAGGTCGGGGAGTTCGCGTTCGTGCTCGAGCGGCAGGGCGCCGAGGCGGGGCTCACCCCGGCCGGGCTCGGCGAGGACGGCTCGCAGGCCTTCATCACCGCGACCGTCCTGCTGCTCGTCCTCACCCCGGTGCTCGCAGCGCTCGGGCGCACGGCGGCCGCACGGCTGTCGCGCCGTCCGGCGGTGACGACCGCGGTCACGGCCCCGTCCGCCGACGTCGCCGAGCACGGGCACGTCGTCCTGTCCGGCTGGGGCAGCGCGGCGCGGCACCTGGCCGCGGAGCTGCGCGCGGCGGACGTGGACGTCGTCGTCACCACGCTGTCGCCGGACGGCGCGCGCGAGGCCGAGCAGGCCGGCCTGCGGGTCGTGCGCGGCGACTCGACCAAGGCGCCGGTGCTGGAGGCCGCCGAGGCGGGCTCCGCCCGGGTCATCGTGCTCGGCGACGACGAGCCGGAGCAGGCCGCCCGCATCGCCGGCGTCCTGTCCACCGTCGCGCCGCGCGCGCAGGTCGTCGTGCTCGCGCCCGACGAGGAGGCGGTGGGCGAGCTGCACGCCGCCGGCGTGCACGACGTCGTGCTCACCGCCCGCTCGGCGCACGAGCGGCTGACCGACACCGTGCTCGCCCGCCTCCGTCCGCCGCCCCGCCCGTCGCGGACGGTCGTGGACACCGCCCACGTCGTGTCGTTCACGGCGTCGCCGGAGTCGGCCTGCGTGCACGCGTCGGTGTCGCGGCCGGTGCTGCCGGGCGCCCGCGGCTGCTCGGAGTGCCTGCGCGAGGGCTCGAGCTGGGTGCACCTGCGGATGTGCACCAGCTGCGGCCACGTCGGCTGCTGCGACAGCTCGCCCGGGCGCCACGCGGCCGGGCACGCCGCCGCGGACGACCACCCCGTCATGTGCTCGGTCGAGCCGGGCGAGCACTGGGGCTGGTGCTACCTCGACGCGACCACCCTGGAGCCCGCCGGGTCCTGACCGGCACCGGCCGGCGCGGGGCGGCTGCTAGCCGCGGGCGCGGGCGGCGTCCTCGCGCTGCTCCGCGGCGCGGGCGTCCGCCACCGCCGCGTCGGTGTCGGTGGCCGCGAGCAGCAGCCCCCCGGTGACGAACAGCAGCAGCAGCGACAGCAGGGCGCCGCGGTAGGAGCCCGTGACGTCGAGCACGACCGCGAACAGCAGCGTCCCGATCCAGGCGGTGCCGCGCTCGGCGAGCTCGTAGAAGCCGAAGAACGACGCCTGCCGCCCGGCCGGGGTCATCGAGGAGAACATCGACCGGGCCAGGGCCTGCGAGCCGCCGAGCACCAGGGCGATCGCGATCCCGAGGAGGTACGCCGCCGTCGTGCTGTCCAGCGCGAGGACGGCGTACAGGACGATGAGCACCCAGACGACCAGCGTGGCGAGCAGCGTCGGCTTCGCGCCGGTCCGGCGCGCCAGCCGGGCGGACGCGCCGGCGCCGGCGACGGCCACCACCTGGATGAGCAGGACGAGCTGCAGCAGGAAGGGGGTCGCGTCGTCGCGCGGCAGCCCCTTCGCGACGAACAGCTCCTGCTCGAGCACGACGGCCGACAGCGCGACGACGGCCTGGATCGCGTCGTTGAACAGCAGAAAGGCCAGCAGGAAGCGCGCCGTGCCGGGCAGCGCCCGCAGCGCCGTCGCCGCGGCGCGCAGCGAGCCCAGCGTGCCGGCGACCTGCGCGCGCAGCCCGTCCTCCGGCACGGCCGGCGGCCCGGCGTCGGAGCCGGGCAGCTCGCGAGCGGCGTCGAGCCGGCGCACCGCGACGAGGCCCACCGCGGCCCACCACACCCCCGACAGGCCGATGGCGAGCCGGACGGCGGTGCCGCGGCTGATGCCGAGCGGCTCCGCCGCGGTGACCAGGACGAGCGACACGGCGAGCACGAACGCGCCGCCGGCGTACCCGGCGGCGAACCCGCGGGCCGACACCCGGTGACGGTCCGGGAGCTCGGCGACGTCGGCCAGGTAGGCGTTGTAGGCCAGGATCGCGGCGCCGTACGCGACGTTCGCCACGACGAACGCGAGCAGCCCGAGCAGCACGGCGCTCGACGGGACGAGCGCGAGCCCGAGCGTGGCGAGCGAGCCGACGGCGGTGGAGACGACCAGCAGGCTGCGCTTGGCCGCGGCGCGGTCGGCCAGCGCGCCGAGCAGTGGCAGCGCCATGACCTGCAGCAGCACCGACAGGCTGACGGCGTAGGCGAACACGGCGGCGGCCCGCGGCTCGACGAGCAGGACCGGGAGCCGGCCGTCCGGTCCGGCGGCGTCCTCGGCGAGGGCCGTCAGGAACGGGCCGCCGACCGCGGTGACGACCGTGGTGACGAAGGCGGAGTTCGCGACGTCGTAGAGCGTGAACCCCGAGACGGCACGGCGGCGTGCGTCGACGGCGCTCACCGGGCAGGGTGCCCGCCGGGGCGGCCGCGCACGGGCAGGTCGAGCTCCACGGGTCTCCTGATCGGTCGCGGGGCGGGCGGCACGGCGCCGTCCGCAGACCCTGGCAGGTCTACCCGGAGCAGGTGCCGGAACGGTCCCGCCGTCCGGACGTGTCCCCCGGTCCGGACGTGTCCCGCGGTCCGGCCGTGTAGGGTGGGTGCTGGTTGATGTTGCACCTCTTCGCTCGTGTTTTCTGAACGCCCGCGGATGTGTGGTCGCGGGCGTTCTCTACGTCTTCGACAGCTCAGCTTCGGGCGCGCACAGTGCGCGACCGACTTGGTCTTCGAAGGAGATCTCATGGCTCAGGGTTCTGTGAAGTGGTTCAACGCCGAGAAGGGCTTCGGCTTCATCGCCCAGGACGGTGGCGGCGCTGACGTGTTCGTCCACTTCTCCGCCATCCAGGCGCAGGGCTACAAGTCCCTCGAGGAGAACCAGCGGGTCGAGTTCGACATCACGCAGGGCCCGAAGGGCCCGCAGGCGGAGAACGTCGTCCCGCAGTAGCTCCCCCCGCACCTCCGGACGGCCCGGCCCCTCGAGGGACCGGGCCGTTCGCGCGTCCGGAGCAGGTCGGCGCGCACCTGGCCGCGGACCGTCCGCCGACGGTTTGCCTCGTCGGGCCGCGGGTCACCCTGCAGGGATGACGACGGTCTCGAGCGTGCGCACCGACGACGGCACCGAGCTCCACGTCGAGGTCGACGCCGTGCCGTCGTCGCCGCTGAGCGTCGTCATGGTGCACGGGTTCACCGCCAGCCTCGAGGAGTTCGAGCTGCAGCGCGAGACGCTGCGCGGGCGGGCGACGACGGTGCTGTACGACTGCCGCGGTCACGGCCGGAGCCGGCGCGGGCGCCTGCGCAACGCCACGATCGACCAGCTCGGCCGCGACCTCGGGACCGTGGTCGACACCGCCGTCCCGCCCGGGCCCGTCGTGCTGGTCGGCCACTCGATGGGCGGCATGACGATCATGTCGCTGGCGCGGCAGCGTCCCGAGCTGTTCGGCCCTCGGGTGACCGGTGCGTTCCTGCTCGCCACGTCGTCCGGCCGGCTCGTCGAGCAGGGCCCGGTCGGCTGGTACGTGCGCCTGCTGCGCCGCCTGCGGTTGCTGCCGCTGGCGCTGCTCTGGCTGCGGCTGTGGGCGCCGCTGGCCGAGCGCCTGTACCGGCGCGGCACCCGGATCGGCACCCGCTACATGCGCTACGCGCTGTTCGGGCGCGACGACGCCGACCCGGTGCTCGTGCGCAGGGTGCAGGACCTGCTGGAGCAGACGCCGCTCCCGGTCATCACCGCGTTCTACCCCTCGCTCATCGACCACGACGAGCACGCGGCGCTCGAGGTGCTGCACCCGCTGGCCGTCACGGTGGTGGTCGGCGACACCGACCGGCTCACGCCCGTC
Organism: uncultured bacterium; assembly: GCA_964243385.1. Classification (GTDB taxonomy): domain Bacteria; phylum Actinomycetota; class Actinomycetes; order Mycobacteriales; family SCTD01; genus SCTD01. The sequence continues at coordinate 8,838 of CAXTFU010000016.1, read as the reverse complement.
GGGCACAGCCGGCGGATGGCCGAGGCCCTGCCGGACGCCGAGCTCGTCGTCGTCCCCGGCGCGGGGCACAGCGTCAACATCACCCGGCGCGAGGTCGTGGACGATGCGCTGCTGCGGCTGCTCGAGCGCGCGCGGCAGCCCCGGGCCGCCTGAGACCGCAGACGGGGGGTCGCTCGGCCGTCGACGGGTCGCTCGCCGGCCCCGGGGGCAGACCGGTGGGGCAGACTGGCACGGCAGACCGGGCCGGCGACGTCGGACCCGATCCCCGCACACCCGGACGAGAGCAGGCCGAACACCGTGGACGACACCCTGACCACAGAGCTGACCCCAGAGCTGACGACAGAGCTGACCCCGGAGCTGAGCGCAGCGACGCAGGCAGCCGTCGACGCGGCGCTGCGGCAGGTCGACGCGCGCATCGACGCCGACCCCGAGCTGGTCCACGGGGACGTGGTCGAGGCGGTCGCGCTCGAGCAGGCCGACCTGGACGTCGCGGTGCAGCTGTGCGTGCAGTCCATGGACTTCGTCCCCGACACCATCCGGCGCCGCGTCTTCGAGGCCGAGAACGCCGACGTCATCGCCGCCAACGCCCTCGTCACCGCCGAGCGCGACGCCGTCGAGGCCAAGGCCAAGCAGCGCACCGCCAAGGCCGCCGCGACGCGCGCTGCGACGCTGGCCCGCGAGGCCGAGGTCGAGAAGGCGGCCATCAAGTCGGCCACCTGCCCGGACTGCTTCCAGGTGCGCGCCGCCAGCGGCGTCTGCGGCTGCGACTGACCGCTCTCCGGCGGGCGGCTGACCGCGCGGGCGCCGGGGCTCAGCCGGCAGCGGCTCCCGTCGGCGGCGCCGCAGCGACCGGCACCGGTCCAGCGCCCTCGGCCGGGGCCGGTGCCAGCAGCGTCTCCAGCGGCTCGGCCGACACGACGACCAGGCGCTGCGTCGCCCTCGTCAGGGCGACGTACAGGCTGCGCAGCCCGGCGACCGGGTGCGCGGCCTCCGCGACCACGCCGTGCGGGTCGACGACCACGCAGCCGTCGTACTCGAGCCCCTTGACCTGCCACGGGTCGACGACCGACAGGCGGTCGGCCCGCGGGAGCGCCGCACGCACCTGCCCGACGAGCCCGTGCGGCGCGACCACGCCGACGGTGCCGCCCACCTGCCCGAGCAGCCGCCCGACGACGGCGGGGAGCTCGGCCAGGACGTCGCCCTCGACGAGCAGCGGCTCGACACCCGTCCGGCGGACGGCGGCGGGCGCCTGCAGCGAGGGGTCGATGCGCGCCAGCAGCCGGGCCGCGAGGGCCGCCACCTCGGTGCTCGTGCGGTAGTTGGTGGTCAGCTCGACGGTGCGCAGCCGGCTGGTGCCGAGCACCGAGGCGAGCGCGTCGCGCACCTCCTGCACGTCCGGCCAGGCCGACTGCACCCAGTCGCCGACGACCGTCCAGGTCGCGCCACGGGCGCGGCGACCCAGCATGCGCCACTGCATCGGCGTGACGTCCTGCGCCTCGTCGACGACGACGTGGGCGAACGTGCGGTAGTCGCGCTGCTCGGCCAGGTTGCGCCGGCTGCGGGCGGTGCGGTCGAAGTGGGTCGTCACCTCGGCGGTGCGCGCCAGCTCGTCGAGCTCGCCCAGCTCGTCGGGGCCGTCGTCCTCGGGATCGACCTCGACCGGCGGCGCCCCGAGCAGCTCGGCCAGCTCGTCGTGCAGCGCCGCGTCGGCGGCCGTGAGCGGCGCCTGCCCGGACCAGGACGCCTGCAGGGCCGCCAGCTCGTCCGGCGCCAGCAGGTCGCGGCCGAGCTCGGCGACGGGCAGCTCGCCCGACCGCAGCCGGCTCAGCAGCTCCCACGGGTCCAGGACCGGCCAGGCGGTGTCGAGCGCGCGGCGGAACGCCGGGTCGCCGCGCAGCCAGGAGGCGAAGTCGTCGCGGTCGTCCTCCTCGATGCGGCCGGCCTCCGGGCGCCGCTGCCACGCGCGCCAGGACAGCTCGACGAGCCCGGCGGCGAAGGCGGCCCGCCCGCTGTTGTGGCTGCGCGACGAGCGCTGCACCTGGGTGCGCCGCCGGGCGACCTCACCGCCGCGCACGGTGACGGAGATGCCCCAGTGCAGCAGCTCGAGGTCGGGCAGCCGGCGGGCTCCGGCCTGCGACCGCACCAGCGCCCGCAGCAGGCCGACCATGCGCGCCGACCCCTTGACGGCGACGGCGGCCGGGCCGTCCCAGCCGCTGACCTCGACGCCGCGCGGCAGCTCGGGCAGGTCGGCCAGGCTCGCCAGGCGCACGCTCGTCTCGCCGAGCGCCGGCAGCACCGCGCCGATGTAGTCGACGAACACCGGTGACGGCCCGACGACGAGCACGCCCCGGCGGGCGTACCACTCGCGGCGGGCGTACATGAGGTAGGCGACGCGGTGCAGGGCGACCGCCGTCTTGCCGGTGCCCGGCCCGCCGGTGACGACCAGCGCGCCGTCGTCCGGCGCGCGCACGGCCTCGTCCTGCTCGCGCTGGATCGTCGCGACGATGTCGCGCATCTGACCGGTGCGCTCGCGGGAGACGGCTGCGAGGAAGGCGCCGTCGCCGACGACGACCGTGCCCTCCAGGCCGTCGGCGGCCGAGGCGTCGAGCAGCTCGTCGTCGACGCCCACGACCGCGTCGCGCCGGGTGCTGATGGTGCGGCGGCGCACGACGCCGCGCGGGTCGGCCGCGGTCGCCCGGTAGAACGCGGCGGCGGCCGGGGCCCGCCAGTCGACGACGATCGGCTCCTGGTCGTCGGTGCGCAGGCCGCGCCGGCCGATGTGGTGCGCCCCGCCCTCGGCCAGGTCGAGCCGCCCGAACACCAGGCCCTCGCCCGCGGTGTCGAGCTCGGCCCGCCGGTTCGCCGCGGCCTGCGCCGTCACGTCGCGCTCGTAGATCGCCTGCGGTGACGCGCCGGAGGGCCGCACGCTCTCGGTCTCGCGCACCAGGGCCTCGGCGCGCAGGACCTCCAGCCGGGCGAGCGCGCGGTCCAGCACGGCCTGCTCGCGGGCCAGCTCGAGCTCGAGGGCGCCGGTCTGCGGCTCCCCTCCCGTCGCAGTCACCGCGACAGTCTGCCGGTCGCCCGGCGCAGGGTCAGCCCGCGGCGCTGAGACGCGCCTCACCCGCTGCCAGCAGGGCGACGCAGCGCGGGCACAGGTGCACCTGCCGCGTCACGAAGTACGAGCCCTCGCCGCCGCAGGAGCTGCACATGGGCCGGGTGCGCCGCGGCGGCGCGGGGCGGCTCGCGGGCACGCCCCGAAGGCCAGCGCGGATCGAGGCGATCGCGGCCGCGCGCACCTCGGGCGACGCCGGCGCCGGGCCCGACCGGCGCGCCCGCTCGCGCTCCTGCCGCTCGGCGGCGTGCGCGACGTCGGGAGGGGTCTGCCCGGCGAGCGCGCGGAGCACCTCGACCACGTGCTCGGCGTCGCGCTCGAGGCTGCCCTGCGCGGGCTCGCCGCCGACGCGGTGCGCGAGCTGGCCCGGGCGCCAGCCCGCGGCGACCAGGCCGTCGACGAGGTCGGCGACCTCACCGGTGTCGAGGGCACGGGCGAGGCGTCCCGGCAGCTGCTCCAGGACGTGACGGACGGACGGGGACCGGACGCGCATGCCGTCATCGCAGCACGCACCTCCGACAGGACGCCCCTGCGACACGGCCCGGCCGAGCAGCGCCGCACCGCGTGGGTACGGTGCCGAGGTGAACCCCGACACCTCCGGCGACGTGGGCAGCTCCCCCTCCACGACCGCCCCCTCCACGACCGCCCCCGCCCCGTCCGCCCGCTCCGTGCTCGTGACCGGCGGGAGCCGCGGCATCGGGCTCGCCACCGCCCGGGCGCTCGCCGCGCAGGGGCACCGCGTGGCGGTCACCTACCGGTCGTCGCCGCCGGACGGGCTGCTCGCGGTGCCCTGCGACGTCACCTCGAGCGACGACGTCGACGCGGCCTTCCGCACCGTCGAGCAGGAGCAGGGACCGGTCGAGGTCGTCGTGTCGAACGCCGGCATCACCGAGGACACCCTGCTCATGCGCATGAGCGAGCAGTCGTTCAACCGGGTGCTCGACACCAACCTCACGGCCGCCTACCGGGTCGCCAAGCGCGCCTCCCGCGCGATGCTCAAGGCGCGCTGGGGCCGGCTCGTCTTCGTCTCGTCGGTCGTCGGCCTGTCGGGCAGCGCGGGCCAGGTGAACTACGCCGCGAGCAAGGCCGGCCTGGTCGGGCTGTCCCGGTCGATCGCCCGCGAGCTCGGAAGCCGCGGCATCACGAGCAACGTCATCGCGCCGGGCTACGTCGACACCGACATGACCTCCGAGCTGGGCGAGGGGCGCCGCGACGAGCTGCTGGCCACGATCCCGCTGGGCCGCACCGCGGTCCCGGACGAGATCGCGGCGGTCATCGCGTTCCTCGCCAGCGACGCCGCGTCGTACGTCACGGGCGCCGTCGTGCCGGTCGACGGCGGCCTCGGCATGGGCCACTGAGCGCACCGACCCCGTGCGGCTGCTGCTCCCCGACGCCCGTGCGCTGACCGGGGCCGACCTGCTCGACCTGTACGGCCTCGACGCCCCCGAGGGCGTGCGCGCCGGCTTCGTCCTGACGACCGACGGCGCCGTGGCGCAGGACGGCAGCAGCCGCCCCCTGCAGACACCCGCCGACGGCGCGGCGTTCCGCGCGCTGCGGGCGGTCAGCGACGCCGTCGTCGTCGGGGCCGGCACGGCCCGGGCCGAGGGCTACGGCCCGGTGCGGCCGCGTCCCGAGGGCGCGGCCTGGCGCGCCGCGCACGGCCGGGCGCCGCTGCCGCCGCTCGTGCTCGTCAGCCGTGCGCTGGACCTGCGGCCGACCGACCGCTGCTTCACCGGACCGGCCGTCGTCGTGACCTGCGCGGCGGCGGACCCGGCCCAGCGGGACGCGCTCGCGCAGGTGGCCGACGTGGTGGTCGCCGGTGACGACGAGGTCGACCTCGCCTCGGCCGTCTCGCAGCTGGCGGGGCGCGGCCTGCGCCGCCTGCTCTGCGAGGGCGGTCCGACCCTGCTCACCGGCCTGCTGCGGGCGGGTCTGGTCGACGAGCTGTGCCTCACCCACGCCCCCGTCCTGCTGGGACGGGCGCCGGGGCTGCTGCGCGAGCCGCTGGCGCCGCCGGTCCGGCTGGCGCTGCGCTCGCTGGTGGACGGCGGCGACGGCGTGCTGCTGGCCCGCTGGACGGTGCGCCGGGACCCGCCCGGTCAGCCGGGGTAGCGCAGCCGCTCAGACCTGGCTGGTCTCGAGCCGGCTGTGCTCGACCTGCGCCGGGACCGGCTCGGGCAGCTCGCCCGGTGCGGGCCCGGCCCGCCGCGTCAGCCGCTCGGCGAGCAGCACCGACACGCCACCGAGGGCGAGACCGGCGACGTCGTCGACGAGGTAGTGCCAGCCGAAGTAGGTCGTCGCGAGGATCGTCAGCGCGAGGAACACCCACATGCTCGCCCGCACGATGCGCGGCAGGCCGACCAGGTGCGCGACGAGCGCGGCGGTGAACACGACCGAGCAGTGCAGCGACGCGAACCCGGCGATGCCGGCGATGGCGTCGGCGTGCGCCGGGTCGGCGAGCACCTCGAGCCGGGCCCGCGCGAGGCTCTGCTGCAGCAGGGACACGCCCGTCTCGGGCAGGTCGGCGTAGCGCTCGGGGCGGACGAACACCGGGCCGAGCGACGGCACGAGGTAGTAGCTGACGGTGCCGAGCAGCCAGTTCAGGCACAGGGCGGTGACGTACCAGGAGCCGACGCGGACGCTGCGGCCCCAGACGAGCGCCGCCCCCAGCGACAGCGGCACGAAGGCGAGGAACAGCAGGTACACCGACGACAGCACGTAGGCCGCCGCGCCGGTGCCGAGCAGGCTGTGCAGCAGCTCGCTCGGGTCGGTGCCGAACGCCATCGCGTGGTCGAGGCGGAGCAGCTGCTCGTCGCGCAGCCGCGGGCGGGCGAACGGGAGCGCGGCCTTCATGTTGCGGTAGGAGACGTAGGTCACGTAGAAGGTCAGCAGGCCGGCCGTCATGAGGCCGAGCCGCTCGGGCGAGCAGCGCTCTCGGACGACCTGCCGGATGCTGGCGCCGCGGCGCAGGGTGCGCGGCACGACGTCGGCGACGAGGAACAGCGCGGCGATGAGCGGCAGCCGGATGTAGGCCGGCCCAGCCAGGCCGTCGGGGTCGCGGATCGGCAGGTCCCAGTACGCGGCGACGACCAGCGCCGCGAAGGCGGACGCGACGGCCAGCACGACAGCAGCGGCGTACGGGCGCAGGGCGCGCGTCACAGGTCTCACCTCTTCACGGTATCGAGATGCGCAAGCGATCACCGTCCAACGAGCGCGTGTCGGGACAAGTTCCGCAGAGCGTGCAACGCGCTGCTGGCCGCGACCCTTCCACGGCCACCCGTCAGCGCCCCTCGATCACCCACCGCTCGGCAGGCGCCGGGTAGCAGGCCCGGGCGCCGTCGCGGTACCCGTCGGTGAAGGCGATCGTGCGCTCGAAGCCGGTGCCGTGCGCGCGCGGGTCGGTGAAGGGGGTGCCGGGCAGGTCGCGGGCGGAGAAGACCGCGAGCGTGGCCTCGTCGAGGTCGCCCGCCTCGAGCAGGCCCTCCTGCTGCACGCTCGCGGACCACGACCCGGCGAAGCAGTCGGCCTGCAGCTCGGACAGCACCGTCAGCTGCTCGTCGCGCGGCAGCCGGGCCTGCATCGCGTGCCCGAACTCGTGCGCCAGGACGAACGCCGCCGCGAAGTCGCCCGCCTGCACGTAGTACGGGATGACGAGCCCGGACTCGTCCCACGCGATGAAGTCGCCCGCGGGGCAGTAGAACGCGTTCTTGGCCGGCGCCTGCTCCGAGCCGCAGCGCGGGCCGGGGCTCTCGTCGGGGCGGTAGTACACGTAGCGCTGGGGCTTGCTGAACGGCACGTCGAACGACCGCGGCAGCTCCTGCGACCAGTAGCTCTCGAGCGAGCCGAACACGGACTGCAGGGTGGACGAGTACTGCTCGTAGTCGAACGCCGTGCGGGTGTCGGTGCGGATCGGCTGGTCGGTCGACGGCTGCGTGCGCTCGACCGTCCCGGACTGGTCGGCCTGCCGCTCCTTGGCCTGCTCGACGGCCTCGCGCACCTCGTCGACGATGGCGCGGGCCCGCGCCGTCGCGGAGCCGTCGTCGTCGAAGGGCAGGTCCGCCCCGCAGCCGGCCAGCAGGCTGGCGGCGAGCAGGGCTGCGGCGGTGGTGAGCAGGCGTTGCACGGCAGGACCTCCGGCGGGGCAGGGGCGCGGACGGGAGCGCCCTACCCGGCCCGTCCCGGTCCCACCGCGCCGCCGGACGAGGACGCGCCGGTGAGCTCCTCGCCCGCGAAGCGCACCGAGACGGCCTGGCCGTGCGCCGGCAGGTCCTCGGCCTGCGACAGCGCGACGACGTGGTGCGCGACCTCGCGCAGCGCAGCCTGGTCGTACTCGACGAGGTGCACGCCGCGCAGGAACGTCTGCACCGACAGCCCGCTCGAGTGGCACGCGCAGCCGCCGGTGGGCAGCACGTGGTTGGACCCGGCGCAGTAGTCGCCGAGCGACACCGGCGCGTACGGGCCGACGAAGACCGCACCGGCGTTGCGCACCCGGCGCGCGACGGTCGCCGCGTCGCGGGTGTGGATCTCGAGGTGCTCTGCGGCGTAGGTGTTCACGACGACGAGCCCGGCCTCGAGGTCGTCGACGAGCACGACGGTCGACTGCACGCCGCCGAGCGCCTCGCGGATGCGCTCGGAGTGCTTGGTCGCCGGCACCTGCAGCTCGAGCGCGGCCACGACATCGCGCGCGAGCTGCTCGCTGTCGGTGACGAGCACGGACGCGGCGATGACGTCGTGCTCGGCCTGGCTGATGAGGTCGGCCGCGACGAACGCCGGGTCGGCGGAGTCGTCGGCCAGCACGGCGATCTCAGTCGGGCCGGCCTCCGAGTCGATGCCGATGCGCCCCTTGAGCAGCCGCTTGGCGGCCGTCACGAAGATGTTGCCCGGACCGGTGACGAGGTCGGCCCTGCGGCAGACCAGCGTGCCGTCGGCGTCGCGGGCGCCGTAGGCGAACATCGCGACGGCCTGCGCACCGCCGACGGCGTAGACCTCGTCGACGCCGAGCAGCGCGGCAGCCGCGAGGATCGTCGGGTGCGGCAGCCCGCCGAAGTCCTGCTGCGGCGGTGAGGCGATGGCGAGCGACCCGACGCCGGCCTCCTGCGCGGGCACGACGTTCATCACCACCGAGCTCGGGTAGACGGCGCGACCGCCCGGCACGTACAGCCCGACCCGGTCGACCGGCAACCAGCGGGCGGTGACGGTGCCGCCCTCGGACAGCCGCGTCGTGTGCTCCTCGCGCCGCTGGTCGCGGTGCACGAGCCGGGCCCGCCGGACCGACTCCTCGAGGGCGGCGCGCACCGCCGGGTCGAGCTCCTCGAGCGCCCGCTGCAGCGCCTCCACCGGCACCCGCAGCGACGGCGGGCGCATCCCGTCGAAGCGCTCGCCGAGGGCGAGCAGCGCCTCGACGCCGCCGTCGCGCACCTCCGCGACGATCGGCCGGACGCGGTCCAGCGCCGCCTCGACGTCGAGGGCGGCCCGGGGCAGCTCGAGCC
>CAXTFU010000016.1:0-227 GCA_964243385.1 uncultured bacterium | reverse complement strand
GTCCTGGGGATCGGTGCCGCGCAGGTCGAGGAGCGAGATCATGCCCCCAGGGTACGAGCCCGCAGCCGTCCGGCGACCTGGGCCGGACGCCGCGCCCGTCCCGTCGGGCCTGCCATGCTCCCAGCTCGCCCGACCCGCCAGCCCGAGCAGCCCGAGCAGCCCGACCAGCCCGACCAGCCCGACCAGCCCGACCAGCTCGCCCGACCCGCCAGCCCGAGCAGCACCGA
>CAXTFU010000015.1:0-30126 GCA_964243385.1 uncultured bacterium | reverse complement strand
GGGCGTTGCTCAGCGCGTCGCGCGCGTGCAGCGCGAGCACCGGTCCGGCGGCGACCTGCAGCAGGTCCAGCAGCGAGGTGGCGGGCGGCTCGCGCACCAGCCCGGTGCGGTCGACCGACGCGGGCTCGGCGGGCGCGGGCAGCAGCCAGGCGGACACCGCCGCGACCGGCCGGCCCGTCCCGTCGTGCACGGTGCCGGCCGCGTGCCGCGGGCCGTCGCCGTCGGTCGGCGCGCTGCGGCACGTCGCCACCAGCTCGCCACTGCGCGGCGGGAGTGCCAGGTGGTCGACGGTCAGGGCGACCGTCGTGACGCCCTGCAGGTCCGGCAGCGCGGCGATGACGGCCGTCGTCAGCCCGAAGTCGGCGACCAGGCTGGTGACCGCGGCGGTCGACGACCCGTCCGGCAGGAGCAGCTCGTCGGCCAGCGGCAGCCGCGCCACCGTCGCGCCCCGCCCGGCGACCTCGAGCCGGGCGCCGAGCCGGCCGAACGCCGGCGGCACGCCGCGGGCCTGCTCGCGCCAGCGGCGCAGCCGCTCGAGGCCGTCCTCGGGCGCGTCGGCCGGCTCCACCGGCTCAGGGCTCCCAGGCGGACGTGCCCGGCGCGTCCCAGCCGAAGTGGTCGAGCGGCCCGTGCCCGGCGCCCAGGCGCCAGCCCGCGCCGCCGAGCAGCGCCCGGTGCACGTAGGCCTTGGCGGCCTCGACGGCGTCGCGGACGTCGTCGCCCAGCGCGAGCCTGGCGGCGACCGCGGACGCCAGCGAGCACCCGGTGCCGTGGTCGTTGCGCCCCGCGACGCGCGGCGCGCGCAGCTCGACGAGCCGCGCGCCGTCCCACAGCACGTCGACGGCCTCGTCACCGGTGCCGGCGACCGCGTGCCCGCCCTTGACGAGCACGACGTCCGGGCCGAGGGCGGCGAGCGCCCGGGCGGCCTCGCGCTGCTCGTCCAGCGTGCCGATCGGGCTGCCGAGCAGCACCTGCGCCTCGGACAGGTTCGGGGTCAGCACCCGCGCGTGCGGCAGCAGCGCCTGCACGTAGGCCTGCTCGGCGGACGGCTCGAGCAGGCGCGCGCCGCTGGAGGCGACCATCACCGGGTCGACGACGAGCGACGGCAGGCGCCCGGCCGCCGCGAGCCCGGCGACCGCTGCCACCACCTCGGCGGTCGCGAGCATGCCGGTCTTCACCGCGCGCACCTCGAGGTCGTCGAGCACCGCCTCGACCTGGTCGACGACGAAGGCCGCCGGCACGGGCAGGACGCCGCGCACGCCGGTGGTGCTCTGCGCCGTCAGGGCGGTGATCGCGCTGGCACCGAAGACCCCGCAGGCGGCGAAGGTCTTGAGGTCGGCCTGGATGCCGGCGCCGCCGCTGGAGTCGGAGCCGGCGATCGTCAGGGCGACGCGGGGCGTCACGGCGTCCGCGCCAGGGCCGACAGCAGCCCGGCCACCACGGCCGCCGGGTCGTTCGCGCGCATGACGTCCCCCATGACCGCGAGGCCGGCGGCGCCCGCCTCCAGGCACGGCTGCGCGTCGTCGGCGGTCACCCCGCCGAGGGCGTACGCGGGCGGGCCGGACACGAGCGCCGCCAGCCCGGCCAGGCCGAGGGCCGGTCCGTAGCCGGGCTTGGACGCCGTGGCGTGCAGCGGCGAGACCGTCACCCAGTCGCAGCCCTGCTGCGCGGCACGGCGCACCTCGTCGGCGTCGTGGCAGGACCGTCCCCAGCGGCCGGGACGCGGGCGCGGCACCTCGTCGGCCGCGGCCAGGTGCAGCGCCGGGCCGGGCAGGCCGGTGCCGGCGAGCACGAGCGTCCCGTCCACCGCGGCGAGGACGGCGCGCAGCCGGTCCGCCAGCGCCGCCCGCTCGGCCACCGGCAGGTCCCGCTCGCGCAGGACGACGGTGCGCGCGCCCCCCTCGACGGCCGCCCCGACGATGTCGACGAGCGGACGCGCGGCCTGCCGCCGGTCGGTCAGCACGAGCAGCGGTCCGAGCGGAGCGGCGGTCACAGCTCGGGCAGGCCGGCGTGCGGCGTGCTGGCGGCGGCGTGCCAGCGGCGCGGGATGCGCCCGGCCTGCAGCGCGAGGCGCCCGCCCTCCACGGCGTGCCGCATCGCGAGCGCCATCCGCTCGGGGTCGCGGGCACGGGTGACCGCGGAGGCGAGCAGCACCGCGTCGCAGCCGAGCTCCATCGCGAGCGCCGCGTCGGACGCCGTGCCGATGCCGGCGTCGAGCACCACCGGCACCTGCACCTGCTCGCGGATCAGGGCGATGTTGTGCGGGTTGCGGATGCCGAGCCCGCTGCCGATGGGGGAGCCGAGCGGCATGACGGCCGCGCAGCCGGCGTCGGCCAGCCGCCGCGCGACGATCGGGTCGTCGCTGGTGTACGCGAGCACCGAGAAGCCGTCCAGGACGAGCTGCTCGGCGGCGTCGAGCAGCTCGAACGGGTCGGGCAGCAGGGTGTCCTCGTCGCCGATGACCTCGAGCTTCACCCAGTCCGTCTCGAAGGCCTCGCGGGCGAGCTTCGCCGTGCGGACGGCCTCCCGCGCGGTCATGCACCCTGCGGTGTTCGGCAGCAGGCGCACCCCGGCGCGCTCGACGACGTCGAGCAGCGAGCCGCTCGAGCTCGGGTCGACCCGGCGCAGCGCGACGGTGACGATCTGCGTGCCGGACGCCTCGATCGCGCGCTGCAGCACGTCCAGGCTCGGGACGCCGCCGGTGCCGAGCAGCAGGCGCGAGCTGAACGCGCGGCCGGCGAGCACGAACGGGTCGGCCGCCTCCTCGGTGGCGAGGCCCTGCTCGGCGGCGGCGACGACGTCGGCGGGCAGGGCGTCCGGCAGGTCCGTGGTGGTGCTGTCCACCTGCTCAGCCACCGGCCACCGCCACGAGCACCTCGACGGCGTCGCCGTCGCGGATCACCGTGGCGTCCCAGGCGCTGCGCGGGACGACGTCGGCGTTCACGGCCACCGCGATCCGGCGGTGCTCCTGCGCGCGCGTCGCCACCAGCGCGGCGACGGTCAGCCCGTCGGCGAGCTCGGCGGCGTCGCCGTTCACGGTCACGTGCACGGTGCCTCCTGCGGCATGCGGGGACTGCGGTGGAGTGCGGGTCGCGGGCTGCTCAGCCACGCCGACCTCCTGCCCCGGCGGGCGCGAACCGGTCGGCCGCGAAGCCGGCCGCCATCCCGGACAGCGGCTCGCCCGCCAGCACGTCGGCGACGACCTGCCCGGTGAGCGGGGCCAGCAGCACCCCGTTGCGGTAGTGCCCGGTCGCCAGCACCAGGCCGGGCAGCGACGACGGGCCCAGCAGCGGCCCGTTGTCGGGCGTGCCGGGCCGCCAGCGGGCGAGCGTCTCGACGAGCTCGAGCTCGACGAGGTCCGGCACGACCTCGGTCGCGTCGCGCAGCAGGTCGAGCACGGCGCCGGCGGTGACCCGCGGGTCGAAGCCCTGCTCCTCGACCGTCGCGCCGACGACGAGCCGGTCGGCGCCGTACGGGACGAGGTACACCGAGCGCCCGCGCACCAGCGCCCGGACGGTGCCCTCGAGCAGCGGCGTCCCCTGCAGGCGCAGGATCTGGCCCTTCACCGGTCGCACGGGCACGGTGCCCTCGGGCACGCCGGACAGGCGCCCGCTCCACGCGCCGAGCGCCAGCACCGTCGAGCCGCCGAGCTGGGTGCGGCCGTCCTCGAGCCGGACGCCGGTCGCCCGGCCGCCGTCGACGACGAGCCCGGCGACCCGCGCCTGCACCAGCTCGACGCCCGCGGACCGGCACGCCGTCAGCAGGGCCGCGTGCAGCGACCGGGGCTCGACCGAGTGGTCGCCCGCGATGCGCACGCCGGCGCGCAGCCGCGGGCTGAGCGCCGGCTCCTGCGACCGGCAGGCCCGGGGCGTGAGGCGGCTGGCCTCCAGCCCCAGCTCGAGGTGGAAGGCGTGCGCGTGCTCGAGCGCTCGGGCGTCGTCCTCGTCGAAGCCGACGAGCAGCGTCCCGGCGGTACGCAGGCCGACGGAGGTGCCCGAGGCCTGCTCGAGCTCGGCCGCGAAGGCCGGGTAGAGCGCGAGCGACTCGCGGCTGAGCGCGACCAGGGACTCCTCGCCGTAGGCGGCCTCGGCCACCGGCGCGAGCATCCCGGCGGCGGCGAACGACGCGCCGGTCCCGGGCGCCTCGTCGACGACCGTCACCGACAGGCCGCGCTGCGCCGCGCGCCAGGCGACCGACAGCCCGACGACGCCCGCCCCTGCCACCACGACGTCGCTCATGCGGGACTGCCGACGCCGGTCATGCCGGCTCGCCGAGGGCGGTGAGCAGCGCGCGGGTCGCGGCGGCCGGGTCGGCGGCCTCCGACACGGCGGCGACGACGGCGACGCCGTGGGCACCGGCGGCCAGCAGCGCCGGCACGAGCGGGGCGGTGACGCCGCCGATGGCGATGACCGGCACGTCGACCGCGGCGGCGACGGCGGCGACCCCGTCGAGCCCGATCGGCTGCGGCAGCCCGACCTTGGTCGAGGTGGCCGCGGTGGGACCGACGCCGAGGTAGGTCGCCCCCTGCGCGACCAGCTCGGCGGCGAGCACGGGCTCGCGGACGGTGCCGCCCAGGACGTGGTCGGGACCGACGACGCGGCGGGCGGCCGACAGCGGCAGGTCGTGTGCGCCGAGGTGCGTCCCGCCGGCGCCGACGGCCAGCGCGATGTCGGCGCGGTCGTCGACGATGCACAGCGCGCCGGTCTCGTCGCAGAGCCGGGCGACCCGGTCGGCCAGCTCGTGCAGCTGGCGGTCCGTCCCGTCCTTCGCACGCACCTGCACCACCGGTGCGCCGGCCGACAGCGCGGCCTGCACCACGGCGAGGGCGTCGCGCCCGTCGCGGGTGTCGGTCAGCACGTGCAGCCGGCCGAGCGTCACGACGGGGCCCCCGTCCGGCGGGCCCGCAGCGCGCCGGGCAGCGCGACGGCGACCGTCAGCAACGAGGCGATGGTCAGGCTGACGAGCGAGGCGGACAGGCCGTTCGTCGCCGAGATCCCGAGGTCGGCCTGGCGGGCGCCCCACCAGGCCGTCCAGCCGGCGCCCGTCCCGATGAAGAACGTCGGCACGGTGAGCTGGTAGGCCACGAACCCGGCCGCCCACGGCACGAGCAGCGCCGGGCGCGCCGGGGCGTCGTCGGACACGTCCCAGGCGCCGCGGGGGAGCAGGTAGTAGGCGACGAGCAGCACGCCGGCGAGCGGGACGAAGACCGCGCCGAGCAGGAACAGGAACGGCTCGTAGGCGACGACGTCCAGCACCAGGGCGAGGCCGGTGGCGAGCGCGCCGACGACGAGCGCGAGCACCCGGCGGTCGAGCCGCGGGGCCACGTTCTGGGTCGACACGGCGGTCGAGTAGATGTTCGCGAACGCCTCGTCGACCTCGACGGCGACGAGCACGAGCACGGCCAGCAGGCCGAACGGCACGGCCAGCAGCGCATCGACGACGTCCAGCCCGGCGCTGCCGTAGGCCGACAGGGCGAGCACACCGAGGGTGAACATGGTGAAGGTCGCGAGGCCGTAGCCCGCGGCGGTGCCGACGAACGCGGTGCGGCTGTCGCGGGCGTGCCGCGTGTAGTCGGCGGCGAGCGGGAACCACGAGACCGGCAGGGCGATGACGATGTCGACCGCCGACCAGAACGACCCGGCGCCGCCCTCGGCGACCCGCGGCAGCGGCTCGGCCAGCACCCGCACGAACAGGTAGACGACCGCGGCCAGCGCCGCCCACACCGCGAAGCGGGCGAGCACCCGCACCACGCCGAGGGGCCGCAGCGCCATGGCGGTGGCGAGCACGCCGGCCGCCAGGACGAACGGCCAGCGCGGCGCGTCGAGGGCCCGGCTCGCCGCCTCGGCGATGATGACGATCTCGAAGGTGGCCCAGCCCAGGCACTGCAGGACGTTCAGGCCGGTCGGCACCCAGGACGCCCGGTGCCCGAGCAGCCCGCGCAGCAGCACCATGGCCGGGACGCGCTCGCGCGCGGCCGGCGCCGCCGTGAGGCCGAGCAGCACCGCGCCGATCACCGCGCCGACGGCCACCGCCAGGATCGTCGTGCCGAGCGGACGTCCGGCCAGCACGACGAAGGCGGCGGCGACCGGCAGGAGCAGGCTGATCCCGAGGTTGGCCCACAGGCCGAAGACGTCGCGCAGCCCGAGGTGCGCGGCGGGGGCGTCGGACAGCACGAGCGGCGCCTCGCCGGGAGCGGACGTGCGGACAGCAGTCGTGGTCGTGCTCATGTCACGTGTCTCCCTACGCCGGCATGACCCGGACAGGTTCAAGCGGTCGACGGCGACGCAGCCGTCCTCTCAGCCCGGTCAGTCCGGGCTCCCGCACACAGCGCTGCGACCCTACGCCAGCCGTCGGCGATGCGCTCCCGGCCTAGGGTGCCCGCCATGCCCTCGCCCTCGCTGGCCGTGTCCGTCGTCGAGCGGCACCCCGCGCTGTGGGCGGCCGCCACCCGCTCCCCGTTCCTGGACGCCGTGCGCGACGGGACGCTGGCGGACGGCGCGTTCGACGCCTGGCTCGCGCAGGACGCACTGTTCGTCGCCGACCTGCTCGGCTTCCAGTCGCGGCTGCTCGCGCGGGCGCCACGCTCGGCGCAGACGGTGCTCGCCGGCGGGTGCGCCGCGCTCGTCGACGAGCTGGCCTGGTTCGACCGGCTCGCCGCCGAGCGCGACCTCGACCTCGCCGTCGAGCCGGCTGGGGTGACGCGGGCGTACGCGGCGCTGCTCGCCCGTCTCGACGAGGTGCCGTACCCCGCCGCGGTGGCCGCGCTGTGGGTGGTCGAGCGGGTCTACCTCGACGCCTGGACCGCGGCGCTGCCGGGCGCGCCCGCGTACGCCGACCTCGTCGAGCACTGGACGACGCCCGGCTTCTCCGCCTACGTCAGCGCGCTGGAGGACCTCGCCGAGCAGGCCGGCGAGCCGGACCACGAGCTGCTCGCGGAGGTGCTGCGGGCGGAGGCCGCCTTCTGGGACGCCGCCGTAGCTGCGGGTGACCCGCCTGCGGGCAGCGTGTCGGGGCCGTCCGCGGGCGGCGCCGCCGCGGCCGGCGCGTGAGCCTCGCCGCCCGGCTGTGGGCCGACAGCGCCGACCTCGCGGCGTCCGCGCTCGAGCACCCGTTCGTCCGCGGGCTGGGCGACGGCACGCTGCCGCTGCCGGCGTTCCAGGTCTACGTGGCGCAGGACGCCGTCTTCCTCGAGGGCTTCGCCCGCGCCTACGCCCTGGGCCTCGCGCGCAGCCCCGACCGGGCGAGCCTGGACGCGTTCGCCGACCTGCTCGCGGGGGTGCGCGACGAGCTGCGCCTGCACGCCGGCTACGCCGAGCAGTGGGGGACGGCCCCGGCGCGCGAGCCGCTGCCGGCGACCGCCGCGTACACCGACTTCCTGCTCGCGACGGCGGGCACGGGTGGCCTGGGGCTGACCTGCGCCGCGATGGCGCCGTGCATGCGCCTCTACGCGCACCTCGGCCGATCGCTCGACGCCGAGGCCGCTGGCCCGTACGGCTCCTGGGTGCGCACCTACGCCGACCCCGAGTTCGAGCAGCTCGCCGCGACGCTCGAGCGGCTGCTGGACGAGCACGCGGACGACGGGCCGCAGGTGGCGCGGGCCTACCGACGCGCGATGGGCCTCGAGCTGGACTTCTTCTCGGCGGCGCTCGCGGCGGGCTCGTCCGGCTGAGTCGCAGGGGCAGACTGGGCGCATGAGCGGACCCGTCAGCACGTCCGACGTCCCGCCGACGCCGCAGCGGTCGACGCCCGAGCCGCCGGTCGCCGAGGTCGTCGACGCCCGCACCTCGCAGGTCGGGGAGACGACGGTCCGCCGGTCGCTGCCCAGGGCGCGGCGCCGGACCGTCGGCGCCTGGTGCTTCGTCGACCACTTCGGCCCGCTCGCCGTCGAGCCGGACGGCGGCCTCGACATCGGCCCGCACCCGCACACGGGCCTGTCGACCGTGACCTACCTGCTGGACGGCCAGGTGCTGCACCGCGACAGCCTGGGCACCGAGCAGGTCGTCCGCCCGGGACAGCTGAACCTCATGACGGCGGGGCAGGGCGTCAGCCACGCCGAGGAGCCCACCGGGCACTACCGCGGGACGATGCACGGCGTGCAGCTGTGGGTGGCGCAGCCCGCCGCCACGCGGCTCGGCCCGCCGGCCTTCGAGCACCACGCCGCGCTGCCGGAGCTCGTCCTCGACGGCGCCGACGTCACGCTGCTCGTCGGCGACCTGGCCGGTGCGACCTCGCCGGCGCGGCGCGACAGCGATCTGCTCGGTGCAGCGGTCGACGTGCGCGGCGCGACCGTCCTGCCGCTGCAGCCGGCGCACGAGCACCTCGTCGTGGTGCTGGACGGCGTCCTCGTGCTGGACGACGGCCGGCCGGTGCACCCCGGCCAGAGCGCCTACCTCGGCACCGGCCGCGACGAGCTCGTCCTGACGGCGCCCGACGGCGCCCGGGTGCTGCTGGTCGGCGGCACGCCCTTCGAGGAGCAGCTCGTGATGTGGTGGAACTTCGTCGGCCGCAGCCGCGAGGAGATCGCCGAAGCCTCAGCGGACTGGGCCGCCGGGCAGGACCGGTTCGGGACGGTGGCGACGAGCCTCGCGCGGATCCCGGCGCCGCCGCTGCTCCCCCGCTGACCCGGCCCCGTCCCTCGCCGCCCCTCACCCCGTCGCCCCGTCGCGTCATGCGCCGCGAGCGCAGGAGGTGGCCCGGACGCATGCGGAGGGCGTGCACGACCGCGCATGCCGAACCACGTCGTCGCCGCGTCCGGCCGTCAGCTCGCGGCCCAGCTCGCGGGTGCGCAGTGCGGCACGGTCAGCCGACGGCAGCTGTACGCGGCGGGAGTCCCGCGCTGGCTGGTCAGGCTCGAGCTGCGGGCCCGTCGGTGGCCGCGTGCCGGACGGCACACCGTCGTCGTGCTCGACGGTCCCCTGGACGCGGCCGCCCGGCGGTGGGTGGCCGTGCTCGAGGCCGGCCCGCGGGCAGCCCTCGACGGCGTCGGTGCCCTGCAGGCCGCGGGGCTCGAGCTGCTGATCGACGAGGGGTTGTTCCGCTCCCGCGGCTGGCACCCGCGCGCCTGACTCGGCGGTGCGTCATGCCGCGCGAGCGGCGGGGGGTGGCCGCAACGCAGGACGCGGCACAGGAGTGCGGCTCGGACGCGCCGCAGGGCCGAACCCGCTGACGGGTCCGGCCCTGCGACGCCGGAGCGCCCGCCAGCGGCTGCTGACGGGCGCTCGTGGTGGTGCTGCCTAGCGCTTGGTGCCCTTGGACTGCAGCTTCTGCAGCAGCTGGCGGGCCCGCGCCTGGTTCTGCGGCTTGCGGGCCTCGTCGGCCACCTTCTTGGCGATCCCGGCCTTGACCAGTCCGTTGAACAGTCCCACGGTGCGCTCCTTCGTCGACGGCCTGTGTCCTGCTGAACGGACCTACCCCGCGACGGGTTCCGCAGTCCGCAGGCCGCTGAGCGCCGCCAGGCCGGTGAACGAGCGCAGCCGGTCCGCCGGGTCGTGCACCATCGTCGTCACCATGAGCTCGTCGACGCCGGTGTCGTCGACCAGGCGCTGCAGCGAGGCCTGCACGCTCTCTGCCGAGCCGATGCTCTGCTGCGCGAGCCGCTGGTCGACGAACGCCTGCTCGTGCGGCGCGTACGCGTACGACAGCGCCTCCTCGAGCGACGGCAGCAGCCCGGGACGTCCGCTGCGCAGGCGCAGGAACGACAACGCGCCGGGCATGGCGAGCTCGTGCGCCCGCTCGTCGGTCTCGGCGAGCACGACCGACGCGCAGACCATCGCGTGCGGCGCGTCGAGCACCTCGGACGGCCGGAAGCTCGACCGGTAGAGCTCGAGCGCCTGCAGCGTCCCCTGCGGGGCGAAGTGGTGGGCGAAGGAGAACGGCAGGCCGAGCAGGCCGGCGAGCTGCGCGCTGAAGCCGCTGCTGCCGAGCAGCCAGATCGCCGGCCCGTTGCCGAGCGCGGGCACCGCCTGCAGCGACGACCACGGGTGGCCCGGCGCCCAGCGGCCGTCGAAGAACGAGCGCAGCGCCAGCAGCTCCTGCGGGAAGTCGTCCGCCGAGGCGCCCCGACGCAGGGCGGACGACGTCGCCGGGTCGCTGCCCGGCGCGCGGCCGAGGCCCAGGTCGATGCGGCCCGGGTGCAGCGCCTCGAGCGTGCCGAACTGCTCGGCGACGACGAGCGGCGCGTGGTTCGGGAGCATGACGCCGCCCGAGCCGACGCGGATGCGCTCGGTCGCGGCCGCGATGGCCCCGATCAGGACGGCCGGAGCGCTGCTGGCGACGCCGGGCATGCCGTGGTGCTCGGCGACCCAGAAGCGCTCGTAGCCGAGCGCCTCCACGTGCTGGGCCAGCGCGAGAGTGTCGGCCAGCGCCTGGCGGCTCGTGCCGCCCGCCGGGACGGGGGCGAGGTCGAGGACGGACAGCGGTACGGAGGTCACACGAGGTGCAACGCCTGCGCCCCCGAGCCCTTCCCGCCTGCCCCTCCGCTCGCCCCCCGGGGAGAGCACCCCAGCGCGGACGCCGCGACCCGGGCGCCGCGACCCGGGCCCGGGCGAGGCGCTACCAGAGCTCGAGCGAGCGGGTGAAGATGCCGGCCAGGTCGTCCTCGGTGACGTCGCGCGGGCAGGTGGCGAGCAGGCGCTGCTGCTTCATCGTCCCGTCGACGAGGTCGGGGATGTCGCCCTCGCCGAAGCCGACCGCGCCGATGCCGTTCGGGATGCCGATGTCGCGCATGAGCGCGACGAGCACCGAGGGCAGCAGCTCGGCCGGGTCGGACGGCCGGTCCGCGCCGGGGGCGAGCAGCTCGGCGGCGCGCAGGTGCCGCTCGGGGGAGGCCGCGAAGGTGAAGCGGAACGCCTCGGGCGCGGTGAGCGAGACCGACATGCCGTGCGGCACCATCGGCTCCCCGGCCGGGTAGTCCTCGGGCGTGAAGCTCTTGACCTGCCCGGCGATCGGGTAGGCGTTGGCGTGCGGGATGTGGACGCCAGCGTTGCCGAAGCCCATCCCGGCGAAGGTCGCGGCGATCGCCATGTCGGCGCGCGCCTGGTCGTCGTCGCCGTGCAGGACGGCCGTCCGGAACGAGCCGGCGAGCAGCGTCAGCGCCTTCTCCGACCACATGTCCGAGATGGGGTTGGACCCGCAGTACGGCACCCGCTGCTGCGGGGTCTTGCGCTCGTTGGTCGTGTACCAGCGGGCGGTGTAGCTCTCGAGCGCGTGGCACAGGATGTCCATGCCGGACGCCGCCGTCACCCCGGCCGGCTGGGTGCGGGTGAGGTCGGGGTCGATGACGGCGAGCGTCGGCCGCAGCCGCGCGTGGCTGATGCCCGTCTTCACCTTCAGGTGCAGCACGTCCATCACGCAGATCGTCGTGCTCTCCGAGCCGGTGCCGGTCGTCGTGGGGACGGCGACGAGCGGCTTGAGCGGCTCGGTCGGCGCCTGCCCGCCACCGACCGGCAGGTTGACGTAGTCCATGAGGTCGCCGGGGTTGGTCGTCAGCAGGTTCACCGCCTTGGCGGTATCGATGGCAGAACCGCCGCCGACCGCGACGTAGGCGTCCCAGGGGCCGGAGGCGCGGGCCGCCTCGACCGCCTCGCGCAGGCTGACGTCCGTCGGCTCGACGTGCACGCCGTCGAACACCTGCGCCTCGATCCCGAACTGCGCCATCTGGTCGGCGACCCGCTGCGGGTGCCCCGTCGCGGCGACCCCCGCGTCGGTCATGACGAGCACCCGCCGGGCGCCGAGAGCGCTGAGGTCGAAGCCGATCTCGTCCGACGCGCCGCTGCCGAACTTCAGCTGCGGCGCGCCGTAGGTGAAGACGGACTCGGGGTGGGCGGGGGTCGTGCGGCTCATGGCGCCTGCCTCTGTCGGGACCGCCTGACCGGACCGGGCGGTGCGTCCCTGACCCAACCACGGAGCGCCGTGCACGTGATTGACACCACACGCACCTGCGTCCCACAGTGCAGCCCGGCGCCCGGCCGGATGTCGCACCGACCCTCGACGTGGAGGTCCAGATGACCCAGACCCCGGAAGCCCCCTACCTCGGCGACCTGCTCAAGGACGCGCCGAGCAACTGGGGCAAGTGGGGGGCCGACGACGAGGTCGGCGCGCTGAACTACCTCGGGCCCGAGCAGGTGCTCGCGGCGGTGCGCCTGGTGTCGTCGGGCAAGACCTTCACGCTGCAGCGGCTCATCGGCGACCCCAAGGGCGACCCCGTGTGGCCGGGCCGCACGCCGGCCGAGCGCACGCAGGTCCTGGACGAGTCGAACTGGGACGAGGGCGCCGGCGGTCCCGCGTACCCCGGCGGCCTGCACTACGCCGACGACAAGATCAACGCCTTCCTGCAGGGCTCGACGCAGTACGACGCGCTCGGCCACGTCTGGTACGGCGGCCAGATCTGGAACGGCTACGACGCCCGCACCACGATCGGCGGCCTCGACAAGGCGAGCGTCGAGCCGATCGCCCAGCGGGGGGTCGTCGGACGCGCCGTCCTGCTCGACATGGCGCGGTTCCGCGGCAAGGCGACCCTCGACAAGGGCGAGACGTTCACCCACGAGGACCTGATCGCCTGCGCCGAGGCGCAAGGCACGCCGATCGAGCGGCGCGACATCCTCGTGATCCGCACGAACTTCCTGCAGCAGTTCCACGACCAGGGCGAGGCGTTCTACGAGGGGTTCAACGAGCCTGGCCTGGTCTACAGCCCCGAGCTGGTGCAGTGGTTCCAGGACATGGAGATCCCGAACCTCGTCACCGACACGATCGCCAACGAGGTGACGTTCGACCCCGCGAACGGCGTCGCGCTCGTCCTGCACAACGCCCTCATGCGCAACCTCGGCGTGACGCTCACCGAGATCGCCGACCTCGAGGCGCTCGCGGCCGACTGCGCCGAGGACGGCCGGTACGCCTTCCTCTACGTCGCCGCGCCGCTCAAGGTCGCGAAGGGCAGCGGCTCCCCGGTCAACCCCGTCGCGATCAAGTAGGCCGGCGTGAGCGCGTACGACGAGCGGCCCTGGCTCGCGCTGTACGGCGACTCGCCCGCCGACCTCGAGCCCGAGTTCGGCTCGGCGCTCGAGATGTTCGACGCCGGGCTCGCGCGCGACCCGGACGGGGCGGCGCTGGTCTACTTCGACGGCGTGCTGACCCGGCAGGAGCTCGACGAGCAGAGCGACGCGCTCGCGAGCGCACTGCTGGCGCGCGGGTTCGCCCGCGGCGACCGGCTGGCCGTGTACCTGCAGAACGTCCCGCAGTTCGTCGTCGCGATGGTCGCCACCTGGAAGGCCGGCGGCGTCATGGTGTCGATCAACCCGATGAGCCGCGCCCGCGAGCTGTCGTACCTGCTGCAGGACTCCGGTGCGACGGTGCTGCTGTCGCTCGAGCACCTCTACGACGAGGTGGCGCGCGACGTCGTCCCGGGCACCGGGGTCGAGCTGGTGCTCACCACCAGCGGCCTGGAGCACCAGACCCGCGCCGACCCGCGGCTGTTCGACGGCGTCGCCCGCCGGCGGCACGAGGGGACGACCGACCTTTCCGAGCTCGTCGCCGAGCACCGCGGGCAGGTGCCGCCCCCGGTCGAGCTGGCGCCGGACGACGTCGCCTTCCTGACGTACACCTCGGGCACGACGGGGGTGCCGAAGGGCGCGATGAACACCCACCGGAACGTGGTGTTCACCGCGCAGGTCTACCGCGACTGGGTGCGCTTCTCGGCCGGCGGCTCGGTGCTCGGCATCGCGCCGCTGTTCCACATCACCGGGCTGATCGGCCACGTGGCGATCAGCCTGCTGGCGCCGATGCCGCTCGTGCTGGCCTACCGCTTCGAGCCGCAGGTGGTGCTCGACGCGATGCTCGAGCACCGGCCGACCTGCACCATCGGGGCGATCACGGCGCTCAACGCGCTGCTCGCGGCCCCCGGCTTCACGCAGGACCACTTCTCGTCCTTCACGTCGGTCTACTCCGGCGGCGCGGCGATCTCGCCGACGGCCGAGCAGCGCTTCCGGACCGCCACCGGTCGCCAGGTGCACAACGCCTACGGCCTGACCGAGACGACCTCGCCGATGACGGTGACGCCGTTCGGCGCGCCGTCGCCGGTCGACCCGACGTCCGGCGCGCTGTCGGTCGGCGTCCCGGCGCCGAGCACGGTCGTCCGCATCCAGGACGACGACGGGAACGACCTGCCGATCGGCGAGATCGGCGAGATCGTCGCGGAGGGCCCGCAGGTCGTCGCCGGCTACTGGGGCAAGCCGGACGAGACCGCGGCGAACCTGCCGGGCGGCGCGCTGCGCAGCGGCGACGTCGGCTTCCTGAACGCCGAGGGCTGGGTGTTCATCGTCGACCGCAAGAAGGACATGATCAACGCGTCCGGCTACAAGGTGTGGCCGCGCGAGGTCGAGGACGTGCTGGCCGAGCACCCCGCGGTGCGCGAGTCGGCGGTGGTCGGCGTGCCGGACGAGCGGCGCGGCGAGACGGTGAAGGCCTTCGTCAGCCTGGCGCCCGGCGCGAGCGTCACGCCGGACGAGCTCATCGCCCACTGCAGGGCGCGGATGGCGGCCTACAAGTACCCGCGGCAGGTCGTGCTGGTCGACGAGCTGCCCAAGACCGTCACCGGCAAGATCCTGCGCCGCGAGCTGCGCTCGACCTGAGGCGGGGGCTCGGCCGCACGCAGCGGGGCGGTCGGCGGGCTCCGGTCGGCGCGTGCGCGGGGATGTGGCGATCCTGCCTGCTCAGCCCCACCCTGGAGATCGCCACATCGCCGGGCTGACGGCCCCGCCGTGCAGCGGCTGCTCAGGGCTTGCCGTCGCGGCGGACGGTGGCCTTGCGTCCCTTGATCATCGTGGCGCGCAGGGCGGCGATGACCTCCTCCGCAGCCGGCTCCGGGACCTCGACGAGCGAGAACCGCTCGGCGATCTCGATGCCGCCGATCTGCCGGCCGGACAGGCTCGACTCGCCGGTGATCGCGCCGACGAGGTCCTGCGGGCGGACCCCGGCGGCGCGGCCGAGCCCGATGAAGAGGCGGGTGGTCGGGCCCTCGAGCTGACGCCCCTTGCGGGCCGGGCCACCAGGCGCACCCGGACGGGACGGTCCGCTGCTGCGGGGCGCACGGTCCTCGACCTGCGCGGCGACCTGCGGGATGTCGCTGTCGTCGTCGGCACCGCCGCCGGTGCTGGCCTCGTGCGCGAGCTTCACGGCGGCGGCGGCCACGTCCATGACGTCGAACTCGTCGGTGAGCGCCTCGACGACGGCGCGGAAGCCGTCGAGGTGGTCCTCGAGCAGGCTCTCGCGCAGGGCCGCCCGGGTCAGCTCGAGCCGGCGCGCCCGCAGGTCCGCGACGGTCGGCACCTTCTCCATGACGATCTTCGCACCGGTCGAGCGCTCGATCGTCTTGAGCATCCGGTGCTCGCGCGGCTCGGCGAGGGTGATGGCGACGCCCTCGCGCCCGGCGCGGCCGACCCGGCCGATGCGGTGGACGTAGGCCTCCGGCGCCGACGGCACGTTGTAGTTCACGACGTGGGTGAGGTGCTCAACGTCGAGCCCGCGGGCGGCGACGTCGGTGGCGACGAGCAGGTCGGCGGTCTGGTTGCGCAGCCTGCCCATCACCTTGTCGCGCTGCTCCTGGCTCATCCCGCCGTGCAGCGCCTCGGCCCGGTAGCCGCGGCCGTTCAGCGTCTCGGTGAGCGCGTCGACCTCCTCGCGCGTGCGGCAGAACACGAGCGCGGCCTCGGGCGCCTCGACGTCGAGGATGCGGCCGAGCGCGGCGGGCTTGTGCGGACGCGCGACGACGTACGCGCTCTGCCGGACCTGAGGGGCCTCGCCCGGAGCGGCCTGCTCGCGGCGGATCTCGATGCGGACGGGCTCGCGCAGGTGCCGACGGGCGATGCGGTCGACCCGCGAGGGCATCGTCGCGGAGAACAGCACCGTCTGCCGGTCGGCCGGTGCGGCGTCGAGGATCGCCTCGATGTCCTCGGCGAAGCCCATGTCGAGCATCTCGTCGGCCTCGTCGAGCACGACGGTGCGGACGCCGGACAGGTCGAGCGTGCCGCGGTTGATGTGGTCGATCACGCGGCCGGGCGTCCCGACGACGATGTCGACGCCGCGCTCGAGCTCGCGCAGCTGGCGGCCGATCGGCTGGCCGCCGTACACCGGCAGGACGCGCGCACCGCCGGCCGGGAACAGGTCCTTGCCGTAGCGGTGCGTCGCCTCGCTGACCTGCATCGCGAGCTCGCGGGTGGGGGCGAGCACGAGCGCGACGGGGGCGCTGCCGCGTCCGCGCTGCTCGAGGTGCTGCAGCAGCGGCAGCGCGAACGCCGCGGTCTTGCCGGTGCCCGTCGCGGCCTGCCCGAGCAGGTCCCTGCCCTCGAGCAGCGGCGGGATGGCCTCGCGCTGGATGGGCGTCGGCTCCTCGTACCCGAGCGCGGTGAGCGCGGCCAGCAGCTCCGGCCGCAGGGCGAGGTCCGCGAACGTGCCGGAGTCCTCGGCGGTGGTCATGGCGGTGCTCCTCGAGCGCGGAGTGCGGGGGTGGGGGGAGGCTCAGTCTGCCGGGTCGCGCAGCGGGCCCGGCGGGCGAGGACCGCCGGGTCGCGCAGCGGGCCCGGCCGGCGAGGACCGCCGGGTCGCGCAGCGGGCCGTCCCCCGCTCAGGCCGGACCCGCTCAGGCCGACCCGGTGTGCAGCGCCCGCACCTGCTCGACGGTGTCGGCCTGGTCGGGCGTCTTGTCCGGCCGGTAGCGCAGCACGCGCGCGAAGCGCAGCGCCATGCCGGCGGGGTAGCGCGGCGAGGTCTGCACGCCGTCGACGGCGATCTCGACGACGAGCTCGGGCCGGACGACCACCGTGTACCCGTCGGTCGAGACCTGCAGGGCCTGCAGGCGCTCGGTCTGCCAGGCGAGCAGCTCGTCGGTGAGGCCCTTGAACGTCTTGCCCAGCATGACGAAGCCGCCCGACCGCTCGTCGCGGGCGCCGAGGTGCAGGTTCGACAGCGTCCCGGTGCGCCGTCCGTGCCCCCACTCGGCGGCCAGCACGACGAGGTCGAAGGTGTGCACCGGCTTGACCTTGCGCCAGGCGCCGCCGCGGCGGCCCGCGTCGTAGGGCGCGTCGAGGTCCTTGACGACGACGCCCTCGTGCCCGGCGGCCAGCGCCGAGGCGGCGAAGGCCGCGAAGCCGTCGAGCGCCCGCGGCACCCGCCACCGCTCGGGCACGACGCGGGCGAGCTCCTGCGCCCGCTCCGACAGCGGCGCGCCGAGCAGGTCGCGGCCGTCGACGTGCAGCACGTCGAAGAACCACGGCGTCAGCGGCACGGTCGAGGCCGTGGTGCGCGTCGCGGCCCGCGCGGCGGTGACCTGGAACGGGTGCGGACGCCCGTCCTCGCGCAGGGCGAGCGCCTCCCCGTCGAGCACCACCGCGCGCACCGGCAGCGAGCGGACCACCTCGACGAGCTCGGGGACCCGGGCGGTGATGTCGTCGAGCGTGCGGGTGAAGACGTGGACCTCGTCGCCGTCGCGGTGCACCTGCACGCGGATGCCGTCGAGCTTCCAGTCGACCGCGGCCGACGGTATGCGGGCCAGCGCGTCGTCGAGGTCGGTGCCCGGGGCGGCCAGCATCGGCGAGAGCGGACGGCCCACCTGCAGCCGGAACGCGGCCAGCCCGCCGGCGCCGTCGCGCAGCGCGGCCTCGGCGACGGCCGGCAGCGATCCGCTGAGCAGCAGCGCCGAGCGCACGTCGGCCAGCGGCAGGCCGGCGGCCCGGGCCACCGCGTCGGTCAGCAGCCCTGCCTGCGCGCCCTGCCGCAGCTCGCCGCCGACCAGCCCGAGCAGCAGGCGCTGCTCGTCGGCGGTGGCGCGCGCGAGCAGGTCGTGCAGCAGCGCCCGCCGCCGGGCGGTCGCTCCTGCGCCGGACACCTCGGCGAGCGCTGCGAAGACGGCGTCGACCTCGAGCACCTCGAGCGAGGGCTCCGCAGCGGGCTCCGGCACCGACCCCAGCGAGCGGTAGCCGACCCCGGTGCGGCGCTGGCGCAGCTCGCCGGACAGGTGCAGCACCGCGACCCCGACCTCGTCCGGCGCGGCCGAGCGCAGGGCGTCGGCGAGGACGGCGAGCTTGGCCGTGCGGCCGCTCGTCGCCGCCACCGCGGTCGAGGCGGCGGCCAGCACGGCGAAGCGCACGGCTACTCCCGGGTGTCCGGCTCGCGCCCGACCGGCTGCGGCGGACGCGGCAGCAGCGGCTGGCGGCGCGTCCAGGGCCGGACCTCCGGCTCGTGCGAGGTGAGGTGCACCGGCTCGCCGGCGACGAGCAGGTCGAGCTCTGCCTCCGCGCCGTCGCGCAGCACCAGGCGCACCTCGTCCCCGGTGACCTCGACGAGCAGGCGCATCCCGTGCCAGTGCACCCGGAACGCCAGCCGGGTCATGCCGTCGGGCAGCTGCGGGTCCAGGCTGAGCCGCTCGCCGACGATCGACAGGCCGCCGAAGCCGTCGACCAGGGCCGCCCAGGCGCCGGCCATCGACGCCATGTGCAGCCCGTCGCGGGTGTTGCCGTGCAGGTCCCGCAGGTCGACCAGCGCCGCCTCGTGCAGGTAGTCGTGGGCGAGGCCGAGGTGGCCGACCCGCGCGCACATGACCGCCTGCGTGCAGGCCGACAGCGACGAGTCGCGGACCGTCCGCCGCTCGTAGTAGTCGACGTTGCGGGCGAGCTGGCCCTCGTCGAACGCCTCCGGCACCCAGTGCATGGCGAGCACGAGGTCGGCCTGCTTGATGACCTGCTTGCGGTAGAGCTGGAAGTAGGGCGCGTGCAGCAGCAGCGGGTAGTCGTCCTGGGTGCCCGCGAAGTCCCACTCGTCCAGGCGGGTGAACGACTCCGACTGCGGGTGCACCCCGAGCAGCTCGTCGTAGGGGATGTGCACGGCCGCCGCGGCGTGCCGCCACGACGCCGTCTCCTCGGTCGTCGCGCCCAGCACGCGTGCCGCGCCCGGGTGCCGGGCGCAGGCGTCGGCCGCGGCGCGCAGGTTGCGCGCCGCCATGAGGTTGGTGAACACGTTGTCGTTGACGAGCGCCGTGTACTCGTCCGGGCCGGTGACGCCGTCGATGTGCCAGGCGCCGAGGGCGTCGTGGTGGCCGAGCGAGATCCACAGCCGGGCGGTCTCGACGAGCAGCTCGAGCCCGCAGTCGAGCTCGAGCTGGGTGTCGCCGGTCATGAGGCGGTGCCGCTCGACGGCGTGCGCGATGACGGCGTTGACGTGGAACGCCGCCGTGCCGGCCGGCCAGTACGCCGAGCACTCCTGCCCGCGGATCGTGCGCCACGGGAAGGCCGCGCCCTTGAGGCCGAGCTGCTCGGCCCGCTCCTTGGCGAGGTCGAGCGTCGAGTGCCGCCACCGCAGGACGTCGGCCGCCGCCTCGGGCGCGGTCGCGGTGAGCACCTCGAGCACGAAGCCCTCGGTGTCCCAGAACGCGTGCCCGTCGTAGCCCGGACCGGTGAGCCCCTTGGCCGGCAGGGCCCGCCGTTCGGCGCGGGCGCCGGCCTGCAGGACGTGGAACAGCCCGAAGCGCACGGCCTGCTGCACGACGGGGTCGCCGTCGACCTCGACGTCGGCGCCGTCCCAGAAGTCGTCGAGGTAGGCGCGCTGGCTCTCCAGCAGCCCCTCCCAGCCGCTGTAGCGCGCGCCGGTCAGCGCCGCCGCGACCTGGTCGCGCACCGCGGGGGACGACCGGGAGCTCGACCAGCCGTAGGCGAGGAACTTCACGACCCTGAGCTGCTCGCCCGGCTTGAGGCCGCACACGATCGTCGTGCGGGCCCAGTCGTCGCGGGCGTCGGTCTCCTCCTTGACCCGGCCCGGACCGGTCACGACGTGGTCCATGCCGGCGGCCATGAGCAGGTCGCTGTTGCGCGTGACGTGCATCAGCAGGGCGCCGTGCTGCTCGACGTCGCGCTCGACGGCCTCGAGCGGCTTGGTGAGCGCCGCGGCGACGCGCGGGTCGCCGGTGAGCTGCGGCTGCTCCTCGTTCGCCACGAGCTCGGACTGCACGATGATCCGCACGTCCTCGTCGACGGCCTCGACCTCGTAGCAGATGGCCGCGACCGCGCGGTGCGAGAACGACACCAGACGGGTGGAGCGGACCTTCACGCGCTTGCCGGCCGGTGACACCCAGTCGGCCTCGCGCAACAGGGTCCCGGTGCGCAGGTCGAGCGTGCGCGAGTGGTGCAGCAGGTCGCCGTAGCGGACGTCGAACGGCTCGTCGTCGACGAGCAGCCGCAGCAGCTTGCCGTTCGTGACGTCGACGACCGTCTGGCCGTCCTCCGGGTAGCCGAAGCCGCCCTCGGCGTAGGGCAGCGGACGGCTCTCGTAGTAGCTGTTGAGGTAGGTGCCCGGGATCGCGTGCGGCTCGCCCTCGTCGAGGTTGCCGCGCAGGCCGATGTGGCCGTTGGACAGCGCGAACACCGACTCGCTCTGGGCGAGCACGTCGAGGTCGAGGTGCGGTTCGCGCACCGACCAGGGGTCGACCGGGAAGGTCCCGCGGCCGATCACGCGAGCAGCTCGTCGAGGTCCTGCACGACGACGTCCGCGCCGTGCTGCCGGAGCGCCTCGGCCTGGCCGACCCGGTCGACGCCGACGACCAGCGCGAAGTGCCCGGCCCGCCCGGCGGCCGCGCCGGACAGCGCGTCCTCGAACACGACCGCCTCGGACGCCTCGACCCCGAGGTCGGCGGCCGCGGCCAGGAACGTGTCGGGGGCGGGCTTGCCCTTCAGGCCGCGCTCGCGGGCGGTGACGCCGTCGACCCGCAGCTCGACGTACTGGGCCAGGCCGGTGACCTCGAGGACCTGCGCGGTGTTGGCGCTGCTCGACACGACGGCCCGGCGCAGGCCGGCGTCGGTCGCGGCCTGCAGGTAGCGGCGGCTGCCCTCGTACACGCGCACGCCGTCGCGCTCGATGGTGGCGAGCAGCAGCTCGTTCTTGCGGTTGCCGACGCCGTGCACCGTCTCGGCGCCGGGCGGGTCGTCGGGCGAGCCCTCGTCCAGCACGATGCCGCGGCTGGCGAGGAAGTCGCGGACACCGTCCTCGCGCTTCTTGCCGTCGACGTGGTCGTTGTAGTCGGCGCCGGGGTCGAACGGGACGAAGGGCTCGCCCGACGCCTCCGCGCGCGCCTGCAGGAAGCCGTCGAAGGTCTGCTTCCAGGCGGCGTTGTGCACCGCGGCGGTGTCGGTGAGCACACCGTCGAGGTCGAACAGGCATGCCTTGACGCCGTCGGGCAGTCCGAGCACAGGGGCCTCCAGGGGAGTGAGCCGGGGCGGGCTCGGGATCACGGGCGCGAGGATCATGCCCCGCACGGGCGCCCGCCTATCGTGGAGGGCGGCATGGCGACGGCAGCAGTGGACCCCTCAGCAGTGGACCCGGCACCAGCGGACCCGGCAGCAGCGGACCCGGCAGCAGCGGACGGGCTGCGGGAGCGCCTGGCACCGCTGCTGCTGCGCGACGCCCGCCGGCTGTCCCGCCGCGTCGACGAGCTGCGCCGCCGACCGCACGCGGGCCGTTCGGCCGCCCTCGAGCGCGACCTGGTGGCGGCCGAGGAGCGGCTCGCGCGCCGGCAGGCGGCCGTCCCGACGCGCATCGTCTACCCCGAGACGCTCCCGGTCTCCGAGCGGCGCGACGACATCGCGGCCGCGATCCGCGACGCGCAGGTCGTCGTCATCGCGGGCGAGACCGGCTCCGGCAAGACGACGCAGCTCCCGAAGATCTGCCTCGAGCTCGGGCGCGGGGTGCGCGGGCTCATCGGCCACACGCAGCCGCGGCGCCTGGCCGCCCGGTCGGTCGCCGAGCGCATCGCCGAGGAGCTCGGCGTCCCGCTCGGGTCGACCGTCGGCTACACCGTCCGCTTCCACGACCAGGTCGGCGAGGACACCCTCGTCAAGCTCATGACCGACGGCGTGCTGCTCGCCGAGATCACCCGCGACCGCGACCTCACCGCGTACGACACGATCATCATCGACGAGGCGCACGAGCGGTCGCTGAACATCGACTTCCTGCTCGGCTACCTCAAGCAGCTGCTCGTCCGGCGCCCCGACCTCAAGCTCATCATCACCAGCGCGACGATCGACCCGCAGCGCTTCGCCGACCACTTCGACGACGCCCCGGTGCTCGAGGTGTCCGGCCGCAGCTTCCCCGTCGAGGTGCGCTACCGGCCCTTCCTCGAGGACGACAGCGACCAGGTGCAGGCCATCGTCGAGGCGGTCGACGAGCTCGCCGACGAGGGCCCCGGCGACGTGCTGGTGTTCCTGTCCGGCGAGCGCGAGATCCGCGACACCGCCGACGCGCTGAAGGGCTCGGTGCGGGAGGGGACCGAGATCGTCCCGCTGTTCGCCCGGCTGTCGGCGGCCGAGCAGCACCGCGTCTTCGCCCCGCACTCGGGCCGCCGCATCGTGCTCGCCACGAACGTCGCCGAGACGTCCCTGACGGTGCCGGGCATCCGCTACGTCGTCGACCCCGGGACCGCCCGCATCAGCCGGTACAGCCAGCGCACCAAGGTGCAGCGGCTGCCCATCGAGCGGATCAGCCAGGCCTCGGCGACCCAGCGCGCCGGCCGGTGCGGCCGCGTCGCGCCGGGCATCTGCATCCGGCTGTACGAGCAGGAGGACTTCGACGGGCGGCCGGAGTTCACCGACCCGGAGATCCTGCGCACGAACCTCGCCTCGGTCATCCTGCAGATGACCGCGCTCGGGCTCGGCGACATCGCCGCGTTCCCGTTCGTCGAGCCGCCCGACCGCCGCAACGTCAAGGACGGCGTGGACCTGCTCGTCGAGCTCGGCGCGCTCGACCCGGCGCAGGACGACCCGCGCAAGCGCCTCACGACGGTCGGCCGCACCCTGTCGCAGCTGCCGATCGACCCGCGCCTGGCGCGAATGGTCGTCGAGGCCGACCGCAACGGCTGCGTCCGGGACGTGCTCGTCATCGCCGCGGCGCTGTCGATCCAGGACCCGCGCGAGCGGCCGCAGGACAGGCAGCAGGCGGCGAACGAGCTGCACAAGAGGTTCGTCGACGAGACGTCGGACTTCCTCAGCTACCTCAACCTGTGGCGCTACCTGCAGGAGCAGCAGCAGGAGCTCGGCAGCAGCGCCTTCCGCCGGCTGTGCAAGCGCGAGTTCCTCAACCACCTGCGGGTGCGCGAGTGGCAGGACCTGCACAGCCAGCTGCGCCGGTCGCTGTCGCAGCTCGACCTGCGCCTCGGGCCGTCGTCGTCGGACGCCACCCCGACGAACGCCGACGCCGTCCACCTGTCGCTGCTCGCCGGGCTGCTGAGCCACGTCGGGCTGCGCGACGTCGAGAAGCGGGAGTACGTCGGCGCGCGCGGCGCCCGCTTCGCGATCGTCCCGAGCTCGTCGATCGCGAAGAAGACCCCGCAGTGGGTCATGGCGGCCGAGCTCGTGGAGACCAACCGCATGTGGGGCCGCGTGGCCGCGCGCGTGGACCCGGGCTGGGTCGAGCGGGTGGGGGCGCACCTGGTGAAGCGGCAGTACTCCGAGCCGCACTGGGAGCGCAAGCAGGCGGCGGTCATGGCCTTCGAGCGGGTGACGCTCTACGGCGTCCCGGTCGTCGCGCAGCGCAAGGTGAACTTCGGCAGCATCGCCCCCGTCCTGTCGCGCGAGATGTTCCTGCGCTCCGCGCTCGTCGAGGGTGACTGGGACACGCACCACGCCTTCTTCGCCGCCAACCGGGCGCTGCTCGACGACGTCGAGGAGCTCGAGCACCGCGCCCGCCGGCGCGACATCGTCGTCGACGACCAGGCGCTCTACGACTTCTACGACGCGCGAGTGCCCGCCGACGTCGTCAGCGGACGGCACTTCGACGCCTGGTGGAAGCGGGCCCGGCACGAGACGCCCGACCTGCTGACGTTCACCATGTCCGACCTCGTCAGCGACGACGCCGCGGTGCTGTCGGCGCTCGACCACCCGGACGTCTGGGTCCAGGGCGACCTCCGCCTGCCGCTGACCTACCAGTTCGAGCCGGGATCGGACGCCGACGGCGTGACGGTGCACGTCCCGGTCGACGTGCTGAACCGCGTCAGCCCCGAGGGCTTCGACTGGCAGGTGCCCGGCCTGCGGCACGACCTCGTCACGGCGCTCATCAAGTCGCTGCCCAAGCCGCTGCGGGTGCGGTGCGTGCCGGCGCCGGACACCGCCGCGCAGGTGCTCGCCGTCGTCGAGCCGCGCTCGCGCCCGCTGCTGGACGCGCTCGAGACCGAGCTGCTGAACCGCAAGCGGGTCGACATCCGGGCCGAGGACTGGGACCTCGCCAAGGTTCCGGACCACCTGCGCATGACCTTCCGCGTCGAGGACGCCCGCGGCCGCACGCTCGCCGAGGGCAAGGACCTCGAGGCGATCAAGCGGTCGCTGGGGACGGAGGTGCAGCAGGCGCTGTCGTCGGCGGCCGCCACCCTCGAGCGCTCGGGCCTGACGGCCTGGGACGTCGGTGCGCTGCCCCGCGAGGTGCAGTCGGGCACGCTGCGCGGCTGGCCTGCGCTCGTCGACGAGGGCGCCACGGTCGCCCTCCGAGTCCTCGGGACCCCCGCGGAGCAGCAGGCGCAGCACTGGCGCGGTGTGCGCCGCCTGCTGCTGCTCACGCTGCCCTCG
Source organism: uncultured bacterium (assembly GCA_964243385.1). Taxonomy (GTDB): domain Bacteria; phylum Actinomycetota; class Actinomycetes; order Mycobacteriales; family SCTD01; genus SCTD01. The sequence continues at coordinate 5,539 of CAXTFU010000015.1, read as the reverse complement.
CCGGTCAAGGCGATCACGGGACGGCTGACGAACGCGACGAAGCTCGCGCTGACGCGCAACCCGCACGGGACGGCCGCGGCCGTGCTGGACGACTGCGCGACCGCCGCCCTCGACGCGCTCATGGCCGCGCACGGCGGGGTGGTCTGGGACGCCGACGGCTTCGCCCGGCTGCGCGAGGCCGTCCGGCCGCAGCTCGTCCCGGCCCTCGACGAGGTGCTCGCCGCCGTCACCAAGGTGCTGCAGGCCTGGCACGACGTCCGGGCGCGCCTGGACGCCGAGCGCCGGCCGGCCCTCGCGACCTCGGTGGCGGACGCCCGCGCGCAGCTCGACCGCCTCGTCCACCCCGGCTTCGTGACGGCGACCGGCTACGCGCGGCTCGCCGACGTGCAGCGGTACCTGCAGGCGCTCGACGTCCGGCTCGGCCGCCTGCCCGAGGACCCGGCGCGCGACCGGCTCGCCACCGCCACCGTCGCCCGGGTGCAGGCCGAGGTCGACGACGTGGCCCGCCGCGTGCCGCCGTCGCCCGAGCTCGACCAGGTGCGGTGGATGGTCGAGGAGCTGCGCATCAGCCTGTTCGCGCCGTCGATGCGCACCCGCTCCCCGGTGTCGGACAAGCGCATCTTCCGCGCGCTGGACGCCCTGCTCCCGTAGCCCGGCCGCCTGCACGAGGCCGCACGAGCCCGCCGCGCCGGGCGGCTGGCAGGCTGGCCGGGTGCTCCGGACCGTTCGCGCCACCCGCTACGTCACGCCGCTGCGCGAGGGCGGGTCGCTGCCCGGGATCATGGAGGCCGACGACCTCGGCACCTGGGTGGTGAAGTTCGTCGGGGCGGGCCAGGGGCGCAAGGTGCTCGTCGCCGAGATCGTCGTCGGCGAGCTGGCCCGGCGGCTCGGGCTGCCCGTGCCCGAGCTGGTCCTCGTCGAGGTCGACCCGGTGCTCGGCCGCGCCGAGCCCGACGAGGAGGTGCAGGACCTCCTGCGCGCGAGCCCGGGGCTGAACCTCGGCACGGACTACCTGCCCGGGGCCCTCGGCTTCGACCCGAACGTGCACGTGCTCGACCCGCTGCTCGCGAGCCGGGTGCTGTGGCTCGACGCGCTCGTCGGCAACGTCGACCGCAGCTGGCGCAACCCGAACCTGCTGCTGTGGCACCGCGACCTGTGGCTCATCGACCACGGGGCCTGCCTGGTCTTCTCCCACGACTGGTCGCGCGCCGCGACCGCCGCGCGGCGGCCGTACGCGGCGAGCGACCACGTGCTGGCCGGACAGGCCACCGAGCGCGCGCAGGCGGCGCGGGACCTGGCGCCGCGGGTCGGGCGCGACGTGGTCGAGGAGGTCGTCGCGCTCGTGCCCGACCGCTGGCTCGAGGACGAGCCCGGCTTCGCCGGACCGGACGAGGTGCGGGCGGCGTACGTCGACCACCTCGTGCGGCGGATCGACGCGCGGGAGCTGTGGCAGCCGTGACGCGGGCGGTCTTCGAGTACGCCCTGGTCCGGGCGAGCCCGCGCGTCGAGCGCGGTGAGTGCGTGAACGTCGGGGTCGTCCTGTACTGCCAGGCGCGCGACTTCCTCGGCGTGCAGGTGCACGTCGACGACCAGCGGCTGCGGGTGCTCGACGCGGACGTCGACGCCGACGGCGTGCGGGCCGCGGCGCAGGGCCTGCAGCGCACCTGCGAGGGGCAGGGCCCGGCGGGGGAGACCTCCCTCGGGCAGCGCTTCCGCTGGCTCACCGCGCCACGCAGCACGGTCGTCCACGCCGGACCGGTGCACAGCGGGCTCACCGACGACCCCGCCGCCGAGCTCGACCGCCTCGTCGACGCGCTGGTGCGCTGAGCGGTCCCGGCCGTCCTCGGGCGCCCGGCCTCCTAGGATCCGGGGATGGGACAGGTGTTCGAGGGGATCGACGAGGGGCTCGCCCGCTGGATCGACGCCCAGCCGGTGTGGTTCGTCGCCACCGCCCCGCTGGCCGGCGACGGGCGGGTCAACGTCTCACCGCGTGGCGGGGACTCCTTCAGCGTCCTCGGCGAGCACCGCGTGGGCTGGGTCGACCTCACCGGCAGCGGCGTCGAGACGATCGCCCACCTGCGCGAGAACGGCCGGATCTGCGTCATGTTCGCCTCCTTCGACCGGCGGCCGCGCATCGTGCGGCTGCACGGGGCCGGCCAGGTGCACGTGCCCGGCACGCCGGCGTTCGACGAGGTGACGGCCCTGCACCCGGCGCACCCCAGCACCCGCGCGGTCGTCACCGTCGACGTCGAGCGCGTCAGCGACTCGTGCGGCTGGGGCGTCCCGGTCGTGGAGGTCGTCGAGGAGCGCGACCTGATGCGCCCGTTCGCCGACCGGCACGGCCCGGACGGGATGGACGCCTACCGGGCGCGCACGAACGCGAGCAGCCTGGACGGCCTGCCCGGCCTCTGACGGTCGCGCCCGGACGGCCGGGCGTCGTAGCCTTCCCCCCCCCGGGAGTGGAGGAGCGGAGCCGGTGACGACCTCGGGACGTGTCGCTGCGCTGCTGGTGGTCGTCGCGCTGACGGGGTGCGGCGTCGTCACGCCGCCCCGGGCCGCGCCGCAGACGCCCACCACCCTGCTCCCGTCGCTCCCCAGCACCCGCTGCACGACAGACCTGGCCGACATGTTCACCACCGACCCCGTCTCGCTCACCGGCGGTGCCCCCGACCCGGTCGCCGCGGCCGAGGCGTTCATCCGCAGGGGCTCGATCTGGGAGTCCCCCGAGCACGGCTGGCGGGTGGTCGAGGCCGGCACCACCTCGACGACGGTCACCGCCGAGGACATCTTCCTCGAGGCGACCGAGGGGCCGGACGGCACGTGGCAGGTGCACAGCGGCTACCGCTGCATTTGACGGCCCGACGGCCGCTGCTGGACCCCGTCCGAGGCCGGTCGTCCGCCCCGGGACCCGTCCGCGGGCGGGTTCAGCGCAGGAACCGCCGCGACCCCCGCGCCGTCCGACCGTCGTGCACGCCCTCGTCGCCCTCGCCGCCGCCCTCGTCGTGTGCGCCGCGTCGACCGCGTGCAGTCAGGGCGGGCCCGCGGCTGCGGCGCCCTCCACCGCCGCACCGCCGGGCGGCGAGCACGCACGCATCGAGGACGACCGGTACGTGGTCAGCCCGGACGGCACCACGCTCACCGTGCTCGTCCGCACCGGGCTCGCGGGCGGCCCGGCGCAGACCCGGGCCGAGCTCACCGCCGCGGAGACGTCCGGCCGCGTCGTCGTCCGGGCGTGGCTGGTCCCGCTGCCGGTTCCGCCACTGCCGGTTCCGCCACTGCCGGTTCCGCCACTGCCGGTTCCCCCACTGCCGGTTCCGCCACTGCCGGTTCCCCCACTGCCGCATCCAGGGCCGCCGGATCCGGGGCCGCCGGATCCGGGGCCGCCGGATCCGGGGCCGCCGGATCCGGGGCCGCAGCCGCGCGCCCGGTCCGCCTGCACCGCGATGCACGCCCTCTCGCCGGTCGGCGTCCGCCTGGCGGCACCGCTCGGTGACCGGCCCGTGGTCGACCGCTTCGCGCGCGTGCTCGTGCGCTCCTTCGGCTGAGCCGGCAGCAGCGGCGCCGGGGAGCGGCGGTCAGGCGGAGCGGCGACGCGCCAGCACGAGGCCGCCGAGCGAGGCCGACAGGACGAACGCCGCGGGTGCCAGCTCGACGAGCGGGTCGACCGAGCTGCTCGACAGGTCGCTGGGCGCGCCGAGCGTCGGCAGCTGCGGCGCGAGGTCCTCGGTCTGCGTCGGCTCGGGCAGCAGGTCGGCCAGGGGCGAGGGCAGGCCGAGGGCCGCGGCCGCACCGGCGGCGCTGCCCTGCGGGGCGGCGATCACCGGGTCGGGGACGTCGGTGGCGGCGCTGGTGCCCGTGCCGGTGAACGCCGACAGCGACAGGTAGCCGCTGCTGCCGGAGCCCATCGCCGCGCCGAACGACCAGGAGCTGCCGCCGGTCGTGCCCGTGCTGGACGGGCCGACCAGCACCGGGCTGGTGGCGGGGGCGGGCGTCGACGGTGCGGCCGGCCGGGCGGGACCACCGGCGGACGAGACGGCGACGTCCGGACGGGGCGACGCGCTGGCGGACGGACGCGGGCTCGTCGACGGACCGCCGGACGGGGCGGCCGACGGGCTCGCGCCGGCCGAGCCGCCCGGGCTCGCGGACGGGCTCGCGCTGGCCGACGGAGAGGGCGAGCCGGGCGTCGGCGTCCCCGCCGGTGCGCTCGCGGACGGCGCTGGGGCCGGGGAGGTCGCTGCGGGGGAGGACGCTGCGGGGGAGGACGGCGCAGGCGAGGACGGCTCGGGAGCGACCGGCGCGGCGGGGGCGGTCGACGGGGACGGCGCGTCGGACGGTGCGGTCGTGGCCGACGGCGACGGCTCGGGCGACGCCGGGCTGCTCGGCGAGGGCGCCGGCGAGCTGCTGGGCGAGGGCGCGGGGGAGGCGGCCGTGCGGCAGTCCGGCAGGGCGAGCTCGCGCTCGGGCAGCGCCACACCGGCCGAGGAGGTCGCGACCTTGACCCGGGGGTCGGTGTCGGGCACGTCGCGCGCGTCCAGCGCGACGACGAGCGGGCCCTCGGCGGGCAGCGCGCGCACGGTCGGCGGCACCGGCTGGGCGACGCCGTCGTCCAGCACGTCGACGGCCGCGCCGGTCGCCACCGCGGTGACCGTCACGGAGACCGTGGACGCGCCCGGGACGAGCAGCGCCAGCGCGCAGCGACCGTCGACGGGGGTCACGGTGGGTGCGGGAGCGGCGGAGGCCGGCAGGCTCAGCAGCACCGCTGCGGGTGCCGCGGCCAGCACTGCTCCGGCCGTCCGCCGGCGGGCGGGAGGTCGGGGAGCCGTCGTCACCCCGCCAGCCTAGTCGCCGCCGCCGGACGCGGCAGGGCGGGTCGGGGACCCGCCCCCGACCCGCCCTGTCCGACCCGCCCTGTCCGACCCGCCCCGTCCGGCTGTGCGGTCGCTCAGTCGAGGTGGCGCAGCGCCGGGCCCGTGTAGACCTGGCGCGGGCGGCCGATCTTGGTGGCCGGGTCCTCGATCATCTCGCGCCACTGGGCGATCCAGCCCGGCAGGCGGCCGAGCGCGAACAGCACCGTGAACATCGGTGTCGGGAAGCCCAGCGCCTTGTAGATCACGCCCGTGTAGAAGTCGACGTTCGGGTAGAGCTTGCGCGAGACGAAGTAGTCGTCCTGCAGCGCCGTCTCCTCCAGCTGCATGGCCAGGTCGAGCAGCGGGTCGGGCTTGTCCAGGCTGTTCAGGACGTCCTGCGCGACCTTCTTCACGATCGCGGCCCGCGGGTCGTAGTTCTTGTAGACCCGGTGGCCGAAGCCCATGAGCTTGACGCCCTCCTCCTTGTCCTTGACCCGCTGGACGAAGCGCGCGACGTCGCCGCCGTCGGCCTGGATGCCCGCGAGCATCTCCAGGACCGCCGAGTTGGCGCCGCCGTGCAGCGGACCGAACAGCGCGGCCACGCCGGCCGAGACGGACACGAACAGGTTGGCGTTGCTGGAGCCGACCATGCGCACCGTCGACGTGGAGCAGTTCTGCTCGTGGTCGGCGTG